>DAOUEM010000586.1:0-31739 GCA_034430555.1 Anaerolineae bacterium | reverse complement strand
GTCAAACTGCCAATGAGAGGCATGAGTTACAGGAGCGATTCAGCGAATCGCCCCTGCCTGTCACTAGATTTTACAAACTTCGATGCAAAGTTTGAGGGGGATCGACTTGCGGGGTTAACTGCCCAGGCACGCCTCGAAGAAAGACACCAGGGCCGCGGCCATTTCCGGCGGCGGGTCGCTGATGATGTCGCCGTGCTGGCCGCCCTCGATGATCAGCAGCTGCTTCGGCTCGCCGGCAGCCTCGTACATACGCTCGCTGTTGCGTACCAGGATCAGCGGATCGTCCGACCCGTGGATGAACAACACCGGGCGCGGCGCGATGGCCGCCAGGTCGTCGATGGGACGCACCTGGTAGAGGGAGGCGTCGGCTTCCTGTTCCCCAAAGGACACGATCAGCGGGCCGAAGGGGAAGGACGGCAGGCCGGTCAGCGTCTGCACCGCCTCGTTGATGTTGTCTTCCACCGTGGCGTAGGCGCTGATGGCCACCACGCAGTCGACCGCCGGGATACGCGCCGTCGCCCGCAGCACGGTCGCCCCGCCCATGGAGTGCCCCAGCAGCCCGATCGGCGCGTCCGGGCCGACCGAGTCGCGGTCCGCCAGGGTGGCCAGGGCCGCTTCTACGTCGCGCACCTCGTGCAGGCCGAGCGTGGTGACCGCGCCGTCGCTGTCGCCGTGGTTGCGGGCATCGTAGATCAGCGCGCCGAAGCCCTGCTTGGCCAGCAGCGCCGCCACCGGCAGGATGATGCTCCGGTTGCCGCCCAGGCCGTGCAGGACCACCACCGTCGCGCCGCTGGGGCGTTCCGGCGGCACGAACCAGCCGGCCAGCGTCAGGCCGTCGCTCGTCTGGAAGGTGATGTCCTCGGCATTAGTGAGACCCACGTCCGCCGGGGTTGTGGTGTTCGGGATGCGGGGGGGGTGCGTCAGGACCACGGCGCGGTCGTGGGACAGCCACACGGTGAAGGCCGCCGTCGCCAGCAGCAGCAGGGCGACTCCAAATACCGACAGGTTGCGGATGCGGCGTCTGCGCTGTCCTGTCATGCGCTTTTCACCTGCCGGACCGGCACGCCGTGCTCGGCCAGGTAAGCCTTGACCGCGCCGATCGATAACTGGCGGAAGTGGAACAGGCTGGCTGCCAGCGCGGCGTCTGCCCCGCCAACGGTGAGCGCCTCCTCGAAGTGTTCCAGTGCCCCCGCCCCGCCGGACGCGATCACCGGGATGCCGACCGCCTCGGCGATGGCCTGTGTCATCTCGATATCGTAGCCGGCCTGCGTGCCGTCGCGGTCCATGCTGGTCAGCAGGATTTCACCCGCGCCGCGCTCTTCGACTTCGCGCGCCCAGGCGACGGCTTCCAGCTCGGTGGAGATGCGCCCGCCGTTGATGTGCACCACCCATTTGCCGTCGATGCGCTTGGGGTCGATGGCGACCACGATGCACTGGCTGCCAAACTTCTCCGCGCCTTCGCCGATGAGGTCCGGGTTGCGCACCGCCGCGCTGTTGATCGAGACCTTGTCCGCGCCGGCCAGCAGCGTGGCCCGGATATCGGCAATGGTGCGGATGCCGCCGCCCACACAGAAGGGGATGAAGACGTTTTCCGCCACGCGCCGCACCATGTCCAGCATGGTATTGCGGCCTTCGTGGCTGGCCGTGATGTCCAGGAAGGTCAACTCGTCGGCCCCTTCGGCGTCGTAGACGCGGGCGTGCTCGACCGGGTCGCCGGCGTCGCGCAGTTGCAGGAAGTTGATACCCTTCACCACGCGGCCTTCCAGCACGTCCAGGCAGGGGATGATTCGTTTGGCTAGCATGAGCGGTCTCCGTTATCGCTTTCCGAACGCAGTCGGTAATTCCTACGTCATAAGTCTATAATCGGTTTTGGGGATTCCCGCAAGTCTGGAATCCCTTCGTCTGGCCTATCGCGCCCGCTGATGTTTCGCTCAGGCGCTATCGCCGTACACGTCGATCTGGCCGTTCTCGATCAGCCACATCACCGCTGCGTAGAGGGCCTGCAAGGACGAGTAGCGCGGCTGGTAGTCGAGCAGGCGGCGGGCCTTGGCGATGCTGCAATTGGGGCTGCGCGCAATGTGATCCCAGGTGGTTTCCGCGTCCTCCGGCGGCACGGACCCGCGCCAGCGATCCCAGGGCGCGAAGCTCAACTGCGGCGACTGCCCGAACCACCCGGCCACGGCTTCGGCGTAACCGCGCAGCGTCACCGCCGCCGGCGAAACCACGTGGAAGCTCTCGCCCAGGGCCGTGCTGCGGTTCGCCATGGCCTTCAGGAAGGCCTGGGCCACGTCGTCGGCGTGCACGTGGTGCACCGTCTCCATGCCCAGGTTGGGCAGCACGACCTTTTCGCCGCGCGCCAGTTGCCCGTAGACCTCCGGGTTGAAGTTGCCCAGCGGGTTGAGCGGAATCCAGCCCGGCCCCACGATGTGTCCGGGGTGCAGGCAGGTGGCCGGGAAGCCATTCTGGCGCGCCTCGTGTTGCAGGTAGGCTTCGATCTGCGCCTTTTTTCGCCCGTAATCGCTGATCGGGCGGCGCGGCTGTTCCTCGGTGGTGGGGACTTCCACGCTCGGCCCGTGAATCCAGATCGTGCCGCAGTGCAGGAAGTGCTGCACCTGCCCGCGCAGCGCGTCCACGATCTGGTTGGCGCTCTCCGTCGTGAAGCAGATCATATCGATGACGATGTCGGGACCCATGTCCGCGATCTTACGGCCAAAGGTGCCCTGCCGGTCTTCGTTTTCACGGTCCAGTTGGACCGGCTTGACCGCTTTCCAGGCGGCATGGGGATGGTATGGCGTCCGCTGGCCCCGGCTGACCACGATCACCTCGTATCCTGCCGCGACCAGGCGGGGCACCAGGTAAGTGCCGACGTGCCCTGTGCCGCCGATGACGACCACGCGCATGATTGTTTTCCTCCAAGAAATCAATAGTAAGTCAATAACGCCGCGCTCTGCCGGCTGCGTCTATCCCGCCGGCCCACAGGTGAGCCGGATCACTTCCGCCAGGTCGATGATGCCTTCGTACAGCGCCTTGCCCAGCACCACCCCGGCGATGTTGCCGCTCTCACACAGCTCGATCACGTCCCGCAGCGACGAGACCCCGCCGGAAGCGATCACCCGCAGGCCGGTCTCCTCAGCCAACTTGACGGTGGCCGCCACGTTAACGCCTCCCAGCTCGCCGTCGCGGCTCACGTCCGTGTAGAGGGCGTGCACCGCGCCGCGGCGGGCCAATTCGCGTCCCAGGTCCGCCGGCGTCCAGTCGGAAGCTTCCTGCCAGCCGTGTGTGGCGACGCGGTCGCCCCGGGCGTCCAGGGCCACCGTCAGCCGGTCCACGCCCCAGCGGGCGATGAAGGCGCCGACCATGTCCGGGTTCTGGATGGCCGCCGTGCCCAGGATGACCCGCGTCGCGCCCGCGTCGATGGCCCGCGCGGCGTCGTCCAGCGAGCGGATGCCGCCCCCAAACTGGAGGCTGACGTCCAGCCCGGCCAGCGCCGCCAGGATCGCCAGGTTGTCGTTGGCGGCCTGGAAGGCGCCGTCCAGGTTGACGACGTGCAGCCAGTCGGCCCCCGCGTCCAGCCAGCGGGCGGCGACTGCGGCGGGATCGTCGCTGTAGATGGTCTGGCGGTCGGGGTCGCCCTGCTGCAGCCGGACGACTTTGCCGCCGCGTAAATCAATGGCCGGGTAGATGATCATGTGATGGGTCGCTGTTATCTCATTCAATTGGACGGTTACCCCCACTGTAATCGGTCGAGCCGCAGGAATCAATAGTGATGGTGTCCGGGTCAGTCCGCATGACCCTGAGGTGGATAGTTGAAGCCAATATCGCCGCCGTAACGGACCTGGTTCTGCCGGTGGGTGGCAATATGCCAGTTGCTGGAGGGCGGTGGGTTCAGAAAATTATGATAGGCCAGAGCCATTTGCCAGGCTGCTTCCGGATATGGGACTTTGCCATATCCAGTACCCAGCCCAGGACAGGCGATCGTAGAAATCCGTTGCGCCGACACTCGATTATGTCGTCTGACGGACAGTAGCATGGCCCACATGGCAAGATAGACGTTATCGGTACGGCTGATTTCCATCGGTACCCGCATGGTTGGCGAATGGGCCAGGTATGGGTGTTCTGTATGCCCGGTTTCAACGATGATCGATGTGCCTACCGGCTGCTCACCCAGGAATTCATCAAGGATTCGATCCTGGACGCGGCGCATCAACTGCTCCCCAAAGTAGCGGGTGATTGCCGCATCGACGCCGCCGTCCATCAGGCCGAATGAATTCGCCGGGCTGACCAAACAATCGTAGGCGGGCAGGTCCTCAAAGTAGCCGGTGACGATCTCGACGTTGGACAACTCGTCAAAGGCTTTCTGCCATGCTGTGCATAATGCCGGTTTTGGGTCGACCAGGATCAAGCGAATGGGATTATCCTGGGTCATCAGATTGGCCCTCCACCATCTCCATAAAGTTGCGCAGGATTTGCAGGCCCACCGACTGGCTCTTCTCCGGGTGGAACTGAGCGCCGTACACGTTCTCCCGCGCCACGATCGACGCGAACGGCCCGCCGTAATCGGTCTGGGCCAGCACGTCGGAGTCGGCGGCGGGCGCGCAGTAGAAGCTGTGCACGAAGTAGGCATAACCGCCCTCCGCCACCCCGGCCAGCAGCGGCGACTCCCGCCGCAGGTGGAGCTGGTTCCAGCCCATGTGCGGCACCTTGAGGCCGCTGTCCTCCGGGAAGCGCACCACGCGTCCCGGCAGCAGGCCCAACCCGGTAAACGCGCCCATTTCTTCGCTGACCTCGAACAGGAACTGCATGCCCAGGCAGATGCCCAGCAATGGCACGCCGTCCGCCGCCAGCGCTTTGAGCGGCCCCTGGAAGCCCGCCGCGCGCAGCTGGGCCATGCCCGCCCCGAAGGCCCCCACCCCCGGCAGGATGATGCCGTCCGCGCCGGCCAGGTCGTCCGGGTGGCGGGCGATGTGCGCGTCCACCTGGAGGTGCTTCATGGCATGCATTACGCTGAGCAGGTTGCTGGCGCCATAGTCGATGACGGCGATCATGGTGGTTGTCCTTTCAAAACCGTAGAGGCGTTCGATTGAACGCCCCTCCCCCCAACACTCTTTCAATAGGAATGCGTTCAAGTTGCTCACATATGGATCGTCTCGACGTGGTAATCCACCACCATCACGTCGGGGCGATGCTGCTCGATCCAGTGGACCATGTTTTCCAGGACGCGCTCGGCATGTGGCGCCGTCGTGCTGACCACCGCCGCGCCCAGCGTGCTCGACTGCCACACGTCGTGCAGGTCGACTTCGGCCACGGCGGCGTGGAAGGTTTTGTGCAGGCGCGCGATCAGGCCCTTGAGGCAGCTGCGCTTCTCCTTGAGGGAGCCGATGCCGGGCAGGTCCAGTTCGATCATACAGGTGCCAACGACCATGAATACGGCCGGAGGGGGGAACCTCCGGCGGGACGATATACGGATGCGCGTATTGTAGCACGTTATGCCGCGGGCAGGCACGGGTTATTTCAACGAATCCAGGCGTTCCAGAAAACCGCCGATGCTCACCAGGTACTGGCCGTAGTCCGGCTCCCACAGGGCGTGGCCGCTCTCCTCCAGCCGCACGACTCGCGCGTTGGGCAGACGCTCCAGGTACATCTCCACGGCCTCCAGGGGCAGCAGCGACCCCGCCCTGCCGCCGCGCTGGATCAGCACCGGGCAGGGGATGGCCGGCAGCAGTTCCCACAGCGGGATGTCCTCACCCTCGCGCTGCAAACCCTCCAGCACGTGCGGCATCAGGCGCTCCGAGACGGGGATGCCGCGGCAGGTGGTGGCCGCAAAGCGCTCGACCCACTCCGGGGTGACGGCGGGATGGCGTGCCGGGTAATCGCCCACGATCAGGCCCGCCAGCCGGTCCGGGCAGCGGACGGCGTAAGCCAGGGCGTAGGCCACCCCGCGCGAGTAGCCCATCAGGCAGAAGGGAGGTAGGACCAGCGCATCGACCAGGGCCGCGATGTCGGCGGCGTGATCGGCCAGCGTGTATCGCGTCCGCGGCGATCCGCTCTGACCGCGCCCGCGCAGGCTGAGAGCCAGGCAGCGGCGCGGGGCCAGGGCTTCCAGCAGATCGGCGTAGTCTTCCGCCGCCTCGGCGGTGCCGGGCACGATCACCAGCGGCACGCCCGCCGCCGCCGGGATAGCTTCATCCGGGATATTGGTCAGGAAGTGCAGGGGCACGTGCTCGTTCCGGGCCCAGCCTTGCCACAATGGCATCTCTACCTGTTCCCCTCAGGAGCTATCCCGCTCGGCCAGCGAATGGGACAGGAACCAGGAATACAGTTTGGGGTCGTCGTAGGTTTCCGTCCAGGAATCATGCTCGGCGTCCGGGTACATCGTCAATTTGACATCCCCACCGCACGCTTCCAGCGCTTCCACCAGCACCTCGGATTCCCGCGGCGGCACGACCTCGTCCTTGGCCCCGTGGAAGGCCCACGTCGGCACGTGCTTGATCGCACAGACCCGCTCCGGGAAGCTATACGCCCAGAAGCCGCCCCCGCAGATCGGGGCGATGGCCGCGAACCGGTCCGGGTGCTCCACCGCCAGGTGCCACGTCCCGAAGCCGCCCATGCTCAGCCCGGTCAGGTAAACGCGGTCCGTGTCCACCAGGTAGTTTTCGGCGATGGCGTCCAGCAGGCCGATCAGCACCAAACGGTAATCCGACCACCAGTGGTGGGCCGGGCACTGCGGCGAGACGGCGATGAACGGGAATTCGTCCAGCAGCATCGCTACTTTGGGGATGCCGTGCAGCTTGACCAGCGACAGGTCGTCGCCCCGCTCGCCCGCCCCATGCAGAAACAGGATCAGCGGCCACCGCTGGTCGGCGTCGGCCCGGTAGCCGTCCGGCAGGTGCAGCAGGTAGTTCAGCCTGACCTGCGTGGTAAGTTTGGCGTCGAATGTTTTTTCCTGTTCGATCATCATGGTCTTCTCCTCCGAAAGGTGGGCCCCGTGGAGCGGGCCTCAGCGCTGTTTGGCCACGGCTTCCTGCAAATCGGCCAGCGTGATATCGGCCAGCGAATCGACCACCAAACCGGCGGCGGAGACGTTCATGCGGCGGGTGAGCTTGTTCGGTACCACCACGCAGAACATCCCGGCGAACTGGGCCGCCACTGCCCCATGCGGCGAATCCTCCAGCACGACGCAGCCTGCCGGGTCCACGTCCAGTTGTTCCGCCGCCCGCAGGAAGAGGTCTGGCTCCGGCTTGACCTGGGACACGTCGTCCGCGCAGATGATGGCGTCGAAGTGGTGGTACAGTCCCAGCCGTCTGAGGTGCCCGTCGACCCACTCGTGCGGCGAGCTGGACCCGATCGCCAGCTTGAGGCCGGTGGCCCGCGCTTCGGTGATCAGGCGCATCACGCCCGGCAGGACCGGCTGCAATTCGACCAGCTCCATCTCCCGCTGGAAGCGCTTGGCTTCTTCCGCCGCCCAGTCGATGGGCCGCCCGAACTGTTTTTCCAGGTCTTCGCGCGGGTCAAAGGTTTCTCCCCCGTAAACCGTGCCGATGCAGCGCAGCCATTCCGCCACCGGCAGCTCGTAGCCGTATTCCTGGTACAGGTCCTGCCAGGACATCAGGACGGTGATTTCGCTGTCGATGATCAGGCCGTCAAAGTCGAAGATCAGTGCTTGTAGCATGGTGGTGTGGCATCCTCTCGGTTAAGCAGTGATTGGTGATCAGGGATCAGTGCTCGGTGTTCAATCATAGCGATCGTAACGGATCCGCGCCGCCGGGAAGGGTGCGCCGTGCCCCGGATATAAACGTATTGCCCCCGCCGCCAGCAGCCGCTGCCAGCTTGTATAGATAGCCTCGCCGTCGTCGCCAAAGGGCGGGTAGATCGGTCCCAGGCCGAACGGGTAGTGGTTGGCGGCCAGGTCTCCCACGAAGGCGTCTCCATTATCGCACAACACCGTGATCGAGCCATCCGTGTGCCCCGGCGTGTGGATGATGGTCGCCGCCAGCCCGAAGTCGGCCAGCGACTCGCCGCCGCCGACCACGTGCTCCGCCCGGTAAGGGCCGAAGCGCAGCCGGGTCAGGCGGGCCAGCCCGGCCAGGACCGTGGTCGCGATCTTACCGTAGCGAGTCGTGCCGTGGGGCACCACCACCTTGCCCAGCCGGAGCAGGTCCGCCTCGGCCTGGTGCACCATCACCGGCGCGCCGCACCGCTCCTCGATGGCCCGCAGCGCGCCCACGTGGTCCAGGTGGACGTGCGTCACCACGATCAGGCGGATGGCGTCCGGCGGCAGGCCGTGCGCGGCCAGCGCCCTGATCACCCGGCCCGCCATACCGTAAAGGCCGGCGTCGATCAAGATCACGCCCTCTGCTGCTGGAATCAGGTAGCTGTTCGACCAGCCCATCCGTAAACGCAGCGGTGCGGTGATCGCCATCGTCCTGTCAATCCTCCGTCGCCAGCCGGATCGCGTCTTCCAGGGTTGCCATCGGGTCGTCCTCGTAGCGCCAATGCCAGAGAGCTTACCATGTCCCGCCGTCTGAGTAAAAAAGCGACCGGGCGCGGTAACGGTTGGGCGTCTGGCCGCATCTGAGGGATGGCGCGGGCGCTGCTGGACGGCGTGCTGGCCGACCTGCGAGGGCGCGGCGATGTGCGGCGGGTGGAAGCCTTCCCCAAGCGTGGGGCCGACCTCGACGCGATGGACCTGTGGAATGGGCCGGAGGTTATGTTCCGGGCGGCGGGATTTGTCGTGGTCCAGGATGACCCGGTACGACCTGTCCTGGCCCTGGACCTGGCGCCATAAGCCGCGGGTTGACCGGCGCGCGTGGCCGCAGGTGATTCTCCCCAGCCCCGGACACGATAAAGCTGCACGTTTATTTACGATAACTTCATATCCGGCCGCCACCGGCCAGACGATCAACGCCGTCACCATGAACCTCTCGATCAACGCCATCGCGGCTACCCTCCCGCGTATCGCACCGGAGACGGCCCTTCGCCATACCGGCCAGGACGTGCTCAACCGCCTCAGCTTCGCGGTGGATGCCACCCGGCTGCAGGAGGACTTCGCGTTCATCCCCCGTTTTGACCTGCAAGCCGGCCTGTGCAAAGGATTCCGGCGCTGGCATGGCTTGCGCCCATCTCACCTCGACTGATTGGCCTTTCCGTCATCACTTTCCAATACAAAGGTCAGGTTTCCGCCAATCAGATGCAATGGTAAATTAATAACAACCTCTATATAAAGGCTGTCATTTAATGGGTGAGGGGAAAGGGACGTAAAGCGGGTTTCTCCGGCAGGTCCGGTGAAGCACCAACACGTCCTGGAGTCGACCCGGCAAGGGTGTTTGCATGAGCAAGTCGCATCGCTGGTGGCGCCGGATTCGAGAGTCCGGGTGGCTGAAGGGGCGCTTGAGCGGGTCATATCCGTCTCCGGCGGAGGCTCCGGCGGAGGGGGAAACGGTCTTCCGCCGGGTGGTCCAGCACAGCCCGGCAGCGATGGCCATCGTGCGTCTCGCCGCGCCTGGTGACCGGGCCGCGCCTGGTGACCGGTTCGAGATTCTGTATGCCAACCCCGCTTTTTTGGCGCTGACCGGCTGCGCCTTCCCGGAAATCCAGGACATGGTGCCGTTCTCATGGGTCCACCCGGATGACCGCGCGCCACTGCTGCCCGCGCTGGAGGTTTTGAGGGCCGGGCAGTCCGATTTGCCCGCTGCTTTTGACGTGAGGGTTCGGACGAAAAATAGCGATACACGCTGGATCAGCCTTACGCTGACCCCGATTACTTACCACGGCGAGCCGGCCGCCCTGGCGACGGCTGTTGATATCGACGCGTACCGGCAGTCGGAACTATCCCTGCGTAAAACCGAGCAAGAGAAGCAGACGATCCTGGACAGCCTGGTGGAGCATGTCCTGTACCAGGACAGGGACATGCGCATTCTGTGGGCTAACCAGGCGGCCTGTGAATCTACCGGGCTGTCGCGCCAGGAACTGGTGGGCCGCTATTGTTATGAGGTCTGGGGGGCCGGCCAGGAGGTCTGCCAGAACTGCCCGGTGGCGGCGGCTATCGCCACGGGGCAGCCGCACAGCACCGAGCAGCGCACAGCCGACGGCCGGGTGTGGTATATCCGCGGCTACCCGGCCCGTGATGCGGCAGGCGCCATTATCGGCGGGGTGGAAGTGACGCTGGAGATCTCGGCACGCCGGCAGGCGGAGGAAGCGCTGCGCGCCACCGAGGCACGCCAGCGCATGCTCCTGGCGAATCTGCCCGTCGTCCTGTTTACCACCGATCGGCAGGGCATCATCACCCTGGTGGAAAGCCAGACCCCCATTCGTTACCTGGTCCTGCAGGGGATGGTTGGCCGCTCGGCCGATGACATGCTGGCGGCCGAGCCGGGGTTTGCGGTGGGCATCCGCCGGGCCCTGGCCGGCCAGACGATCGTCACGCTGTTCGACCTGGACGGCACCTGGCTGGAGGCGCGGATGGCGCCGCTCCTGAGCGATGACGGCGAAATCCAGGGCGTGATCGGCGTGGCGATCGATGTGACCGTGCGCCAGGTGGCCGAGGAAGTGCTGCGCGAGAGCGAGGAGCGTTATCGCCAGCTGACGGAGCTGTCGCCGGATGCCATCTTCGTCCACAGTGAGGGGCGGATTGTTTTTGTGAATCCGGCGGGGGTCCATTTGCTGGGGGCCGCTAACGAGCAGGCGCTGCTGGGCCGCGCAGTGACGGCCTTTGCGCCGGGTGGCTTTACCCCCCTGGACGGAGCGCCCGCCGGTGCGGCCAGGACGACCTTCGTCGAGCAGCAAATCCGGCGGCTGGACGGCAGCCTGGTCGAGGCCGAGGTCGCCTCCGTGCCGCTCACTTATCTCCAGCAGCCGGCGGTGCAGACCGTGGCCCGTGACATCACCGCGCGCAAAGAGGCCGAAGGGCAGCGCCTGGCCTTGGAAGTCGAGCGGCAGCGGGTGCGGGTGCTGCAATCGTTCATCGGCGATGCCTCTCACGACCTGCGGACGCCGTTGACCACGGCCAAGTTCAGCCTCTACCTGCTGCAGCGCCTGGCCGACGATCCCAAGCAGCAGCATTACCTCGCCATCCTGGATGGCCAGATCGCCCACCTGGAAGGGCTGCTGGAAAGCATGCTCAACCTGTCCCGGCTGGACCAGGATACGGCACTGGAATTGGCCCCCTTCGATCTCCGGGCGCTGCTGCAACAGCTGGTGGCGGACCTGGCACCGCAGGCCAGACGAAAGAACCAGTCGCTGACGATGACCGATGGCCCGCCCCTGCCGCCCGTGATGGCCGACCTCGATCACCTGGAGCGGGCGCTGCACCACGTCATCGCCAATGCCCTGCAATATACCCCCGAGTCCGGCAACATTCGCGTGCACGCTTACCGCCGGGCGGAGCAGGCGGTGGTCGAGGTGCGGGATACGGGCGTCGGCATCGGCCCGGAGGACCTGCCCCGCATCTTCGACCGTTTTTACCGGGTGGACAGATCACGCAGCGCCCACGCCGGTGGGGCTGGCCTGGGGCTGGCCATTGCCGACAAGATCATCATCCGGCACCAGGGCCGCATCGAGGTGAACAGCAAGCTGGGGCAGGGTTCCACCTTCCGCATTTACCTGCCGCTGGCACCGTCCGCACCGGAGTCCTGATCGCCGCGCCCGGCTGCCCGGCTCTCTCCGCAAGCAGAGATAAATTTCTCATAAAAATTGCTACTTCAGGGTTTAAATAGTCGATTATCGCTTTATACTACAGGTGGCGTGTATAGAGTTGGGAGTTGGTTTAATGGAACACGGCCTTGTTGGGCAGGACCAAGACGCGGCGGCCCGCGCCTACACGACGGCATTCGAGACTCCGCTGGGCACCGAGGAAATCGCGTGCCTCCAGCGCAGCAACAGCGCCGCCCACCGGGTGATCGCCTGGCATGGACTCAGCAGTGGTAATCGTTTCTGGTACTGGGATCTCTTCTGGGGGGAGGCGACCGTCATCCTGGCTGGCCTGCCGGGGCATGGCCAGGTTCGCCGCCGCCCCGCCGCAGTATACGAACGGTGGACGCCCCAGCACTTTTTTGACCTGGGCGAGGCGACCGTCCGCCAGCATATTGACGGCCGTCCGGCCACCCTGATCGGCCATTCCACCGGCGGCCTGATCGCGCTGGGCGTGGCGCTGCAAGCCCCGGCGCTGGTCTCACGCCTGATCCTGGTGAATGCTGTCGTCTGGCACGATCTGCGCGGCCTGGTCCGGCTGTGGTTGGCGGCCAGCCGCTGGCCGGCGCTGGGCCGGTGCGTGGTCGGCGCGACGCTGGGGCCGGGCCGGCGCTCGTTCCGGGTGTTTCGCCAGTCGCTGCGGGCCTTCATCCACGATACGGCGCATTTTTATGGCAATCCCCGCTGTGATTCCACGCTGCGCGAGGGTTACACCGAGTACCGCGCCACCGGCGACGGCGCCATTGTCGGGACGGCGCGGGTGCTCCAAGCCGCCGATCTGCGACCGGCGGTGGCCGCCCATCCGCCGGCCATGCCCACCTTGATCATTCACGGTGCGCGGGATGGCACCGTGCCGCTGGCCCAGGCGGAGTGGCTGGCCGCGCACCTGCCCAATGCCGAGCTGTATGTCGTGCCGGGCGCGGGGCACCTGTCTTTTGGCGAGCGCGAGGACCTGATCAACCAGAAGGTCCGCCAGTGGACGGACGCGCACCCCGTGGACGGGTAGCCGGGCCTTACGCGGCCCTCTTCTCCGGGGAAATGGCCGGCAGCCAGACGGTGAAGGCCGCGCCGCTGCCGGGAACCCCACTGCTTTCCACTTCGATGCGGCCGCCGTGCCGGTCCACGATTTCCCGGGCGATGGCCAGCCCCAGCCCCGTGCCGGAGATGTTCGAATCCCGGCCGGCCTTGCCCCGGAAGAACCGCTCGAACATGCGCGAGTGCTCCTCCTGCGGGATGCCGAGGCCGTTGTCCACCACGCTCAACCCCACCTGCTTTGGTGTGCCGTCCGCGGCGGCGTCCGCGACCAATGTGCTGACGATCACCGCGCCCCCGCCCGGCGTATAGTTGAAGGCGTTGGTCAGCAGGACGCTGAGCACCTGGCCGATCAGTTTTTCGTCGGCTCGGGCGGGCGGCAGGTCCGGCGTTGGCTGGAAGGACAGCTTCAGTTCCCGGCTGTCGGCCAGCGGGGCGCGATCGGTGACGTAGGCCTGGGCCAGGGCGTTGAGGTCCACCGGGGCCAGCGTGAGTTGCACCCGTTCCTGGTCCAGCCGGGAGAGCATCAACAGCCCCTCGATCAGGTCCTCCAGGCGCCTGGTTTCACGCTGCAGCGTGATCAGGTAAGTCTCGGAGCGCTCCGGTTTGAGGTCCAGCAGCTTGTGGTAGAGCTTCAGGTTAGAGATCGGCGTGCGCAGTTCGTGTGACACATTGGAGACAAACTCGTCCTTGATCTGGCTGAGGCCCTGCAGCCGCTGATTGGCCGCGTGCAGTTCGGCGGTGCGCTCGTTCACCCGCTCTTCCAGTTCGGCAGCATGACGCTGCACCTGGGTATACAACTGGGCGTTATTGATGGCCACCGCCAGCTGGTCGGCGATGGTCTGTATCATCGAGACGTCGGCTTCGCTGAAGTCGTTGACCTGGTCGCTTTCCACGTTCAGCACGCCTAGGATGTCATCCCGCTGCCGGATGGGCACGGCCAATTCCGAGCGGGTGGCCGCTTCGGTCGGGGAGTTCGCCATATAGCGAGGGTCCAGGCGCACGTCCGGCACGATCACAGGCTGGCCGCTGGCCGCCACCCAGCCGGTAATGCCTTCCTCGCCCACCCGCAGCCGAACTTTTCCTAGCTGGTCCTGCAGGTCGGGCAGCGTGGCCGCGCGCAGCACCAGGTCGCTGCCTTCCACCAGCAGGATGTTGGTAAAAAAGTAACCAAAGGCATCGCTGATCAGGTGAACCGCCTCCCGCAGCAGTTCGTCCAGGTCCAGGATGGCAGTGGTCCGCCGCCCGACGCGCGCCACCAGTTCCAGGCGGGTGGCCCGCTCGCGCGTGGACTGGTGCAGCGAGGCGTTTTCGATGGCGATGGCCGCCTGGTTGGCGAAGGCCGTGGCTAGCTCGATGTCTTCTTCCGTATAAGGGGCGACCGAGGCGCGGTCGAGCGTGATCATGCCGATAAGCGCTTCCTTGATGAGCAGCGGCACGCCCAGCCAGGAGCGAATGTTGCCCGATTCCCAGGTGGTCGCCTCCTCGTGGAAGTGGGGATACGAGACCTTAACATCGTCCAGGGCCAGCGGCGTTTTCTCCCTGACGACTCGCATGTTAGGGAACTTGGGCACGACCGGAAAACGCAGGCCGTTCACTTTTTCCGGCTCAGGAAAGCCGTAGTTGGCCAGGATGACCAGCTGCCCATCGCGTTCCAGGCGGAGAATAGAGGCGGTGTCGAAGGCGATCACGTCGCGCAGCTGGTAGAGGATCAGGTCCAGCACCCGGTCTAGCTCCAGCGTGGTGTTAAGCACGGCCGTGGCGCGACGCAGGGTCTCGGCGACGTGACGGCGCTTTTGTTCGGCCTCGTAAAGCTGGGCATTGCGGATGGCTACGGCCGCCTGGCTGGCGAAGATTTGCAGCCGCTCGGCGTGATCCGGTGTGAAAAACCCCGGGATTTCACTGTCCAGGTTGAGGAAGCCCAACACTTCCTCTTCCAGGATGATGGGTGAACCCAGGTAGGCGCGTATCCAGCGCGAGGAGGCCGAAACCACCCAGCCGGGGTAGTCCTGCACGTTCTGGAGGATCAGGATGGTTTTGTTGGTGAACATGGTTTGCAGGTTGGGCGTTTCGGCTATCGGGTAACGCATGGAGAGCAGGGCTTTTTCCAGCCCGCGCTCGGCGTAACCGCGCCGCCCGACGATGCGGGCCGTGCCTGCTTCGTTCAGCATGATGGTTGCCGCGCTGTGCGGCACCACCCGGCCGAGGTAATCCAGGATGCCGCTCAGCACCCGGTCCAGGCCCAGTGTGCTGTTCAAGGCGGCAGCCGTATCGCGCAGCGCTTCTGCCAGGATGCGTTGTTCCTGTTCGGCCTCCAGCAGGCGCGCCTGTTGGGTGGCGATGGCGAGCTTGTCGGCCACCTCGCGCGCGATCTGAATCTGCTCCTGGTTGAAAGCCGAGGCATCGGCAGCCCCCAGCGCCAGCAAGCCGAGCAGTTCCTGCTGGAAGATCAGGGGCAGGATCAAGGCGGTGCGGATATCCTTTGTGCCCAGGGCCTCTGTGATCGGCAGCAAATCCCTAAAGACGAACAGGTCCTCGATCAGGTAGTAGTCGCCTTGATCCAGCAGTTCGAACATCTCCGGGACAAACGTTTGTACCGGGAAGCGGGTGCCGATGGCCAGCCCGGTATCTCCGGTGATATCCATGGCGGCGAGCACGGCTTCTCCTGCCTCCACGTCGATCCGCACGATGCCGGCGCCCAGGCAGGGCACGACATCGCGAATGCGGCGCAGGGTGACCTGCACGGTTTCTTCCGAGGACTGCATGGCCAGGATGGCCCGGTCCACGTCCAGCAGGATTTGCAGGTGCTCGGCGTGCTGCTGCTGCGCCAGGGTGGCCTGCTGTCGTTCGGTCACATCGACAAACATGACCAGGGCGGCGGGCCGCCCCCAAAACTCGGTGCTGGCGGCGACAGTTTCCACGGTGATCGTCCGGCCATCGTGGCGGATGAAGCGGACTTCCAGCCGGCCTGGCTGGCTGTTCCGGGATTGGTAGGTGGCTTTCACCCGCGGCTGGATCGCGGCCCGGTCGTCAGGATGGACGATATCCCAGATCGACCGCCCGACTAAATCTTCGGGCGAAACACCGCCCAGGGTATGCAGCGCGGCCGGATTGACGAAGACCACGCGTTCGTCGGCGTGGACCAGGATCGGGACGGGCGCCAGTTCGACCAGCTGGCGGTAGCGCGCTTCGCTCTGGCGCAGGGTCTGTTCAACCCGGCGGCGGCGGTCGATATTGGCCAGCAGGTATAGGACCAGGGCGCTCAGCCCGATCACGAAGACCGCCAGCCCGGCGATCAGCCCGGCCGGCTGTTCGTTGATCGAGGACGGCGCGTTGAGCACGAGGCTGTCTGCCGGCAGGCCGGACAGGGGAATGCCCCAGCGGGCCAGTTGCTCGGCATCAAACATGGGCGTGGTCGGGCCCGGCTCGATCGGGATCGACCCGGCTGCTTCCCCCGCCAGGATGCGCAACACGCGCTCGCCGATGGCCAGGCCGTGATGGTAGCCGCTGACGACCCGGCCGCCAATCGTCCCATAGAAGTAAGTCTCGTTGTGCACGTAAATCGGCACCGGCGAAGCCGCCGACAGCATGGGCAGCAGGTCCTCGTGCCGGATGAAGACCCCTTCCCGGTCCTGGAAGAAGTCGGCAAAATACACGATACTCTGCGGCGGCGCTTCTCGCACCAGCGCCACCAGTTCGTCGATGGTCAGGCCCTCGCCCTCGTCCAGAAAGACCAGCTCTGCCCCGATTTCGCCCTGGGCGGCCAGGGCCTCCAGGCTGGCCCGGTTGACCAGGCCGCTGGTGCTGTGGTCCGAGATCACCAGGATTTGCCGCGTGTCCGGCTGCAAGGCCAGGGCAATCGCCACCGTGCCGGCCACGTCGATCGTCTCGATCACGCCGGTGATGTCGGTGGTACCCTCCAGGCTGGCCGCGTCGAAGTTGTTCAGGCCGCCGAAGACGATCGGCGTGCCGGGGAACATCTCCTGCCGGTGGGCGAGCATGAAGTCGAAGGCGTTGTTATCCAGCGTGATGATGCAGTCGAAGGAGCTGTTATCGTATTTCTGGTGGAAGATGTCGTCATACAAGGCCCGGTAGGTTTCGTCGAAGTGGCGCTTGCTGTCCATGTATTCGACGACGACCTCGACCTCATCGGGCAGGGCCGCCAACACGCCGCGCATTTCCTCGTCGGACCAGGCGAATCCGGTGTGGTAGGAGTTGAGCAGCAGCACGCGCGGGAACGCGTCGGCGGGGCTGTCGCCCTGCGCTGCCGCCGCCGGGATCAGCGTCGGGATCAGGCCGGTGATAAACAGCAGGCAGGCCACAGCGATCAGCAATCGGGTCGCTGCCGTGCGTCTCATGTTGATCTCCCATCCGAAGGGGTGCGCCGGTGCTGGCACCTGCCAGGCTCGCCATCCCACGACATTACTATTGTACTGAAGAATTGAGATCTGCGAACTATCTATCGACTGTTTATGTAAGCATGATCATTGTGACGGGCTGCCCAGGGACCGAGGGCTTAGTCCCGGCCTCCTGTCCGCCCCCTTTCACCCGCTGTTCGATCGTGCCCAGGCCATCTCGGGCGAGTTGTACGGCGCGCACCCGGCGATTTGAGGTAAACTTCGCCGATATGCGTCGACAATACACCTCGGCAGGGAAGGCATGAACCGCGTGAATTCCAGGCGCGCCCAGTTTCTGGCGGGCATCCGGGCGCAAATCCCCATCCTGATCGGCACCACACCCTTCGGCATGATCTACGGCCTCGTCTCGGTGGAGGCCGGCCTCCCCCCGCTGGTGGCCATGGGCATGTCGGCCATCGTTTTTGCCGGGTCGGCCCAGTTCATCGCGGCGAAGTTGTTCGGCGGCGGCGCGGCGGGCCTGGTGATCGTGCTGACCACGCTGGTCGTCAACCTGCGCCATGCCCTGTACAGCGCCTCGCTGGCCCCGTACGTCCGGCATCTTTCTCCATTATGGAAGTACCTGCTGTCCTTTTTGCTTACCGACGAGGCTTACGCTGTCACCATCACCCACTACCGGCAGGATTCCCCGGAGGCTGCCGCGCAGGGCCAGGCGCACTGGTTTTTCCTGGGAGCCGGCCTGACGCTGTGGGTGAGTTGGCAGCTCAGCACGATGGTGGGCGTGCTGCTCGGGGCGCAGGTGGACCCGTCCTGGTCGCTGGACTTCACCCTGGCCCTGACCTTCATTGCCCTGCTGATCCCCACGCTGACCGACCGCCCGGCGGTGTTGGCGGCCCTGTCCGCCGGGATCACAGCCGTGCTGGTGGCGGACCTGCCCCATAAACTGGGACTGCTGGTGGCGTCGGCGGTGGGTATTACCGTGGGCCTGCTGGCGGAACGGGCGCAAAACAGCCGCGAAAAAATCGGCCCGGCGTCGGTGGCCGAGGCCACGGCAGACGCCGCCACCGCAGATGCCGCCACGGCAGATGCCGCATAGTCCGGGTGCAATTTGGCGCGAGTCTGTCTATAGTATATGGTGACAGGTTTGGTCAATTTACTCGGAAAACTATTACTTAGTAAGGAGTGTGGCGCATGTCACACGTGTTTATCAGTTACAGCCACGCCGACAGTGAATATGCCCGCCGCCTGGCCGATGTCCTGGGCCAGCACGGCTACCAGGTCTGGATCGACGACCGCATCGACTACGGCTCCCACTGGCCCAGCGTGATCCAGGAGAACCTGGATTCGTGCGCGGCCTTCATCGTGATCATGTCGCCGCGCTCGTTCGCCTCGTCCTGGGTGCAGAACGAGTTGAACCGCGCCATGCGTAAGGGCAAGCCGCTCTTCCCGCTGCTGCTGGATGGCGACGAGCCGTGGCTGGCCGTCGAGTCCACCCAGTACGTCGACGTGCGCGGGGGCAAGATGCCGCCGCAGGACTTTTACCGCCAGTTGACGCGGGCCGCGGCACGGGCGGGTCACGCCGCCAACGCCGAGTCCAGCGACTGGTACGGGTTCCGCTGCGTGCGCGATTACCAGCCGGGCGATCTCGGGTCCTAGTCGGTAGGAAAGGGTGTGCGGTGGAATACGGGCCGGTGATTTTTGGTATGCTGGTGGTGACCTACGGCGCGCGGCTCTCGGTGATCGCCTTGATGGGCGACCGGACGATGCCGCCCGGCGCGATCCGCGCCCTGCGTTTCGTGCCGCCGGTGGTGCTGGCCGCCATCATTTTCCCGGAGCTGCTGCGACCGGCGGGCGCGTTGGACATCTCGCTGGGCAACGCCCGCCTGCTGGCCGGGATCGCCGCCGCGATCGTCGCCTGGCGCCGCCGGAACACCATCCTCTCGATCGTCATCGGCATGGTCCTGCTCTGGCTGCTGCAAGGGAATTTCACCTGATCGCCCGCGCGCCGGACTGGCCCTGCTGCCCGGTATAATGAAGTTGTATGCTACGTTCAAACAGGTGACGGGAGTTCTTTGTGAAACGACCCGCCGCACGTCGACGGCTGGTGATGCTGCTGGTTTTGGCCGGCCTGCTGCTCGCCCCGGCGACTGCCCCCCCGATTGCCGCCCATCCCGCCGACATGTACCTCCAGGTGCTGACGGTGCGCCTCGGCCCGGACGGGCTGGCGCTGGACTGGACGATCACGCCGGGCGCGCTGCTGGCCTTCCTGGCCTGGGATGAAGCCGATACCGACGCCGATGCTTTCGTCAGCCCGGCGGAAGCCATCGAGTGGGCGCGGCCCCGCCTGCCGGACATGGCCGCCGTGCTCGACGAGACGACCGCGCTCGGCTGGATGGTGGACGCCATCACCTGGCCGGAGTCGCTGGCCGAATTCGAGCGCGGCGATACGCCCATCCACATCACCATGCACGCCGACTGGCCGCCCGACTTGCAGGACCGGCACGATCTGATCCTCTACAACCGCTGGGAAGAAGCGACCAGCGTCAACTGGTTTTATGTGCACGGCGAGGACGGGGTGACCTTCGCCGCGCCCGGCCAGACCAACGGCCTGCTCCGGCTGGAGGTGGCGCTGGACAGCCCGGCCAGCGAGGATTTCCGCACCTATTGGGACAGCGGCACGCCCGCCCTGGCCGCCGGGGAGGCCGCGGGTGGGGCCGCCGTCTCCCAACCACAGGGCCAGACGCCCGCCGCCCTGCTGACCGATCTCGTCAGTACGGAGGACCTGTCGCCGGTTTTTTACCTGGCGGCGCTGGGCGTGGCTCTGGCGCTGGGGGCCATCCATGCCCTGACGCCGGGGCACGGCAAGGCGCTGGTGGCCGCTTACCTGGTCGGCACGCGCGGCACGATGCGGCACGCCGCCGCCCTCGGCCTGATCGTCACGCTGACGCACACCGGCTCCGTGCTGGCGGTGGGCGTGATCACGCTGTTCGCCTCGCGCTTTTTCCTGCCGACGGCCCTCTTCCCCCTGCTGGAAATGGTCTCCGGCCTGCTGATCGTGGCGATGGGGCTGGGCCTGCTCTACTGGCGCTGGCGCGGCTGGCGGTCGGTGCAGCGGGCCAGGGCCAGACGAAAAACCCCGCGACCGGCGCCTGCGCCTGTCTCCACGACCGGCACGACCGCGCCCCGCACCATCACCGTCAACCAGCCCATAACCTCCCGCGACTACGACGCCGTGCTGCCCGATGGCGCGTTCTCCCTGAGCGGCGTCAACTGGCGCTCGCTGCTGGCCCTGGGGGTGAGCGGCGGCCTGGTCCCCTGCCCGGATGCCATCGCCATCCTGCTGGTGGCGGTCGCCATCAACCGGCTGGTGCTGGGATTATCGCTGGTGGTGTTCTTCAGCCTGGGGCTGGCCGCCATCCTGATCGCCATCGGCATCGTCATGGTGCGCAGCCGCAGTTTTTTCTCCCGCCTGGAGTGGTTCAACCGGGCCGCGCCGGCCCTGCCGGTGTTCAGCGCCGCGGTGGTGCTGGCCCTGGGCCTGGTGCTGACCGTCAATGCCGCCAGCGGGGCCGGTCTGCTGGGGACGGGGGGTGAGTCGGCGACGGTGGCTGCGCTGGAATCGCTGGGCGTGGCCGATAACCCGCTGCTGCGCCCCTTCTCGCTGGATGAAGCCCGCCTGCTGTACCTGGCCTCCCCGGAGCGGGGCGAGTGGCAGTTGTTCGCCGTGGCGGCGGCAGGTGGCGAAGGTCTCCCGCTGACGAACGAGCCGAACGGCATCTGGGATTACGCCCTCTCTCCAGACGGGACGACGGTGGCTTACAGCACTGGCGACGGAGACGGCGGCAGCGCCATCTGGGCCGTGCCCCCCGACGGCGGTGCGCGGCGTATGCTGCTGGACTGCCCCGACGCCATCTGCCAGGGTGTGGTCTGGTCGCCGGATGGGGCGCGCCTGGTTTACGAGCGGGGCGATCTCAGCGGGGCCGCCGCGCTGGCCGGGAATGGGCGGTCCCTGTGGTGGCTGGACGTCCTCACGGGCGAGACCGGCTCGGTTTTCCAGGACGGGGCGCTGCCCGGCGTGGAACCGCGCTGGTCGCCGGATGGGGAGTGGCTCACCTATCTCTCGCCCGGCACGCCCGGCCTGCAACTCTACAATCTGGCCGACGGCCGCCGCGTGACCCTGCCCACCCAGACCGGCAGCGCGGCCACCTGGTGCCCGGCGGGCGGCGCCTTGCTGATGACCGACATCCGGCCGGTGGGGCAGCGCTACCTGATGCACCTGCTGCGCTACGACGCGGCTACTGGCGAACTGCTCGACCTGACCGCCGCCTGGGCAGGCGAGGCGCTGATCGAAGATGGCAGCGCGGCCTGGTCGCCGGACGGGGCCTGGATCGCCGTGGTGCGCCGCACCATTGACGACACGCAGCGCCGACCCGGCAACCAGGTGTGGCTGATCCGCCCCGATGGCCGCGAGGCGCACCCGCTGACTACAGAGCCGGACGTCATTTATCTCACGCCGGTCTGGTCGCCGGATGGGGCATCCCTGCTGGTCACCCGCTACCTGATGACCGAGGACCTGCCGCTGCCGGCCATCTGGCTGCTGGACGCGGCCAGCGGCGACGGTCGCCCGGTCGTCGCGCCGGGAGAAGCGCCGGCCTGGCTGCCCGCGTTTTGAGCCGCCTCTCCCGCCGATCGGGAAAAAGAACCGCGCTGTAACGCGGTTATAGACAGCGATGTCGCATGAGGGGAACGGTTGAGACGGCCGGTCAGGCCAGCTTGCTGACGTAATCCGCCGCGAAGCCGCCCGCATCGGTGGCCACCAGCACGCCCGCCAGCTTCTTGACGACCAGCCGCCGGGAATGGCTGAGCAGGCTGATGATCTGCTGCCGGATCACGTCCATGTAGGCGTCCCAGGTGATGCCTTCCGGCAGCTTGGGTTCGTGCAGGTCGCGCATGCTGTCCAGGTAGGCGAGCACGGGACCGGCTTCCTGAAAGACCAGGGCCGAGGGCATGTCGTAGCGCGCCACGGCGTAAAAATGCCGGCTCAACAACATGGAGGCGTTTTCCAGGGAAAAGTTGTCGGTGGGCGAGGGACGTTCTGTTTCGTTGTACCGGAACTCGGTCAGCAGGAGCAGCGCCCGGCGGTAGAGGTTGTTGAACTCCGGCATGTTATTGATGCTGTTGGTAGCGGCCAGCAGCACACCCTCCGGCTTGAGTACCCGCCGGATCTCGCTGGTGGCGGCCGGCAGGTCCGGCACGTGGTACAGTATGTGGTTGGCCAGCACCACGTCGAAGCAGTTATCGGCGAAGGGCAAATCCTGCGCGTCGATGTTGGCCAGGCCGCTGCCCTGGCTGGCGGGAGATTCCCGCTCGCGGCGCATCATGCCCAGGGAGAGGTCCCCGGCGAAGTGCCGCCCCTTGGGGATACGCGCTTGGACCGCTTCGAAGTAGGTGCCCGGTCCGGCGCCCAGGTCCAGCACCCATTCGTCGCCGCGCCACGTGACGTTATCCAGCACCCAGCGGGTGAAGTCGAGCTTGGGCACGGTGTACCGCTCATGTGTCCGGTAGCGTACGGCCAGCTTGTCGTCGGTGGCGTATTGGTGGGTTACCGCGTCGCGGTCGGTTCGGGCAGGTTTCATCGTCATGGCGAAGCACAACCCCTTCGCATCGGCAGTCGGCGGGGATCAGGATGGCCTAGTGTAAACAATGCGGGTGATGTTCGCCACAACTCGCATGGTTTCAACGCCGCGTGCGTCCCCGCCCTGCCGGTAATAAGCGTTTCCGTAGCGTTAATTCGTGCTCGTTTCCTGCATTATATCATAATTATAACACTATGCTATGGAAAAAAGATAGGCCATTGGTGGGGGATAACAGGGAGTCAACAACAGAGGGCGCCGGTCGGGCATGTGAAGGACTTAAGCGCGCGGTGGCGCCTGTATCCCGGCCAGGATCAGGTCGGCCAGCACCGCCAGCTGACCCTGCCGGTCGCCCGGCATGTTGGTCACGGCGTAGATCAGCAGGCCATCGCCCAGCGCCAGCAGGCCCCAGGCCAGCGCCTCCGCATCAACCGGCCGGAACTCCCCGGCGGCGATGCCCGCCTTGATCAATCCGCTGATCTCGGCGGCGATGGGCGTCATGACCGCCCGGTAGTGGGCCATGAAGGCCTCCTCCTGCCACAGCTCCACCAGGAACTTGAGCGGCGCGGTCAGCTCGGAGGCGGCCTCCGGGGCCAGCAAGAAACTGAAGGCCATGATGACGCGCTGCAGCACGTCGCCGTACGACTCGGTCCCGTCGGTCCGGATATCGACCATGGCCACCATTTGCCCGATAATCCGGTCGAACAGCGCCAGGAACAGCTCCTGCTTGTTTGTGAAGTGCCAGTAAAGCGTGCCTTTGCTCAGGCCGCTTTCCCGCACGATGTCGTCCATCGAAGTGCCGGTGTAGCCGCTGCGCAGGAAGCAGGTCAGGGCGGCGTCGAGGATTTCGCTGCGGCGTTGTTCGCGGTCGATGCGCGGACTCATCAGGTTTTTCTCCGGGTGTTTGGCCGGTACACGCGATATGGTCGTCTATTCCGCCGCCCAGGCAATCGACGGACTATCGGCGCTGGTTTGATGGTTCGTCGCCAGGGTCCCAGCCGGCGGCTTCCCACGCGGCCCGCATGACCGGGTTCCGGCGCAGGTAAGCGTCGACCACGGGTCTGGGCACGGTGTTCAACGGGCAGGAGAAGTTGACGCAGCGCGCACACTTCGCCTTGCGGGTGGACCAGGCGAAAGCGACCACACCCACCGCCGTCAGCAGGAGCATGGTCCACTGCCCGGCGGCGGCCAGGAAGGGGAACGGAAACAGCATCAGCAGGCCAGCGCCGACCAGGAACTGGGCTTTTTCCACCCGGCTCATCGGGCCCGGGTTGTAGGGCCACAGCTTGAGGGAGCCGTAGTTGGAGATGCAGTGCAGCGTCAGCCCTTTCTCCGCGTAATACGGGCAGTGGCGGCACAGGATGTACGTCTCCCACCCGTTAAAGAAAAACATGGCGTAGCCGAACCAGCCCAGCAGCCAGCCGCCGTAGCCGCCCTGGACCATGCCAATGGCGGCCGGCAGCATAGACGGCAGGAAGATTGCCAGGAAGTAAGCCAGTTCGCGCCAGGAGAAGCGGCAGTCCAGCCGCCCGGCGGCAGCGCAATCGGCGCAGGCCGACTCGGGTCGCCACGTGCAGAGGTCGTGCGGATTGCGTGGGGCAGCTTGTGGAGCCGTCATCGGTCCTGTTCTCCTGGATTCACCTGGCCGGTGAAGTGCCGGCGCGTCAGGACCAGCGGCAGCCCGGCGGCGATCAGGAGCACGGTGTTGCCGATCGCGTTGAAGACCACGCCGTAAGCAAGCGAAAAGCCCGTATCCACCACGTACCACAGCGTCAAGCCGACGAGCAGGCAGGCCCAGGCCCAGGGCTCGCGGCGTTGGAAGGGGTAGGCCGCGATGAAGGCGATGCACACGCCCCACCCGGCCATCACCGCGCCTGTCAGCCCGTAGATAAATCCCTGGTAGCTGCTGGCGGCTGCCGGCACGTCGACCGTGCCCCAGAAGATGGTGTTGATGGGATGGTCCAGCATGTCAAACACGGCCGTGCGGCTGAGCAGCGCGATGCCCAGGCCGCCCACCACCACGATCACGCCGGAGATCAGCAGCCACCGCTGCCAGAAATCAAAGCGATCCATCACACGCCCCCCTTGAGTGGACCCATCCATCAATAGACTGACCAGTCTAGACTGACCGGTCAGTCTAGAAACAGTATACGCCTGTTTACAGCACTGTCAATACCCGAATCTTTTGGGGGGTGGTCGTCGGTTGGTGATCAAGGGGAAGCGGCTGGCGGTGTGGCGAAACCATCGCCCTGCCCCGGCGGGCGGCGGATGGCAGCGACAGCACGCCGTATCCACAGCCAGAATACAGCGTGCTTCAATTGTTGAGTCAAAACTGGCAGCGGGTTACTGCACCCGCATGTTACCGAGCATCCGCACCACGCCCAGCACCTTGCCCTGAATCAGGCAGTTGTTGGGGTGGACGTAGATCGGCTCCATGTTGGGATTACGGGGCTGCAGGCGGATGCGCGTGCCTTCATCGTAGAAGGCCTTGAGCGTGGTTTCTTCCCGCTCCGGCAGCCAGACCGCCACCATTTCGCCGTCGTTGCACGTTTGCTGTTTGCGCAGGATGACCAGGTCGCCGTCGTCGATCAGCGCGTCGATCATGGACTTGCCCTGCACCTTCAGCGCAAAAACCTCGCTGGAGTCCAGGCCGTGCAGCATGTTCTGAGAGACTTCGATCACGTCCACGTCCGGGTCGTAGAACTCGCCAAAGTCGCTGCCCGGCAGCATGACCGGTTCGCTGGCTACGATGCGCCCCACCAGCGGCACGCGGGCCACGTTGAGGTCGGTCAGGGTCATCTGGACCTGGCGCAGCGGCGGTTCCTCGCGGCGGCGCAGCAGGCGAATGCCGCGCGATTTCTCCGGCGTCCGTTCCAGCCAGCCGTTCTCCCGGAGCTTGTTCAGGTTGTAGTTCACCACCGAGGTAGACTTGATGTTACACGCCTCGCCGATTTCGCGGATGGTGGGCGGGTAACCTTGCTCCTCGATGAATTTCTCCGTGAAGTTCAGGATGGCTTTCTGGCGGTCAGAGAGCAGGTCGTAGAGGGTGTCGAAATCTTCGTCGCCATACATCATGTGGGATTCCTCGTACATTAGTTCTAGTAATTGCCTCCAGTATAGGCGAACTGCTGTTCTGTGTCAAGCCTGTTTCCCAATTAATTCCCAAGTTATCCCAAAGAATCCCGCCCAATAAAAAAGCCAGGGACGGTGTTTGCCCCTGGCTTGTCGGTTATTGATCGAGGAGCGGCGTGTTACACGCTCTCGCCAAAGCGGCGCTCGGTGCCGGCCAGCAGCCGCTGGATGTTTTCCCGGTGCCGGTAAAAGACCATGGCCAGCGCCAGGATGGCGTACAGCAGGTACATCTCGCTCGTCTCGCCCGGCGCAATGGACAGCCCGTTATTGGCGACGATCAGCATGATGATGGAGATGGCTCCCAGGGTCACGCCGGAGAGCACCGCCAGCGAGATATAGCGCGTCAGGGCGACGATCCCGCCAAAGACGATGGCGATCACGGCGATAAAGGGGATGGGTACCAGCATCAAAAAAGTGCCCCACCACGTGGCCGCCCCTTTGCCGCCCCGGATGCGCCCGGTGATGATCGTGGCAAAAATCGACCAGTTATGCCCCACCACGACGAACAAAGCACCCAGCGTATTGGCCCAGCCCAGGTGAGGGTGCAGCAATGCGCGCGCGATCAAGACGGCGATGATGCCCTTGCCGATGTCGATCGCCCACACGACCAGGCCCCATTTCAGGCCCAGGGCGCGGGTGGCGTTGGCCGTGCCCATGTTACCGCTGCCGATTTCAAAGATATTGATTCTGTTGAGACGTCCGATCACATACGCCGTCGGGAAAGACCCGATCAGATAGGCGGCGACAATCGTGAACACTACATCTTCAAAGCGCATGAATGCTGTATCCTTGTTCTGGCAGGTAACGAGGCGTATCTAATGCTAAAAACACGTTAAAGAGTTTAACGTTACGTTCTTTTTAGCCATTACTCATGTCCGGTACTTATCTCCTATCCTAACACGAAGTCGACCGGTCCGCCCGGGGAGTATCGGTTCAGGTAAGGGTCTTGCTTCGCCGGGGGAGCAGGATACAATAGCATGGCAGAGTTGACTGGTGGAGGATAGAACAATGCAGCCCAACAGCATAACGCGCGGGAAAACAATGCTGCTGGTGATGGTTCTGTTGGTCGTTCTGGCGGCGGTATCCCTCTCGACCCCGGCGCCGGCACAGGCTGTCGACGCGACGGTCACGCCGCGGCCCACGGCCACGCTGCCGCCGGCGGATGGCTGCCAGGAGGCCTGGTTCTTCACGACTCGCCCCGAGCCGGGATGCCCGGCAGGCCCGCCCCTTGAATCGGATATCGCCGTGCTGGCGTTTGAGCGCGGCATCGCTTTCTGGGTCGGGACGGAAGGGCTGATCTATATTCTGTACCGGGATTGGCAGGCCCCCTACTGGCAAAGCTACCCGGATACCTGGCTGCCCGGTTCGGTGGAACGCGATCCGGACATCGTCGGGCCGCTGGGACTCTGGCAGCAGCCGCGCCGCGGTGTTGGGCAGGTCTGGCGCGACAATCCCGAAGTGCAGGAGCGGCTGGGCTGGGCGCTTACCGAGTGGGAAGACGTGTATACCGGCCAGATTCAGCATGGAGCCGGGCCGGATGGCGCGGTCATTTACCTGACCGGTCTTGATACCAAGGCCTACCAGCTTCCGGCGGGTGGCGGCGGCTGGGACATTTTCTCCTGGCTGGGCTAACCGGAGACGCTTCGGCCAAGGGTGGCGGAACGGCGGGTGGTGATGGATCACGTGTGGCCAATTTTTTTTCGACGGGCGGCGACAACCGTACTGGCGGCAGCGCTGCTGGCCGGCTGCACGGTCTTTCAGCAGTCGGGGCCGGTCCTGATCGAGGATCAGCCGGTGATTCCCACCGTGGCCGTGCTGCCCTCGCTCACCCCGACCGTCAAGCCGAGCGACACCGCTACGCCGACGCCGCCCCCCACCACGCCGCCCGGCCTGGAGGAAACGGCGCGGGCATTGGTGACGCCGACGCTGCCGCCGTCGCGCACCCCGACCACCACGGCCACGCCCACCCAGACCCCCACCTTCACCTGGACGCCTAGCTGGACCCCGCCGCCCACCCAGACGCCGCTGCCGACCTTCCCGCCGCCCCCGGTCGTGGTGCCCACCCAGCCGGTCGTGCCGGTGTTCCCGACGGTGCCGGGCCAGGCTCCGCTGCCGGCCCCCAGCATCCTGCCGGAGATGATCGCCGCCCCCACCGCGCCGACCAACGCCGATGGCTCCTGCGTGCATGGCTGGTTCTTCAGCCAACCAGCAGTCACCGGCTGCCCATTCGCGCCGGCGGCCACCACCGACGCCGTCTACCTGGAGTTCGAGCGGGGGCGCATGTTCTGGATCGCCGTCGAGCGGAAAATCTACGTGCTGTACACCGACGGCCAGCTTCCCCGCTGGGAACGCTACCCGGACACCTGGTCCGAGGGCATGGTGGAACGCGACCCGTCCATCGTCGGGCCGGTGGGCTTGTGGCAGCAGCCGCGCCGCGGTTTTGGCCACCTGTGGCGCAGCAACGGTCATATTCGGGCGCGCCTGGGATGGGCCATGGCGGAGTGGGAAGTGCCGATCACCGCTCAATTGCAGCAGGCGGGCGCAGAGTCCGGCGCGACCATCTACCTGGCCGAGCAGGGTGAGGGGCAGCCGATATTCATGATGGCCGGCGACCAGAGCAACTGGGACACCTTCCAGCCGCCGGCAGCGCCTTAAGAAAAAATTTAGCCAAAATTTAGATTGCCGGGCTTGCCCGTTCACAAAACATGTCCCATTTACGGTATAATGGGCTTAGATGGCCTTATCCGCTTATCCAGAGGCATCGTTATGAACGACGACCTGGGCCTTTCCGCAAAGGCCAAGCAGAATATCCAGACTTCCCGCAAAGCCGGCGAGGAATTTATTGCCGTCGTGTATGCCAAGATGAGCAGGCTCGTCGCCGATTTTGCCACCGGCGCGATTAACCGGACGCAGTTCCACCATCTGTATGACCGCTACCAGCGCCAGATCATGACCGTGGCCCAGATGATCACCGAGTCCGACCCGGAGGCCTGGCAGGAGGCGGTCAGCGAAGGTGAAGATACCTATCACATCAAGAAGCGCCTGACGGCCAGGGCGCTGGGCATGAGCATCTACGACAATGAGAGCAGCGTGCCGATGGAGACGCTGGGCGAGTTCGCCGTCGATCCGACCCTGATCGTGCCGATGCTCAGCAGCTACCGCTCCGCCACCGCCGAGATCTTCCGGGCCGGGATGCGCTCCACCGAGATGGAAAACGGCAACTGGCTGTGTTTTGTGCCCGGCAATTATACGACGCTGATCGCGCTCTTTTCGCTGGAACCTTCCGATAACCAGTTGGCCATGGTCGAGCGCATGCACAAGGACTTCGAGCTGGCCAACCGTGCCGCCCTGGAAGCCAAAGACGTCGACCCCGACGCCCTGGCTTACCCGTTTCTCTCCTTTTTGCGGAAGGCGCAGCAGAACGGGATTGGCGACGTGCCGGAGCCGCCGCACCTCCCCTGACCACGCGCCGTGTAATGATGTGATCCAGGACCAGGGCCGCCGCGCCCCGGTCTTTTTTTGTGCCAGGTCAGGCCTCTGCCTGGACCAGCACGCGCACGTCCACCGCCACCACGCCCTTACCCTCAGCACGCACGATCACCGGGTTGATCTCGATCTCGGCGATCTGCGGTAGGTCGGCGGCGATCTGCGCCAGCCGCACGATCACGTCCTCGATGGCCTCCCGGTCGGCGGGTGGCCGGCCCCGGTAGCCGCCCAGCAGCGCCCCGGCGACCGTGCGGTCCAGCATGGCGGCCGCATCGACGATGGTCAGCGGGGCCAGCTCGAAGGCCACGTCGCGCTTCAGTTCGACGGCGGTGCCGCCCGCCCCGGTCATCACCAGCGGCCCGAACTGCGCATCGCGCGTCACCCCCACGATCAACTCGATGCCGTCGGTGACCATCTGCTGGACGTGCACGCCCTCGATAGTTGCCTCCGGGCGGGCGGTGCGGGCGCGGCCCAGCATGGCGGCGGCGGCGCTTTGCACGGCGGGGCTGTCGTCCAGGTTGACGACCACACCGCCCACGTCGATCTTGTGGATGATGTCCGGCGACGCGATCTTGATCGCCACCGGGAAGCCGATGGACTCGGCCACCTGGGCTGCTTCCTCGGGGGTGGCGGCCAACTGCTGCGGCGGGGTGGGGATGCCGTAGGTCGCCATCAGGTTGGCGGCGTCATCCGGCGACAGCAGCCCGCTTTTACCGGCCAGGAGGTCGACGGCATCCTCTGCGGCCATGCTGAGCGCCGGGATCACCTGGGTGCGGCCCTGGGCGTCCAGCCACTGGCGGCGCTGCCACATGGCCGCCAGGGCCGGGCCAAGCGCCTCCGGAAAGGTGTAATTGGGGATGCGACGGCGGCTAAGCACGCGGGAGGCTTCGCTGTCTGCCGCCAGGCCCATCATGCAGGCCAGCACCGGCTTTTTGGCGTAGCTGGCGATCTCGCCCACCACTTCCGCCAGGCTGGGCGCGGAGAACCAGTCCGCCGGGGCCTGGATCACGCACACCACGTCGACGTTCGGGTCGCGCAGCAGGGCGTCCATCGCCAGGCCGTAGGTCGCGGAGCCGGACCCGCCCAGCACGTCCACCGGGTTCTCGACGCTGGCCGCTTTTGGGGTGCGCTCGCGCATGAACGCCTTGGTCTCCTCGGCCAGCTCGGCCAGCTTCAGCCCCGCCCGTTCGACGGCGTCGGTGGCCAGGATGCCCAGCCCCCCGGCGTTGGTCAGCACGCCGACGCGGTTGCCCTTGGGCAGGGGCTGCCAGGCCAGCGCCCGCGCCCAGTCGAACAGCTCCGCCAGCGTGTTGGCCCGCAGCACGCCCGCCCGCCGGAAGGCCGCCGAATACGCCTCGTCCCGGCCGGCCAGCGCCCCCGTATGCGAGGACACGGCGCGCGCGCCCGCCTCGCTGGAGCCGCCCTTGATGGCCACGATGGGCTGTTTCAGCGCCACCTGCCGTGCCACCTCGATGAAGGCCGGGCCGTCATCCACGCCTTCCAGGTAGAGGGTGATCACGCTGGTGGTGGGGTCGTTGGCGAAGGCGTTGAGGATGTCGGTCTGGTTCACGTCGATCTGGTTGCCCAGGCTGATCAGCCGCGAAAAGCCGACGCCCGCCTGCCGCGCCCAGTTGATCACGGCGGCGACCAGCGCCCCGGAATGGGAGGCGAAGCCGATATCGCCGGAGGGGGGCATGGCTTCCAGGAAGGTGGCGTTCAGGGGCGGCGATTCGGTGTTGATCAGGCCCACGCAGTTCGGGCCGACCACGCGGATGGCCTGCCCGGCCAGCACCTCCTTGAGCGCCTGTTCGCGCGCCGCGCCTTCCGGCCCGGTTTCGCGGAAGCCGCCGCTCAGGATCACGGCCGCCGGGATGCCGCGCTCGATGCAGGCGGCCAGCGCATCCGGGACAAAGCGCGCCGGCACGATGATCAGCGCCAGGTCCACCGGGTCCGGCACGGCTTGAATGGTAGGGTAGACCTGCCAGCCGAGGATTTCGTCGGCCTTGGGGTTGACGGGGTAAATCGGGCCGGGGTATTTGGACTGGATCAGCTTGGTGACGACGTTGTGCCCCAGCTTGTTGGGGTCGCGGGACGCGCCGATCACGGCCACGCCGCGCGGCTCAAAAAACACGGAGAGGTCGCTCATGGACAAAATCCTTTGCCGCACTCGCAGATAAGGGAGATAGCGCTTCCATAGTAGGTCGAAGCCCGGCAGGGGGCAAATCCGGGCGTCAGTGCGCCGGCGCAATCGCTGCCCACCTCCTGCGTTTAGTTAAGTGAGGGGTGGTCATAAATCGTAGATACCCGTTATTACCTCTTCTGAACCCTTAAATCTGTTGCTGTCGAAAGTCAGCCCTGTTGCTAAAATGCGATGTCTTGGGGCTTTCAGGGGCCAGATAAGATAAGTTCAAGGAAT
>DAOUEM010000585.1:0-3750 GCA_034430555.1 Anaerolineae bacterium | reverse complement strand
TGAAGGATTTGACCGCACCGCGTTTGGACAAGAGGTCTATGAACGCGGCGCGGGTGGCGCCTTCATTAACGGTCCCTTCGCACGAATTGAACGTGTCCAGGCTCAACCGGAACGACAGGGGTTATTTGGAATACTGTCCATTGGATTTATTGCGTCATCGCTGGTGACAGTGCTGGGCTTTTTCCTGTACACTCTTTTTGCTTACCAGCGCCGCATTACCGAGCTGGGCATCCTGCGTGCGGTAGGCCTCTCCAAAAACGCGATGATGGCCTCGGTGGCCTGGGAGTTAGGATTGTTGATTGTCAGTGGCCTGGGGCTGGGTATTGGCCTGGGGTTGGTCGTCAGCGGTCTATACATCCCATATCTGCAATTCAGTCCCGATCGTTCTGAACTGGTACCGCCTTATGTGGTGGAGATCGCATGGTCAGAGATCACGCAGATCACGGTTCTGTTCCTGGTTACCTTCGTCGCTATTCTGGCAATCTTGTTGGTGGTGTTAAGCCGGATGCGCATTTTTGAAGCAGTCAAGCTGGGAGAAAGCGTGTGATGAGCGAACAACAAGGCTTCATCATCTGCGAAGGGCTGGTGCAGATTTTTCAGGTTGCCAATATCGAGGTCCTCGCGCTACAAGGACTTGATCTGACTGTGCAAAAAGGTGAACTGGTCGGTGTGGTAGGAGCCAGTGGGAGTGGCAAAACGACGCTTTTGAATGTGTTGGGAGGGCTGGTCCGGCCTTCGGCTGGTAAGGTACTGGTTGATGGGCAGAATCTGCTGAAGATGTCCTCACGCGAACTGGATGACTACCGGCAACTTCAGGTAGGGTTTGTGTGGCAACAAGGCACCCGCAACCTGGTCTCCTACCTGTCCGCGCTGGAAAATGTCAAGCTGCCGGCCACGATGGCAGGCGTGGTGGGACGCGAGGTCCATCAACAGGCGGAAGATCTGCTCGAACTGGTGGGGTTGGGCGATCGTCGCAATCACAAACCGGCACAGCTTTCCGGTGGTGAGCAGCAGCGCGTGGCAATTGCTGTGGCCCTGGTCAATCAACCCAAACTGCTGTTGGCTGATGAACCGACTGGTGAACTCGACTCCGTAACCGCTGAGCAGGTATACAAAACCTTCCAGGTACTGAATCAAGAACTCGGCCTGACGGTTCTGATCGTCAGCCACGATCCCGAGATAGCGCGGTACGTCGGGCGGGTCGTTGCGATCCGGGATGGCAAAACCGCTACTGAAACGGTACGTAGGCGAAACCATCAAACCGACCAACACGCGACCAATGAGGAACACTTCGAAGAGTTGATCGTACTGGATTCGGCGGGCCGACTGCAAATCCCTCGCGAATTGCGGGAACAGGTGGGCCTCAATACCCGCGCGCACTTGGAAATGACTGATGACGGCATTTTGATCCGGCCCGCCACTGACCTTGAAAAAACGTCGTCGCAAGCTGAAATTCACGTCACGCCATTAGTCGCCGAAGAAGAGACGAGCTTCAAATGGTTTAGAAGGTTACGGCAGAGATATCGATGACCGAAATCGCGATTCACGCGCAGGATGTGCAGCGCGTCTATCAGTCTCAAATTGACACTATTTATGCGCTGCGACAGATCAATTTGCAGATCACGAGTGGGCAATTAGTCGCGCTTAAAGGACGATCCGGCAGCGGCAAAACAACGCTTTTGAACTGTATTGGCGGGTTGGATGCACCAACCAGGGGATCGATTCGTGTCTATGGTAACGATCTGGCTGCGATGAGCGATGGTGAACGCACCACATGGCGACGCCGCAAAGTGGGATTTGTGTTTCAATCCACGGGACTGTTACCGAGTTTTTCCGCGTATGAAAACCTCGAAATCATGCTGCGCCTTGCACAGATCCCGCGTCGCGAGCGACGCACGCGGATTCTCAACCAATTAGAGCGCGTTGGGCTACACCAATGGGCTGATCACCGACCGTCAGAAATGTCAGGCGGTCAGCAGCAACGGGTTGCGATTGCACGAGCACTGGTGACAAAACCAGGCCTGATCCTGGCCGATGAACCAACCAGCGATATGGATAGTGAAACCACCCATAAGGTTTTCTCCTTATTCCGCCAAATCGTTGACGAGAATGAGACAACGCTGTTGCTATCCAGCCACGATCCGCTCATTGACGACTACGCTGATTCAATCCTCTATCTGAGAGACGGACAGATCGAAGAACATTCAAAATAACGCAAGGCATCAAGGTAAATCATGTATCTTCATAGGCTCCCTGTAGCGTGTTGGGATTTGTCCATATTGCCATCAACAAGAAATTTGAAACAAAGCTGGGTGCAATCAATCTGAGTCGCACGGCTACAGGTACAAAGCATGTAATCGGCACCTGTAATGGATCAGACTCGATCCAGCAACATACCGGGTTTCGCTGTCAATCGATCTGGATCGACTTTACGGCCCTCACCGGTGATCAACATTGTTCGTCACGTCCTCGCCGGATTCGACGGGGCGCATGGCAACGCCGATCTGCGCACCATGCGCCTCAAGCGCGTGTTCACCCAACGCGTAACATTACGATTGCCCTCCAGGTGGATCAAGTGGCGGATAATCCGCGCGGGGGAGTCGCTGCAACATCGGCAGAATGCCAAAGGGCTTGTGCGGTTCCAACTGGTACCAGTACGCCGTGCTGGAAAAATCGTCACTGCGGCGGTTCGCGTGGCCGTGTTCGATTGAGACCCGAATCGAGCGGCTGAAGCGTACCGGATCCAGCAGGTGCCAGCGATACCACGAGATAAAGCCTGAGAAGTTATGCCCGCCTGGTAGCGTCAGCCCAAAGAACGGCGAATCGAACTTCTCATTCGGCCCCCATGCCGTATTGAAATAGTCCTCTGTGCCAGTCCCGTGCAGCGTCGGCGGCCAGCGATCTCCTTCGTTGTCATCGTCCACAAAGATCATTTCGTCGCCTTCGCCGTACCAGTTGTGACCGTCAACCTTGCTGTAGCGCAGCGAATGAATGTTGAGGTTGCAGCCCACATACTGCCCCTGGCCTTCCGCATCCAGAATCAGGTAATTGCCCTCATCGCTCAGATTGACGTCGCCGTGCTGATAGGTGGCGTCGTCCATTTCCTTCGGCTCCTCGATGCCGTCGGTCGGATTCTCGCGCCGCCAGCACGCGTGGAAGCGCCCTAAATCGTCCTGCGGTTCATCCCACACTTCATAATCAATGTTGTAGTACAGGCGAATTTCACTCGTCGAGTTCTCGCTCGTGACCTCGATGCGCGCGCCGCTGCTGAACGGCATCGGAAAATAACAGTTAAGGCCGTGTCCATCGCGCACAGCCATCACCATCGGCAGTGATGAATAAGTGGTCGTGGTCGCGTGGCCCACACCGAAAAAATCGCCGATGGGAACCAGCACGCTTGGTTCGTCCTCACCATCCCAGTACATTTTCAACAGCAATTTTCGCAGCCAGAACGACTCAATGCTGTGCGACGTAAACCAGATATGCGTAATGCAGCCTGGCCCTTCGACGTCCAACAATGTATGCGTCTCGCCGCGTACAATCGAGAGCCGATCCCGGTTGCCGCCAAGCGGGTCCCAACTGGACGCGCGCCGCGTGTGGCGGCTGTTATCTACCCTGACAAAATCAAACCATTGATGGCTCATAGTAGTCTGTCTCCTTTAGTCCCAACATCTTCATACCCTGGATGATGCATTTCTGGAACATCACGAACAACAAATGGTGATCACTCAAGATCATGCGATTGATCTA
>DAOUEM010000584.1:0-11721 GCA_034430555.1 Anaerolineae bacterium | reverse complement strand
GCTTGCTCGGCTTCTGCTTCCGCCTGGGCGGCCCGGGCCCAATTCGCCAGCCGCTGGCGCTGCGGCAGAGAAGGTTTGTCGTCTGGCGCTCGCATGGAGTTGACCAGCACGTCGAAGGTATCGTCTTCTTCCTGCGGATGCGCGTCCGGCTCTATCGAGCCAAGTATCTCGCCAAAGGCGGCGGCATCCTCGTCCAGGTAGCGGATGCCGGGAGAGACGCCGGGCGGCGCGTCCGCGGCGTCCATCGACTCAGGATGCAGGGCATCTTCCATCAGGGGCAGCAGCACGCGCGCCGAATAACTGCCGTGCAGCACGCCTTCCGGATTGAGCGCCGCGATCACCTGCTCGCTGGTTTCGGTGGGGGCGCGGAGCAGCAGCACCAGTCCCGGCCGGATGGCACGCAGCCGTTCGGCCAAGCTGGCGGGGGCGATATCCTGCACATTCAGGGAGACCACGGCCACGGTCGGCGGGTTGAGGGCTGCGTATTCCAGGGCCGCCTCCCCGGTCACAAATACCTTGGCCTCGTAGTCCCCTGCTGCCTCCAGCGCTTGTTTGATGCGGGCCAGAGCTTCGGCATCGCTGTCAATGAATAAAACGCGCGTAATCATAGGCCCCTCACTCGTTCAGACGGTTTCCATTGTATATGCGGCACGAGTCGCCGTCAATGTCATGGCGAGGTCACGGGTGCGGCTGTGCAGTTGGTGAGTTCGGTGCTGTAGCTGCTGTCCGCTGATACCCAGGCGACCTGGCCGTTGCGGGTGATTTGCCACCATCTGCCGCCCGCATCCTGGCCGGTGATGAACAGAGTTTCGCCAAGGTCCAGGATTCCGAGAATATCGTATGTCGTACCCGGCCCGGCCCGAAAACGCAGGTTATCGATGTCCACCCGCACCTGGCAGGCGGCGCTGGGTTGGGGTGATCCCACCTGGTTCTGCGAATCAAACGGCACTGGCGTTGCCGTCAGGTCTGCCGGTCGCTGCCGAATGAGCAGGGTCAGCGGGAAGGGCAGGCTGGCGGTGCTTCGGCGGTAGGCCACGACTTCCAGCTCCTGCCGACCGCTGCGCGAGGGCCGCCAGGAGAGAATAGCATCAAAGGTGGTCTGGCCGCCCCGGTCAGGCGAGGGAACGCTGCTCAGCACGGCGCTGGCCGAGCGCAGTTCGATGCGGGTGATGCCGACCTCGTCCGTCGCTTGGACGCGAACCGTGACTTCTTCCCGCAGCACGAATTCACTGCCATTGGGGGGCCAGAACACGTTAACGGTCGGGACCGTGCTGATCGCGGGCGGAGTGACGGTGGGGGGCGGCGGTGATTCCGGTACGCTGACCAGGTTGCAGGCTAATGAGGCCAGGAGCAGCATCGCCAGGGCAAGCACGGTGATTTGGTGGCGGAAAATACGCATGGACGTTCCTGTTTGACTGACCCTGGCAGGCGACCCGGGCGCTCCTCTGAACTGCTCCCAGGCCGCCGATGCTGGCCGGCTATCCCTTACGACTGCGGCTGATTGGTGATGACCACGTTTAAGGTTCGGACGTTGTTGCCGTCATCAGATTCGGCAACCTGCGTTCCGCTGTCCGCAGTGGCCTCTAACTGGTAGTTGTCGGATGCGGTAAACAGCACATCCACTTCGAGATCGACGGATTGACCCGGCGCCAGGTTCACCACGATGGCCGGGAGCTGCTGGATGGTCCCGTCCGGGTGGCGGAAGCTGGTCGAGAACTGGCCGCTGTTGCCTGTGCCCCGGTTGAGGATGGTCACGACATAACGCGCGCCGACGGTGCCGCTGGCATTCAGCGCCAGGACTTCCGGCCCGGTGATCGCGCTGATCACTAGGTCGGGTATGGCCGGAGTCGCAGTGGGGGTCGGAGTCGGCGAACCGGGGATCGGGGTGCTGGTCGGCGGGGTGGTCGGGGTGGCGGTGGCCGGCCGCGGCGTGGGGCTGGGCGGCGGCAAGATGATGGGAATCAGGCTGCAATCGCCCGTTTCACTGGTGTACGCCGCGCTGATCCAGCCGAGGTTGAGGCCATCACGCACCTGCCACCAGCTGTTGTCGCCCAGTCTGCCGGTGATTTCCGCCAGTTCACCCAGCGTCAGCACGTCGATAATCGGGTAGTTAGTCTCCGGGCCTGTACGAAAGTTCAAGCCGTTGTCTTCGACGAAGGCCCGGCAGGTCGGATCGTCTGGCGGCGGCTGTGTCACGCCGGCCGGCAGCAGCAGCGTGGCCGTCACCTGCGCAGCCGATTGGCGCACATTGACCACGACCTGGGCCGGCGTGCTGGGGATGGAAGCACGGTAGGCAATCACTACCAGGGTAGCCGGACCGGCTTCGGAAGGCGTCCAGGGTTGGATGACCGCGAATTGCCGGTCGCCGGTGGGTGACGTCGATGATACGGTGTTCACGATAAAACCGTTGACTCGCAGTTCAATGCGGGTGATACCAATGGTATCCTGGGCCGTCGATTGGACGAGCACTTCCTGGCCCCGCACGACTTCGGCGCCGTTGCTCGGGCTGCTGATCGTGAGGACCGGCGTGCCGGCTGCCGAAGTAAAGGTCGGGCTGGCGGCCGGCGAACTGCTGCTGCTGTTCGTCAGGTTGCAGCCCAGCACGCCCAACGAGAGGGCCAGTAAAACCAGCAGGGGACGAAGCCATTGTGCGCGCATTTTAGCCACGGTAATCTCCTCAGAATCCACGGGGCGCCGACCGCTGCCGCCGGGGCCGTCCATCCAGGTGAAGCCGGGCTGTACGCGGCGACTCACCGGTGATGCCAGGCGGGATCGTTGAAGGCGCTAGGGTCGATTCTAGCATTTGGCGCCGCCTTCGCGCGAGTCGCACCCGTTCGCCGTGTGGCCTGTTACGGCCATCCCACCTTTACCCAAAAATATACCAAAATTATCCCAAAACTTACCCAATTCTGTAAAAGCAGCTGACAAATCAAACATCTTAGGATTGTGATAAAATTGTTAAATCGCGTATATGGATAGTAAAATTATATTATACTATATTTAATGCAGAAGCATGGCTTGTGCGCTGCGATAGTGTGATAATTCCAGGAGCAAGGACACAATGGCCATTACCATGGATTGGGCCAATGACGCGCATACTATCATTTATTATACCGTGAATGGCCGCTGGAGCTGGGACGACCTCCAGGCGGTGGTCAAACATGCCCATGCCATGATCGACGGCGTCAATCGACCGGTGGACAGCATCGTCGACCTGCGCAAAGGCCTGGGTCTTCCTGCCGGCCCGATGTGGCATGGCCGGCGTCTGGCGGCGGGCCGGCACCCCAACAGCGGCTGCATGGTCCTGCTGGGAGCGCCGCTGTACGTGAAGACGTTGTTCGACACCATGCGGCGTGTGAATCCCAGCACGGTAAAGCGCGTCCGCTTCGCCAACAGCCCGGAGGAAGCGTATACCCTGCTGGCCGTGGCGGAGCCGGTGGGTACCTCTCGCGGACTGGCGCTGATGACGGTGGCTGCTGAAACCGCCAACCTGCTCGCCTACCCGGATTAAGCCCCAGCCACTGAGCTATAGACCCAATTTCTACCGGCGATTCAGGGCGCTTCACCGACGCTTGCCTGACGCCGAAACGTCGCTCAGGCAAGAAAAAGCGCCAAGGGACTGTCCCGGCGCTTTTCTGATTTCTGCGGGTGTGTGGGGCGGTTAACGTGCGGCGGTGAGTGGGATAACTTCGACCGTCTCGTTGGTCGTGGTTTCTCCCGGTAAGCGGCCCTGTAAGCTCCAGGGGCCGGTCCAGGTGATCTCGGCGTCCACCACCTGCCCGTGCAAATCACGTTCGCTGCTGACAAATACGAGCTTATTCTGCGGTGTGCGCCCTCGCCACTTGTCCTTGTGCCGTTCCTCGATCAACACCGGCACCTGCTCCCCCAGGTAGCGGCCGTTGATTTCGGCGACGACGCGCTGCTGCAGGTCGTCCAGGGTTTTACGGCGGCGTTCCTTTTCATCAGGAGGAACGTCGTCCGGCATGGTCCGGTCGCTGAGGGTGTGGGGGCGGGGACTGTAGCGGGCGATGTGGGCCTTATCCAGCTTGAGTTCTGCCAGGATGTCGTAGGTGCGCTGGAACTGTGCGTCGGTCTCGCCGGGGAAACCGACGATGATGTCTGTATTGATGGCCACCTCGGGGATGCGCGTCCGGATGCGGTGGATCAAGCGGCGGTAGTCATCGGCGGTGTAACCACGCTTCATGCGGGCCAGCACCTCGTCGTCCCCGGCCTGGATCGGCACTTCAATGTGCGGCATGACGCGGGGTAATTCGGCCACGGCATCCAGCAGCCGGTCGGTCATCCAGTTGGGGTGGCTGGTCAGGAAGCGTATCCGTGCCAGGCCTTCTTCTTCGGCAGTCTCATGTACAATGTGTAACAGGTCGGCCAGGTCTGGGCCATCGGCGATGTCCTTGCCGTAGCGATCCACGATCTGCCCCAGTAGCGTGATCTCTTTCACGCCCTGGCGGGCCAGGCTGCGGACTTCGGCAACGATCTCGCCCACACTGCGGCTGCGTTCGATACCCCGCCGGAAAGGAATGATGCAGAAGCTGCATGCGTGCGAACAGCCATAGACTACCGGGACATACGCACTGACCAGTTGGCCGCGTTCGCGCAGGGGCAGCACCAGGCCATCGTCCTGGACTGTATCACGGGCGGCGCGGGCCGCGGCTTCGGCGGCCAGGGCTTCAGTTTCGGTGTGCCGGTCCCGCAGGAAGTCGAGCATGGGGGCCGGCTCCGAAGGCGGCAGGAAGACGTCTACGTAAGGGAGTGATTTGCGCAGGCGCAGCGGGTCACGCACGCCGACCAGGCAGCCCATCAAACCGATGATCTTGTCCGGCTGGCGCTTTTTGGCGGCGTTGAGGGCGTTCAGGCGGCCATAAGCCTTGTCTTCCGCAGACTGGCGCACCACGCAGGTATTGACCACCCAGATATCGGCCTGCTGCCAATCTTCTGCTGCTTCGTGGCCAAGTTTTTCCAGATCAGAGGCCAGCCGCTGGGAATCCGCCACGTTCATTTGGCAGCCGAGGGTCCAGATGTGATAGCGCATGGTTGATTTGCCGCCTGAATCTTTAAATCCGACCGAATGAGGGTATATTGTAACGGTGCGGGGTAGGTGCGTCAATGGTGGTGAAGCAGGGCTGGTGGACGATAACCCAGGAGAAGGCAGCATGTTCAAAAAATCCGTCGAGTTTTACGATGCTATTTATGAGGACAAGGATTACGTCGGAGAGGCGGCCAGAGTCCATGAGTTGGTGCAGGCTTATGGCCGGTCGGAGGACGATACCCTGCTAGACGTCGCCTGCGGCACCGGGCGGCACCTGACCTACCTGGACGACCTCTATCGCGTGGAAGGACTGGATATCGAGGCCGACCTGCTGGCTATCGCTCGACAGCGCCATCCGGAAATCACCTTCCACCGGGCGGACATGGTGGACTTCGACCTGGGCCGCCGCTTCAACGTGGTGACCTGCCTGTTCAGCGCAATTGGTTACGTGCGGCAGGAGGCGCGTTTGCGGCAGGCGGTGGAGACGATGGCGCGCCACCTGGAACCGGGTGGTGTGGTGATCGTCGAGCCGTGGCTGACGCCGGATCAGTACCAGCTCGGACACCTGGCCGCGCGCTTCGTCGACAGGCCGGACCTGAAAATCAGCCGGATGTCCATCAGCAAGGTAGACGGTATGCTATCGGTGATGGACATGCATCACCTGGTGGCGACGCCGGAGGGCATCCACTATTTCGTGGAGCGGCACGAACTGGCGATGTTCACCCACGAGCAGTACTTGGAGGCCTTTGAGATCGCCGGGCTGGAGCCCCATCACGATTCTGAAGGCTTGACCGGGCGCGGGTTGTATATCGGCGTGCGTCCGCTGTGATCCGGGCGGGGCGGCGTTATTAATGGGATTCCAATGTGCCGAATGGTCTGTGGGCCAGGTGCATATGCTATAATTGCCATGCGTTTAGCGCGAAAACAACCTTCTTTCACACAGAATCCGCGTGATGCGGTGATGTTAGGCCATTGGTGGTGAGGGTATATGTTAAAGAATGTGGTAAAAGCCGTATTTGGCGATCCCAATGAGCGTGAGTTGGCGCAGCACCGCGAGGTGGTGGTGGAGATCAATGCCTTCGAGCCGCAGGTGCAGGTTTTGAGCGATGCCGAGCTGCGCGCCAAAACGGCTGAGTTCAAAGCGCGCCTCTCCGCCGGTGAGACGGTCGATGACCTGCTGCCGGAAGTGTTCGCGGTCGTGCGTGAAGCCGCCGTGCGGACTATCGGCCTGCGCCATTTCGATGAGCAGATGATCGGCGGGATCGTGCTGCACCAGGGCAAGATCGCCGAGATGAAGACGGGCGAGGGCAAAACGCTGGTGGCCACGCTGCCACTCTATCTCAATGGGCTGCTGGGCAAGGGCGCGCACCTGGTCACGCCCAACGATTACCTGAGCAAGTACGGCCTTCAGCAGATGGGACCGGTCTATCACTTCCTGGGGCTGAGCGCGGCGGTGATCCAGAATGCGGCGGTTGATCCCAGCCGGGGGTCGTTCCTTTATGACCCGGAATACAATTCCGACGACGAGCGCTACCAGCATTTGCGCCCGGTGCCGCGCCGCGAGGCTTACGCTGCTGATGTCACCTACGGCACCAATAACGAATTCGGCTTTGATTACCTGCGCGATAACATGGTACCGGCGCTGGATCGGCTGGTGCAGCGGGACCTACACTATGCCATCGTCGACGAGATCGACAACATCCTTATCGACGAAGCCCGCACCCCGCTGATCATATCCGGCACGGCCGATCCGCCTTCGGATTACTACCGCCAGTTTGTGGACATCGTCAAAAAGCTGGGGCCAAGCAGCGAACAGAGCATCGATGACGAAGAGCCGGACGGCGATTACGTCATTGACATCAAAGATCGCGTCGTCTTTTTGACCGAGCGCGGCATTGAAAAAATCGAGCGCTGGCTGGGCGTCGAGCAGCTTTATCACCCGGACCACGCCGAAATGATCCCCTACCTGGACAACGTGCTGCGCGCCTTTACGCTGTTCAAAAAGGACAAGGACTACGTCGTGCAGCACGGCGAGATCATCATCGTCGATTCGTTCACTGGGCGGCTGATGCACGGGCGTCGGTTTTCGGAGGGGCTGCACCAGGGCATTGAGGCCAAGGAAGGCGTGGAAGTTCGCCGTGAGAATCTCACCCTGGCGACGATCACCTTTCAGAATTACTTCCGCATGTACGACAAACTGGCCGGTATGACCGGCACCGCCGCCACCGAAGCCGAAGAGTTCGAACGAATCTACGATCTGGAAGTCACCCTCATCCCTACCCACATGCCGGTCATTCGCCTGGATCACGAGGACCTGGTTTTTATGACGGAGCGGGCCAAGTTCGCGGCCGTGGTCGACCAGATTCGTGAGCTGAACGAACAGGGACAGCCGGTGCTGGTCGGCACCGTGGCCATTGAAACATCGGAGCGGCTGGCGGCGCTGCTCAAACGGGCCGGCATCCCCCACGAAGTCCTTAACGCCAAGCAGCACTTCCGTGAAGCGCCGATCATCGCCCAGGCCGGGCGTCCGGGCGCGGTGACGATCGCGACCAACATGGCCGGTCGTGGTGTGGACATCCTGCTGGGCGGCAACCCGGATGGCATCGCCCGTGAAAAGCTGCGTAAGCAACACATCGAGATCACCGAAGCGACCGACGCCCAGTGGACAACGGCGCTGCAGGAAGCCCGGGCAGAATGCCTGGCCGGACGGGAAAAAGTGCTGGCCGCCGGCGGCCTGTTCGTGCTGGGGACCGAGCGTCATGAGGCCCGGCGTATCGACAACCAGCTGCGCGGGCGATCCGGGCGCCAGGGCGACCCGGGGGCCTCGCGGTTTTTCCTGTCGATGGAAGACGACCTGATGAGGCGCTTCGGCGGCGACCGGGTGAAGGGGCTGATGCAGCGCCTGGATATCCCGGAGGACCAGCCGATCGAACACGGCATGATCAGCAAGACGATCCAGCAGGCCCAGGTCCGGGTGGAGGGCTATAACTTCGATATCCGCAAGCATATCCTCGAATATGATGATGTCGTCAATAAACAGCGTAAGGTGATTTACGGACAGCGCCGGCAGGTGCTTTACGCGGAAAACCCGCGCGAGCAAATCTGGAAGATCATCGAAGAGCAGATCGGGGCGCTGGGCGCGCAGTATCTCAGGGGTGAGTATCCTGACGAATGGGACCTCGAGGAGCTGTACCGTGAGAGCCTGAAGCTCTACCCCGTCCCGGCGCACATCACGGCGGACGGCTGGGAGTCGCTGGATCGGGAGGCCATCCAGGCGCAATTGCGCGAGGGGGCACGTGCAGCCTATACTGATAAAGAAGCCGAGCTGGGCGAGCATATGCATCAGGCCGAGCGTATGGTCCTGCTCGATGCTATTGACACCTTCTGGCGCAGGCACCTGACCGATCTGGATGTGCTGCGGGAAGGGATCGGCTTGATGGCGGTGGCGCAGCGCGATCCGCTGGTCGAATACCAGCGAGAAGCGTTTGGCATCTGGCAGCACATGCAGGACGAGATTCAAGGCCGGACGATCCAGAATCTATTCCGCGTCCAGCTGCGGGAGCAGCCCTCGGTATCGCAGGTGCGCAACATCCAGACCAGCCTGGGCGGCAGCGCGGCGACGTCAGCCCCGGAGCCGGTGCGTGCCACGGAAAAGGATAAGCTGGGCCGTAACGATCTCTGCTGGTGCGGCAGCGGTAAGAAGTACAAAAACTGCCACTACCGCGAGGACCAGGCGCAGCGCCATACCCAGCCGGGCGGCACGGTGCGCAGTTCGCGGCGGCGCCGGCGGCGCTAGGTTGTTTGACCTGGTCAACCCGGTAGGTGGCCCGGGCGTCCGATAAAAGGAAGATCGCTGATGGGCAATCAAGATGACCTGGCAACGCGCTTGATGGGTGATATGGACCCCAAGCTGCTTGAATTCCTCCGTACCCGCGTGAATACCTTCATTAAGTGGGACCTGGTGCGATTCTTCCATGACAATCCTCATACGGCCGATACCGCAGCCAACATCGCCCGTTACACCGGACGAGACCCGGAAGCAATCCAGGGGGATTTGCTGGAACTGACCGAAGCCGGTGTCTTGCAGGCGTCAGACGTTTCCGGCTTGATGGTCTATACGCTGGCGACCGACGAAGAAGTGCGCGATTTGATCGACCGCTTTGTGCTGGCTTGCGAAGATCGACAGTTCCGTGTGAAGGCGATATATCATGTGATTCGGGGGATGGGATAAGATGCAGCGAGTGGCGACCGGTATCACCGGTTTGGACGAGATGCTAACGGGCGGTTTCTTCCCTGAATCCGCAAATCTGGTTGAAGGCGCGCCGGGCACCGGCAAGACCACCATTGGCGTGCAATTCATTTATCATGGCATTACCCAATGGGATGAGCCGGGCCTGATTCTGACCTTCGAGGAGTTCCCCCAGCAGTACTACCGGGATGCCGCCAGCTTTGGCTGGGACCTGCGGGCGCTGGAGGCGGCCAACAAGCTCCGCGTGATCATGACCAGCCCGGAAGTCAGCCGGGCCGACTTGAAGCAGGTCGGCGGCATGTTGGAAAAACGCGCGGCGGAAATCGGGGCGCGGCGTATCCTGGTGGACAGCCTCTCGCACTTCGAGCGGACCACGTCCGACCGGCATGCCCTGCGCGAGGCGGTGTTCGCCTTCGTGAATGGCCTGAAGCGCCTGGGATTAACGGCGGTGCTGACCCGTGAAAGCGCCCAGCTATTGGGCGGTGATCCCAACATTGCCAATGACATGGCCTTTTTCGTCGATAGTTACGTGGTGCTGCGTTTCGTCGAAATCGCCAGCGAGATGCGGAAAGCCCTGCTCGTTTTTAAGCTGCGCGGCTCGGACCATGCCAAGGATATCCGCCAGTACGCGATCACCGGGCAGGGGGCGGTCGTGCAGGCCAAGTTTGAAGGGCAGCAGGGAATCATGAGTGGCAACCCGTCGCCCAGCATGGCCGACGCCTTCAACCAGGCGTTTGGGCGTCCGGGTATCACCAATGAGAAGTGAAAACCAGGGATGGATACGCTCAATCTGAACCAAGCCTTACTGATTTGCGCCTGGTTTCCGCTGACGGCGCTGTTGACCACTATCTTGTTGATCGCTCGTTTTTACCAGAACCAGGCGCAGGAGCGCACCTACTACACCTTCTTTGCTGTGCCGATTCTGTTATTTGGCCTGGCAGTGGCGCATGGTGCCAACGTTAACCGGGTGGTGGGTGATCCGATCAGTGACCTGTTGATGTTTGCCGGTGGGATTCTGCTGGCGGGATTGGTGCTGATCCTGTTTCGCCGGATGACCAGTGGGCGCTGAGGGAACCGCATGAGTTATGCGCTATCGACCATGTTGAGTGCGGCAGGGCCGGCATCGGTAGCCCTGGCTCTGATCATTGCCGGATTGCTGAGCAAACGGCTGGGCGCGGTGACCCAAATGCCGCCCCATTACCGCTGGTTTTACATCGCGGCGGGGCTGCTGATGGGCAGCGTTGTCATCCGGCTGCTGAGCGTCGGCGGGGCGACCGATGAGCTGTCGTTGCTGTATGCATCCACTTTTGCCATCGGGGTGACCATCGGCCTGGTCGTGGCCTGGCGATACTGGAGCTGGTTGTTCAGCGAACGCAATGGGTAAAGGATGGTTGAGTCGTGAAGTTGAGTGTCGATGGGCAATGATGATTTTCCGCCTTCACAATTAGATGCAGCCGACGGCGACATGCTGCATCTCGCATTGCTGGTCAATGCTGATGGTGAGATTCTGGGCGGCGATTTTTCGTATTTTGACGATGCTGGTGCGCTCGGCGATAAGCTGACCGCCTTTCTCAGCCCGCCTGAGAATCGCGATCCGCATCCCTGGTGGCAGGAGTTGGTCACCCAGGCAGCAGCGCCCCATACGCCTTATGCCCCCGGGCAGGCCCTGCTCAAGTTCGAGCGTGAGGTGCAGCCGGTCGAAGTGCGGGTGACGGCCATCACCGGTCGCGACGAATACCTCGTGAGCTGTTTCTCGCCAGAGCATCCCCAACTGACGCGTGCCAATGTCCTGCAGAACATCAGTGTAGCCATTTCCCACCTGGACCTGGGCAGCTTGCTGACCACCGTTCGTAAGCGGGTCTGTGAACTGATGCAGGTGGACAGTTTTTATATCGCGCTCCACGATAGAGAAGTCGGGCTGATCCACCTCCACGAGGTGGTGGATAACGGTAAATACGTCGGCACGCAGACGATTGCCCAACTTCCGGATGACGGCATCATTGGCTGGGTGCTGGCCAATCGCCAGAGCCTGATCGTGGGCGATGTCACCCGCGATCCATTGCCGGTCGATCTGATTATACGGGGCAGTGGTGAGCCTCCGCGCTCGATCCTGCTGGTACCGTTGATCGCGCATGGGGACGTGGTAGGCGCGCTGTCCGTTCAGAGCCATAAGCCGAACGCCTACTCGTCGGCAGACCTGTGGCTCCTGGACGCCGTGGCCGGGCAGACGTCCGTGGCCATCCGTAACGCGTATCTGTTTGAGGAGACGGCCTCGCGGCTGGCGACGCTGGCTTCCTTACAAGATACCGCGCTGCAATTTACAACGGCCTACAATCAAGAAGCTGTTTCGGAAATCATCGGGCAGGCGCTGATGGAACTGTTGCACCCGGATGAGATCCGCATTTACCTGCGCGAAGGAACCGAC
>DAOUEM010000583.1:0-1833 GCA_034430555.1 Anaerolineae bacterium | reverse complement strand
GCATTGGCCGTCATGGAACGGACATGGCCATTCCGACATGCACTTGATTCACTGCGGCGCGAAGTGATCTGGCAGCAGGCAGGCGGGAATCCCCTGGCATTGGAAGTGGCTACTAAGTTGGTGGCGCGGCTTCCTCAGTCAAGCCTGGCCGATGATGATCTCCCGGCGCATCTGCCCGATCAGATCGCGCTGCTGCAAAACCTGTACGAATGTGCGTGGAATCAACTCGAGGAGCAGGCCATGCGGTTCTGGCTGGTCACCTGGCTGCTACCGCCCACGCACATCCTGCATGACCTGGCCATGCTGGCAGGCGGCTTTGACGCCATCACGGCGGCTCAGGCGGTCCAACAGCTTCGTCAACTGTCGTTGTTGGACGTGGATCCTTCCCAGGAGCGTTATATCCTGCACAGCGTGGCCCGGGCTTACCTGCAGGAGAAACTCCGCAATCACGAGAAACAGCACTGGATACGCACCGCCAGCCGGCGGTTGAGTGGTGCCGTGTTAGGCGCACCGTATGCGTCGCAACTGGCGCTGCACCTAATCGAACAAGCCGACCTGTTAGGCCTAACCGTGCCCGACCGGGTAAAGCTTCTCGAAGCGGCCTGGCCGAATATCACGCACCAGGGTCTATGGGCGACCTGGCGGCCGGTTATCGAAGCGCTGTTGACCGAGGCCCGGCGAGAAACACACCGGAGGGCGTTGACGCTGCTGCACGGCGCGCTGGGTGTGACCTATCGCTGGCTGGGGCGTTACGATCTGGCCGAACCGCACTTGCAGGAATCGCTGCGCTTTGCCGATCAGTCGAATGGGCAGCACGATTACGCCCAGGCCCTGGTCGAACTCACGGTGGTTTATCGCTACCAGCGGCGGCTGGAGTCGGCGCAGAAGACGGCTCATTATGCGCTGGCGGAGTTCCGTCAACTGCGCGATTATCCTGGCATCGAGCGCTGCACGCTGGAGCTGGCGCAGCTGGCCCTGGACCTGGGAAAACCGGAAGATTCCCTGACGCAGCTTGAGCCGGTCGCCTATACGGCCCGCGCGGCGGCGCTGGCCTGTAACGCGCACCTGATGCTGGGAAATTTGCAGGAGGCGCTGGTTCATGCCGAGCAGGCGGTAACGCTGGCAGCCAGCGATCGGCCCAATCAGGCGCGCGCCCAGGCCGTCCTGGGGCGCGTGTACCTGGAACTTGGCCGCCTGCCTGAAGCGGAAGATCACCTGGCGCTGGCGCTGTCCTTGCTGGAGCAGCAGCGAGATATGATGGGCTGGGCGCGCGCCGCCAGCACGCTGGCTCAGGTTTATCACCTGTCCGATCGCTGGGACGAGGCGGAGGCATTGCTGGAAGATGCAGCCGGGCAGCAGCGGATTCTTCATGATGGCCTGGGCCTGGAGGCGACGCTGCAAACGCAACTCACGGTATATTCGAGCCTGGCGCAGCGCGCGCTGGGTAGCGGTAAACTAAACCAGGCCGATGACCTGGCGGCGCGCATTCGCGAGATCGATATGGAATGGCACACCTTTAGCGGCCGGCGGGTAAACCACAGTCGTTGAAAGCATGGCCGTTTCAGGGCTTGCTGGGGTGACCCAGGGCCGGTAAAATAGGGGATGATGTGCCCCCGTAGCTCAGCGGATAGAGCGACGGCCTTCGGAGCCGTGCGTCGTGGGTTCGAATCCTACCGGGGGTACTTGTGTTGTCTAGCTCACGTCCATTGGGTGAGACGGCGACCGCTATCGGCATACATGAACGTAAAGGGCAAAAATGACTCTCGACAATGGCTCAACGAAACAGCGCGTTTTATCCGGCGTTCAGCCATCCGGCAATCTGACGATTGGCAA
>DAOUEM010000582.1:0-5210 GCA_034430555.1 Anaerolineae bacterium | reverse complement strand
GTCCGGCAGCCAGAGCGTGATGGGCCATTACAGCCGCTGAGTCTTTGGCCGCTTCGAGGACGTCCAACGCACGCCTGTGGAAAAGCCGCCGGCGCGCGTCTCCGGCCTCGGTATAGACGACATCGCGGATCATGTCGTTCGCGAAGGCATAGGCGCTGTCGGTGCCAGGCCGCGTCACTTCCAGCAAGAGTCGACTACTGACCAATTCGTCCAGGGCGGATAATCCCATATCTTCTGCCACGTTGGAGATGATGACCAGGTGCTCGAAGGTAATCCCCTGCTCTAAAACAGCTCCGGCTGCCAACAGGGTGAATGCATTGGGGCTGAGGCGATGCAAGCGAGAGCGGATCACGGCCCGCACGGTTGATGGGACGCGAACCGCTTTCCCAAAATCGTGTTCGGCATCAACCTCAAAGGCCCATGCCCCTTTCGCCCGCCGTTTCGGGTGGAGGGCACCACGTTCGAGCAAATCCTTCAACGTCTCCATTAAGTAAAACGGCTGCCCGCGCGTTTCGTGGAACACCCACTCGGCGAAGTCGGCAGCGGCTGGCGACAGTATTGAGAGTACCATCTGCACGGTTTCGGGTTCACCTAACGGCTCCAGCTCGAGATGATGGGGCGTTAACTCACGCCCCACATGTTCCAGCCACTCGATAAGGCCTGCTTGCAAGGGCTGTGCCATGGGGTGCAGGGCTTCAGATCGCAGGCTGACCAACAACACTATCCGCGCGGCGCTCTCTCGCCACCGCCGGATGGCGTATTGCAGCAGGTCCAACGTCGCACTGTCTGCCCACTGTACATCGTCTACAAACAGTACCAGAGGTACCCGATGGGCCAGGGCCAGCGTTAAACGCACGAATGATTCGAAGAGCTTTGTCCGGTCTGTTTTTGTTCCCAGGCGCGCAGGTAGCAGTTCAGGATAGCGATCGCGCAATTCCGGCAAGAGTTGACTCAGCAGGGATAACCACGCTTCCCCCAGCAAATCCTTCGGCGTGTTTTCACGGTCGAGCCACAGCCGGAGCGCTTCAACCAGTGGCTGAAACGGCATATGGCTGCCACTTTCAAAGGCGCCTCCATGCAAAACTTCCGTCCCTTCCGCACTGGCCCAGGCCAAGAACTCCCTGGCCAGACGAGTTTTACCGATCCCAGCCTCGCCGCGCAGTATCACGACCTGCGGCTGACCTGCGGCGGCACGTCTGTAACGCTCCACCAGCGCCTGTTGCTCGGCGATGCGCCCGGCAAACAGGTTTTCTAGATAGGAGACAGGAGTATCTGATCGGAGCGCAGGGCGTGGGCGGGGGTACTGGCTGCGAATGCGCGCCGCCAGCGCTTCCGTATCTGGTTCTGGCTCCACGCTCAACTCAGCCGCCAGAACGGCGCGGCACATGTCATAGGTTTCCAGCGCCTGACCCCGCTCACCGGCAGAGAAGTGAGCGCGCATCTTGCGGCGATAGGCGACTTCGTTCAATGTATCGAGGGCGATCCAGCGCGCGATGGTCTCAGCGGCGCTGGAAAAATCGCCACTTGCAAACTGGATTTCGGACAGCCAGTCGAGGATCAGGCCCAGGCGTCGCCGCCAGATTTCGCCCTGGGTGGCCACCCAATCGTCGAAATCTGGCGCATCGCCGAGCGAAAATCCGGTGAGAAAATCGCCGCGGTGGCAGGCGGCGGCTGACTGCAACAAGGGCAAGCTAGCCAACCTGTCCGGTGGCACCCGACTCGAACGGTCGGTACGGGCCAGGGCGTAGGCGCGTTCCACCGTGTGCAGGTCAAGGTCGACAGCGGCGTCGGGATTCAGCGCCAACGCTTGGCGAGAGACAGAGAGGTAGAAGGTTTGGACCTGATCGCGGGCTGGGCTTAGGGCGGTTTGCAGATGGCCGAGGGTGTTGCGAAGCGAGGCGTAGCTACGTTCAGGGCTTGAGTCCGGCCATAAGAGAGCAGCCAGGTGCTGGCGCGGTTGTGAGCCACCCTCAAGCGCCAGGTAGATTAGCAGTGCCAGCGTCTTACGCGTGGGAAACGTCAGTGGCTTTTCCCCAAGACGCACCTCTGGCGGTCCCAATAAATGAAGCTGTAATGGTGGTACATAGCCGGACACTATCATTTTCCTTGTGACGCTCTTGAGACTCTACCTTATTATACTGGATTATAAAGCTCAAAAACGCACTTGAGGCAACCCGGCACAAACCGTATGAACTGATTTTGCCGGATAAAAACCGATTTGTTGACCCGTTTCTCCGCCCCCTACCAGATCTCGATCGCGATGACATTTACCAGCCCATGGGAGCGAAGGCACGCTTGAGCCATGGGCAAGAGAAACGTTGTGGAGGATATTCCGATGGCTGGCGTCATTCTGACATTCCCCATCGTGGCCGGCAAGGTGGAAGCCTGGCGTCGGTTTTGCCAGGAGTTATCCGGCTCTCGACAGCAGATGTACGAAGCATCCCGCCAGCGGCTGGGCATCACACGTGAACGGTTGACGCTGGTGGAAACCGCTTTTGGGTCAGCGGCAGTGACGACCCTTGAGGCTCCTGATGTGGACCGGGCGCTGGGCCAGATCATCGCCTCTAAACTACCTTTTGACCGCTGGTATCGGGCGCAGGTGCGGGAACTGCACGGCATCAATCTGGCCGGTTATGAGGAATTCCTGCAACAAACCACGCTCCCGAACAATCAAGAGTTGATCTTTGAGTGGTCGTTACTTTCCAGTGCTGGCGAGTAAACCGCAGCGCAAAGGAGAATACGATGAGAATAATACATGGACCAGTCTTTACCCTACAACCTTACGAGCGGGGCATCCAGGAAACCCTGGGTAAGTACAGCCGATTTGTGATGCCTGGGCTGGGATTTCAAATCCCGATCGTTCACATCGTTCGCGTGCGCGATGTGCGCGAACATACGATGGATATTGAACCTCAACCGGTTATTACCAAAGACAACGTTGAAATTACGGTAGATGGTGTGATGTGGGTGCGCCCCACCGTCGATGAAGAAGGCATCAAGCGTACTTTTTATAATATCGACAACTGGAAGCGAGCAGTCATCCAGTTGGCGATGACGAATCTGCGTCAGGAGTTTGGCGAATTGTCGCTGGATGAGAGTCTGGTGGCTCGTGAGAAAATCGCCAACAATTTGCAGCGGATTCTGAATACCTTCGCTGTTGAATGGGGGCTGACCGTCAGCAAGGTGGAAATCCGCTTGATCGATCCACCCGATGATATCAAAAAAGCCATGCATAAACAGAAAACAGCCGAGCAAGAGCGGCGTTCCATGAAACTGCTGGCGACGGGTGAGTTCGAAGCTGCTGAACAGCAGAAACTGGCGATCATCCAACGCGCTGAAGGAGAACGTGAAGCTGTGATCCAAGTCGCCCAGGGCAAGGCGGAAGCCATCCGCCTGGTGAACGAGGCGGCGGAGAAATATTTCGTCGGCAACGCCCAGACCCTCAAACAACTTGAGATGGTCGAAAACGCTCTGCGGGATAACACGAAGGTCGTTATCACCGAGCACGGTATCAGTCCGACTCTGCTGTTAGGCAGTCTTCCAATCAGTGCGCAGGGCGAGAAACCAGACGGACGTGAAGTAAGTCGTCAGGCCTGAGGGTTTGTGGAATAGCGTAACCAGGGTATCTGCCTGAATGGTAGAGGTCACCTTAACCGTGTTCGATCTTGAGCGCGGTAAATAACGAGAGGAAATACAGATCATGGAACCGATGGGATTGCTCGCTTGGGTAGTGGTCGGGGCGATTGCAGGCTGGTTGGCAAGCCAGGTGGTACCGAGTCGCCTGGGTTTGGTCGGCGATACCGTGGTGGGTATGGTGGGGGCGTTGGTTGGTGGTTTTCTGTTTAACCAGGTCGGCGCAGCGGGCACGACGGGGTTCAGTATCTGGAGTGTCTTTGTTGCTTTCGTCGGGGCGGTGGTGCTGTTGGTTGTGATCCGCGCGCTTAGCGGACAGCGGCTGGTTAGGTCCTAAAAAGTAGGCGTGCTGCGTGAAGGGATACGGGCGAATCCTCGTCCGTATCCCCTCGGAACCGCATTTTGTTGGCTGCTCGATGGTGAAGCGGCTCGAAGAAAAATCCGGTGAGTTGCTCAGAAATTTTGAAGAGCGCGTCACTCACCTGACGTGAAGAGCAAACAGTACAGCCGCATGAGTAAGGAGATACGACCATCATGACCGGGAACGAATTACGCAATCAGGAACTGAGCCGGCACGAAGAACAAGTCGACCGGAATATCGAACACAATCAGGCTGTGAATTTGGGCGAAAAGAGACGGGGCGTCGCAGCGGCAAATCAGAATTCTACCATTGCGCGCATCGTCAATATCGTCTACTTCCTGTTCGGCGCATTGGAACTGCTGCTCGCGGTTCGAGTGATTTTGTATCTGATCGGGGTGAATGCAGAAAACGGTTTCGCCAGTTTCATTTACGGGCTGTCGGCGCCCTTCGTGGCGTTGTTCGCGAGTCTCCTGCAAAACCCGACGTTGGGTGGGACGTCAGTGCTGGAAATCACCACGCTGATCGCTATGCTGGTCTATGCCATATTGGCATGGCTGGTGGGTCGGGTAATCTGGTTGACGCTGAGTCGTTCGCGCTAAGTGGAGAAGTATGGCCTTGCCAAAGAAGACGCTCACCAGCAGATCGACGAGTGGGTCGCTAAGTTAAAAACGTAGTCGACGAGGCGTTTCTATTTCGTGCGGTTGTCTCAACGACAATCACCGAAACCGGGTTCGATTTTGAGCGCGGTAAATAACGAGAGGAAATACAGATCATGGAACCGCTGGGATTGCTCGCTTGGTTAATTATCGGGGCGATTGCGGGTTGGCTCGCCAGCAAGGTGATGAAGACTGGTCGCCAGCAAGGGCTGCTCATGGACATCGTGGTGGGCATCGCTGGCGCGTTTGTCGGTGGTCTTCTGTTTAGCCAGTTCGGTGCACCGGGTACGACAGGCTTCAATATCTGGAGTCTCTTCGTCGCTTTTACCGGAGCAGTGGTGCTGTTGGCCGTGATCCGTGTGTTTAGTGGAAAACGGACGGTTACATCCTAGACAGTCGGCGTGCTGCGTTTGAGGGAGTCGGGCGAATCGTCGTCCGTGTCTCCCCTCAGAATAGTATGGTTTACCAGGACTGCGTTCAATTTCGAGCGCGGCAAACAACGAAAGGAAACACAAATCATGGAACCGATGGGATGGCTTGCTTGGATAATTATCGGGGCG
>DAOUEM010000581.1:0-55893 GCA_034430555.1 Anaerolineae bacterium | reverse complement strand
CCACCTCCTTTCGATATTTACGATTGCTTCAAGAATCGGTATAGACAAGTATGTGTTGAAGTTGGCACTTTGTCAAACTACATGAATACAATGTTCATTGTTACTTCTATCTGATTATTTATGTTTTTTATTATATATTACGGCTATGGCATCCAACCGGCCAGCCCCAGGGCTATCCCGCCGGTCATTTCACCACACACGAACGGTCCGCGTGCGCGTTCGGCAAGCATGATGCTTGACAGCACCATTGTTCTATGCTACGCTCTTTGGCAGATTACCAACTGAATATGACTGGAACACTCTTATCCAGAGCGGTGGAGGGACAGGCCCTATGAAACCGCGGCAACCCTTGTGTGAAGGCTGTGATGCAGCCGGATCAAGAAGGTGCCAATTCCTACAGGCACACGTGCCTGTAAGATGAGAGCGTGTCTGTAAGTGAAACCCACGACACCCTCTCAGTTTTGAGAGGGTGCTTTTTTTTGAAGCGAGTGGGCGCAGAGTGTTCCTCCTGATCGACTGTGCTTGTTGTTCCCTGGAGATTACTCATGCTTACTCAACGAAAGATCACCGAAAACACTCGCCCGTCAACGCTCGTGGCAGCTCCAGCCGCACCTCACGCCTCAACCCGCGCCGTACACGGCGGCTCCATCCGCCGTAAAGACCGCCACAGTCTGACAACGCCCATTTACCAGACCGCGACTTTCACCTTTGCCAATACCGCCCACTTATTGGATTACGTCAACGGGCAAGACACCGATCGCGAAGAATACGGGCGCTACGGTAACCCGACCATCAATGCCGTAGAAAGCAAAATCGCTGCCCTGGACAGCGGTGAAGACGCCGTGCTGTTTTCCTCCGGGATGACGGCGCTAACCTCGGTGCTGCTGGCCAGCCTGTCCACCGGCAGTCACATCATCATGACCGATGACTGTTACCGTCGCACCCGTCAATTCTGTCTAGCTTATCTTCGCCGCTTTGGCATAAATACCACCGTGGTACGGGTGGGCGATTACGACGGCATGGAAGCCGCCATCCAACCCGGCAAGACACGCTTCATCGTCTCCGAAAGCCCCACCAATCCCTACCTCCGCGTGACCGACCTGGAACGCCTGGCCGCCATGGGCCAGCAGCACAACGTGCACACCCTGATCGACAGCACGTTCGCCACCCCGATCAACCAGCGCGCCCTGGAATGGGGCATCGACGTGGTGGTTCACAGCGCCACCAAATATCTCTCCGGGCACAATGACTTGCTGGCCGGCGTGGTCGTCGGTAACGGCGGATTCATCCAGGCCATCCGCGAGGCACGTGGTGTGTTAGGCGGCATAGTCGATCCGCAGAACGCCTTCCTGATCGAGCGCGGGCTTAAAACCCTGGCGCTGCGCATCCGGCAGCAAAACGCGACGGCGCAGGCGGTTGCCGAATCCCTGGAAAAACACCCCAAGATCGTGCGGGTCTGGTACCCCGGCCTGGCCAGCCACCCGGACCATGCCATTGCTGCGGCTCAAATGAGCGGGTTCGGCGGCGTGGTCAGCTTCGAGGTCACCGGCACGTTGTTAGAGACCAGCCGCATGGTGGATGCCATGCAAATCCCGTATATCGCCCCCAGCCTGGGCGGCGTGGAAAGCCTGATCGAGCAGCCGGCGATCATCTCCTACCACGACGTGCCGGCGGAAGAACGGGCCGAGATCGGCATCAAAGACAACCTGGTGCGCTTTGCCATCGGCATTGAAGACACCGAAGACATCCTGGACGATCTGGAGCAGGCGCTGCGGGTGCTTTAACCCGGCACCGCCTCTGCCTGGACCGAGGCCAGCAACGCCTGCACCGCGTCAAGGGTGGGTTCACTGCGCAGCAGCGCATTGGCATACCGCGATTCGATGCCTTCAAGCTGCCGGGCGTGGTAATCCACGATGATAGCCGGGTCCTTGAGGACGTGCCCGGTCAGGATGCCGACCACCCTGTCCCCGGGCTGGATGATCCCCAGGTTCACCAGTTTGCGCGCGCCGGCCAGCGAGCAGGCCGATGCCGGCTCGCAACCGATGCCGCTGGCATCGATCTGGGCTTTGGCATCGAGGATTTCCTGGTCTGTGACGTCCTCGACGACGCCGTTGGTCCAGCGCAAGGTACGAACCGCCTTGTCGTAATTCACCGGATCGCCGATCTTGATGGCCGTGGCCAGGGTGCGGGCCTTGACCTGCTCGTGAGTGCTGAAACCGGTCCGGTAGCCGCGCAGCAGCGGGTTAGCGCCGTGCGCCTGGATGATGGCAATTCGCGGGAGGCGGTCGATCAGGCGCAGTTCGTGCAACTCCTGCAGCGCTTTGCCAAAAGCGGAGCTGTTGCCCAGATTGCCGCCGGGCACGATCACCCAATCCGGCACTTCCCAGCGCAACTGCTGGAGAATCTCGAAGATGATGGTCTTCTGACCTTCCAGGCGAAAGGGGTTGACCGAGTTCAACAGGTAAATGCCGAACGCCTCGGCAACCCGGCGCACCAGACGCATCGCGGTGTCGAAGTCGCCGGGAATCTGGATACACGTAGCACCGTAGGCCACCGCCTGCGCGAGCTTGCCCAGAGCCACCTGCCCCTCCTGGAAAAAGACAACGGCCTTCAAACCACCCAGCGCGGCATAAGCGGCCAACGAGGCAGACGTATTTCCGGTCGAGGCACAGGCGACTGTATGCATACCCAGAATGCGCGCCTGCGTGACGCCGCCCGTCATACCCCGATCCTTGAACGACCCGGTGGGATTTTCGCCTTCGTGTTTCAGCCACAGCCGGTCCAGCCCGGCCCAGGCAGCCAAGCCGGGCGTTTCGTAAAGATTGGTATTCCCCTCCGGACGGCTGACGATCAGGTCGTCCGGCGCTGACGGGTACACCAGTTCCTTGTAGCGCCAGATGCCACTGCGGTGCGGGATATCCAGGGTACCCAAGCGCTGGTCAAACAACTGGCGCGACACCTGCCCGCGTAGCGCCTCCAGATCGTGAGACACGTCGAGCAATCCGCCGCAAGAGCCGCAGGTGTAGATGAGCTGGTCAATGGGATATTCCATCCCACAAGAGATGCACTTGAGTATGCTTTGCATGATCCGCCTACATTTTCTATAGTTGCTGTGGTCGCGGCCTCAGCCGTGGCCTCATCATGAATGTCTCACATAAGAGCACATCATAACAATATCGACAGGATGATACCAATATGTCTTATGAAAAAGCTACCGCCTATGCCCCTGCCACGGTCGCGAACCTCGGCCCGGGCTTCGACATTTTGGGGCTGGCGCTGTCCGCTCCCGGCGATACGGTGACGGTCGAATGGGCAGATAAACAGGGGGTCACGCTGGCCGGCATCACCGGGGACGGCGGCGCGCTCCCCACCGAACCAGACAAAAATACGGCCTGCGTGGCTGCCCACCATGTATTACAGGCCGCAGCACCGGACAAAGGCATCGCGCTCACCCTGGAAAAAGGGCTGCCACTCGCCAGCGGTCTGGGCAGCAGCGCCGCCAGCGCCGCCGCTGCGGCCGTCGCGGTGAACGCCCTGCTCGGCGAACCGTTCAGCCGGGTCGAACTGCTGCCGGCCTGCGTCGAAGCGGAAGCCGTCGTCAGCGGGCGTCACGCCGACAACGTTGCGCCGGCGCTGTTGGGCGGCATCGTCCTGGTGGCCGGTATCACGCCAGGTGAGGTATTCCAATTACCCACTCCGCCCGACCTGCACCTGGCGGTAGTGTCGCCAGACGTAGCGGTCCCTACCGCTGAAGCCCGTGCGGCCCTACCACAGCAGGTACCACTGGCCACGATGGTCCATCAAACCGCCCAGGTAGGGCTGTTGATTCACGCCCTGTATCAGAACGACCTGACGCTGCTGGCCAGGGCTGTCGGCGGCGACCGCGTCGTAGAGCCGGCACGCGCGCACCTGATGCCTTTCCTCGCAGAGGTTCAGCAGGCTGCACGCCAGGCCGGGGCTTTGACAACGGTCATCAGCGGCGCGGGACCGACCGTCTGTGCCTTGTGCGCGTCTATTGAGGCAGCTCAACGCACGGCCGATGCATTGAGGGCTTTTTACGAACAGCGGTCCATCCAGGCAGCGGCGCAGGTTACCACCGTGGCCCAGAATGGCGCCCAAGTCATCGGCCTCAGTTAAGATAAACAAACACGAAGCGTACCTCGCATGTTGCACGGCTGTTTTGTTCATGATAGACTGAGCCGCAATTATGACCCCTATACCTTAACTAGCGAACCCATTCAACTATGGCCGAACGAATCCTGATTGTAGATGACGATATTGATAGTCTAAAACTGATTGGCCTGATGCTTCAGCGGCAAGGCTATGAAATCGCCGCCGCCAATTCCGGCAACCAGGCCCTGAACAAAGTTATCGGCGAACCGCCTGACCTGATCATCCTTGATGTCATGATGCCGGATATGGACGGCTACGAAGTATGCCGCCGCCTGCGCTCGGATGCCAAAACGCAGGATATCCCGATCATCATGTTCACCGCCAAAACACTGGTCGATGACAAAGTGGCAGGATTCGAGGCCGGTGCGGACGACTACCTCACCAAGCCCACCCACCCGGCAGAACTGGCCTCCCGCGTGAAAGCCGTCCTGGCGAGAAGCGCAGCCAAACAGGGCGTGGCCAGCGATCAAGGCGTGCTGCTGGCGGTACTTGGCACGCGCGGCGGGGTAGGCACGACTACCCTGGCCGCCAACATCGCCACCGTCCTGGCCCATAAGGAGGCAACCATCCTGGCAGACCTGCGGCCCGGCCAGGGAAGCTTGGGCGCCTCGCTCGGGTTCACGCGCGTCACCGGGCTGGCCAATTTACTCACCCGCCCGCCGGGAGAAATCAATGGCCGGGTAGTCGGGGGCGAACTGGTGCACCACTCCACCGGTATGAAGCTGCTGCTGTCCTCCATACGACCGAAGGAGGCGCAGATCAACATGGCCCCGGATGCCGTGTCGGCTATCGTCCGGCAGCTGCGAGCACTGGCAAAATACGTCGTGTTGGACCTGGCGCCGGGCCTGACCCCGGTCAACCAGCGGCTATTGCGTGAATCCGGCCATGTGATTCTGGTCATCGACCCGCAGCGAATCACGCTCAATATGGCCCGCGAAATCCTGAACGATTTGCAGGACGGCGGCCTCGGCCAGGGGCTGGTGAGTGTGATCCTGATCAATCGCACGCACTCGAGTCTACAAGTATCCTGGCAGGAAGCGGAACAAATCCTGGGCCGGGAAATGCTGTCCATCATCTCACCGGCGCCGGAATTGGCCTTCCAGGCCAGCGAGGCCGGGCTGCCGATCGTCCACCTACAGCCAGGGGCAATCGTCGCCAGCCAGCTCATTAAGCTGGCCGAGGAGGTCGCCGTACGGGTCCAGGACGGCAGCGTCCACTAACCCGGCGCCAGGCCGACTGGGCCGGCTATCCCAGTCGTATATGGGGGGGGGGGGGACAGCGCCCTGTGGTGGCACGGGCTGTGGTTATAACGTATAGTTAACCATATGAGCGAAGAAGCCATTGAACGCGCAGCCCGGATGATTCGAGAGGCTGAATATGCGGTGGCGCTTACCGGGGCCGGGATCAGCACACCATCAGGCATCCCTGACTTTCGCAGCCCTAACACCGGCCTGTGGGCGACGGAAAACGCTATTGAAATCGCCAGCATCCTTGGCTTCAATCGCCATCCCGCGGCCTTTTATGACTGGATACGCCCGCTGGCCAAGTTATTGGTGGCGGCACAGCCGAATCCCGCTCATCTTGCCCTGGCAGCCATGGAAAAGGCCGGAGATATCAAAGCCGTCATCACGCAAAATATTGACATGTTGCACGAAAAAGCAGGCTCCAAAGTATTTTTTGAAATGCATGGTCACTTCCGGAAAGCAACTTGCATTGCGTGTTATACCGAATACGAAGCCGAACCCATCATCAACCAATTTCTTGAGGATGGCCTGATCCCCATCTGTCCGCAATGCGGGGGGGTGCTGAAACCCAATGTGATCCTGTATGGCGAACAGCTCCCCGTACGCGAGTTGTTCGCGGCCCAACAAGCGGCCCGGCGCTGTGATCTGATGCTCGTGGCCGGTTCCTCGCTGGAAGTAGCGCCGGCAGGGGACTTGCCGGTGATAGCCAAACAACAGAATGCCCGTATAATCATCATCAACTATGAGGAAACGCACGCGGACAAGATGGCGGATATCTTGTTTCACGAGAATGTGGCCACCGTGCTTCCTCAGATTGCTGCCGTGGTATTGAAGGAAGGGTAGAGTTCATGACTACACAGGATGCCGCCCCTCGTGGTAACGAGACCGTCCATGACTACCTGCAAATGATGGCCCGTTACGAACGGTTGATGGAAATCAGCCGCCAACTGACCTCTACGCTTGACCTCAATGCGCTGCTCGACCAGATCATCCAGGCGGCAATCGAGCTGACCGATACCGCCAGCGCCTCAATCTTACTGCTCGACCCGCAGACGGACGAACTGCGCTTCGAAGCCGCGACCGATATCAGCAGCGGCGCGCGCGACGCCATCGTCGTGCCGAAAGAAGGCAGCATTGCCGGATGGGTCGTCACCCACGGCGAGTTTATCCTGGTGCCCGACGCCCATAACGAACCCCGCTGGTTTGGCGACGTGGAAAAAACCGTCGGCACCAAAACACGCAATATGCTGGCTGTGCCGATGCGCGCCCACACGAAAATCATCGGCGCGCTGGAGGCGCTAAACAAACGTGACGATGCGCCGTTCACCGAAAACGACATCAATACGCTCACCACGCTGGCCGCCCAGGCCGCGGTCGCAATTGAGACGGCCCGCCTCTTCCAGCAGAACGACTTCATCGCCGAGCTGGTTCATGAACTGCGCACACCGCTGGCGGCGCTGAAGGCCAGCACGGCCCTGCTCTTGCGCCCCAATTTGCCGGAGGATCGGCGTGAAGACATCATCCTGACCATGCAGCGGGAAACCGATCGCTTGAGCAAGATGACCACCGAATTCCTGGACCTGGCGCGTTTAGAATCAGGCCGCGCCCGGCTGGAGATTCTGCCTTTCGAGATTCAGAAGCTGCTGGAAGAAAGCGTGACTGTCGTCCAACCCCAGGCCAGAGACCGCCAGGTGAACATCCACATCGACGGCGCGCCCATGGAACTGGAGGGCGACCGGGGAAAAATCAAACAAGTCCTCTTGAACCTGCTGACCAACGCGATCAAGTACAACCGGCAGGGCGGCGAGATTTTTATCTCGGCTTTACTGTCCCAGGACCGGAAAAAGAACCAGCAAGTAACTAAAGTCTCGGTGCGTGACACCGGCAGGGGTATCTCCAAGCAAAACCAGACGCACATGTTCGAGCGCTTCTACCGGGTGGCGGACACGGAAGGTTACACCCAGGGCACCGGCCTGGGGCTGGTGATCGCCAAACGTATCATCGAAGCGCACGGTGGCAACATGTGGCTGGAAAGCGAGCTTGACGAGGGCACCACGTTTTACTTCACCCTGCCCCGCACTGGCAAAAAGCGCACGACCGTCACGCCGTCGCTGTAAACGGATTAATCCTCAAAAGACAGCACAACCTTCAGCGCACCCGGTTCCCTGGCAGCGGCAAAGGCTGCTATGCCTTGCCTTAACGGAAAACGGCGCTCGATCATCGTCTCCACATCGACCAACCCGGCTTGCAACAACCGCAGCGCTGGCGCAAAGGGACCGCACCGGCTGCCGACCACGGTGATTTCTCCTGTGGCGATAGGGGTGAGATTCACGTCTGGCAGGCCGTGGAACGTGCTCTTGAGCACCAGCGTGCCCTTCGCCCGCAGCAGGTGAAGCGCATCGGTCAGCCCCTCCGCCCGCCCAGTGCAGTCAACCACGACATCGGCGCTGGCCGGAGGCGACTCATCAAATCGGGCGGTTGGTATCCCCCATCCGGCCAAAAGTCTGCTCTGTTTTTCATGCCGGATGATCACGGTCAGGTTCGTCCCGCTCAGGCGGAGCACCTGGGCGACCAGCATCCCCAGTTTGCCTGCGCCGAGGACGATCACCCGGTCGCTGGGCCGAATGTGAACCATCTCCAGGACCTGGAGGGCCGCGGCTAACGGCTCGACAAATACCGCCTGTATATCCGGTATAGAATCGGGAACCCGGTGCAGATTAGCGACCGGCAAGGTGAAACACTCCGCGAACACGCCATGATGAGCCTTGATGCCTAACACCGCACGGTGCCGACAGTGTGAAGGCACGCCGGCTCGACAAAAGTCGCACCGACCGCAGGCGATGTTGATCTCGCCGACCACGCGCGCACCCAGCCACGGCGCGGGACCGGCGATCACCTCACCGACGAATTCATGGCCGAGTATGCCCTCGTAGCCATAATAGCCGTCGACCAGTTCCAGGTCAGTGTTACAAATACCAGCCAGCCGGGAGCGGATCACGACCTCCCCCTCACCGGCAGCGGGCTGCGGCGTATCTTCAATCAATTGCATTTGGCCATCAAAGATGGCGAGCGCCTGCATCGTCTACCCCTCAATATAAAAGGCCGGCAGCGTTAGACCACGCCGCCGACCACGATCAGTTACCTACCACGCCACCCCGGCGCTAGGCATGCTGGTACTGCTGCTGTTTTCTACGGCTGCCGCGCAGCAGCGGAATCTCGCCAGCTTCCCAGGCGACCAGCAGCGGCACCGCGTTGAAGATCGACGAGTACGTGCCGCTCAGCAGCCCGATGAAAAGAATAGCCACGAACTGCTTGATGGTTTCACCGCCAAACAGCAAAATGGCCGCCATGATAAAAAAGGCGTTCAACTGGGTTGCCAGCGAACGGTGGATCGTCTCCAGCACGCTGCGGTTGACCAGCACGTCGTAGGCCTCACCCCGCAGCTTCTGGCTGTTCTCGCGGATGCGGTCAAAGACCACGATGCTGTCCTGCACAGAGAAGCCGATCACGGTCAGCATGGCCGTGAGGAACAGCGAATCGACTTCCCAGCCGAAGGCCAGGCCCAGGATCGACATGACGCCCATTACCACCAGAATGTCATGGATCATGGCGGTGATGGCGCAGACGCCATACCGAACCGCATTAGGCACCTGGCGGAAAGCCCAGACGATAAAAAGCATGATCACGACCGTCGCCACTATCACGGCCACCACCGCCGCCTGGGTTACTTCGGCGCCAATGGTCGGCGCGACCTGGGCCACGCCGGTGGCGTTCTCGTCGAGTGGTACGATCTGTTCATTCAGGGCCGTCTTAATGGCCTCAGTTTCTTCCGGCTCGGTGAAGGCCGTGCGAGCCTGCCAGCGAGTCACGTCCTCGCCAATTTCAGTGCCGATAGGCGTAAGCTCCTGCAGCACGATATCGGTCAGGTCAAATTCGGCAAATACTTCACGGATCTCCGCTTCCGAGGCCGGGCCGTTGAACTGCAATTCGAACAGGCTGCCGCCGACGAAGTCGATACCCAGGCGGACCGGCGCGCCGGTGGTAATCGCCGAATAAATCATGGCGATGATACCGGGCACAATCACCAGCGCCGAAAACAGGAAGTAGTACCTGCGGTGCTTGACAAAGTTAAACATCAGATCAGTCCCTTCTATCCCTTATGCACCCAACAACCACGGGCGACGTTCGACCAGGTTCCCCGCCAATCGCAGGAGCACCGCCAGGAAAGTACGGGTGACAATGATAGCCGTAAACAAGTTCAGCACCAGGCCCATCGCCAGCGTGATGGCAAAGCCGCGCACCGCACCCGCACCAAAAGTCGAGCCAAACAGATACAGGATCACACAGATGATGATCGTCGAAAGATTAGAGTCACGGATGGAAGTCCAGGCACGGTCAAAACCAGCCCGCACGGACGCATCCAGGCCGCGGCCACGACGCAACTCTTCCTTGACTCGTTCAAAGATCAGGATGTTACCATCTACTGCCGTACCAATAGAGATCAAAAAGCCGGTGATGGCGGGCAGCGTAAGCGTCACGGGGATGAATTTGTAGAGGGCAAAGTTCATCAAGGCAAAAATGATCAGCGCCAGGTCGGCGGCCACGCCGGGCAGCCGGTAATACAGCAGCATAAAAGCCAGGACGGTCAGCACACCGATGGCCCCGGCGCGAATGCTGCGGTTAATGGAAATTTGGCCGAGGGTCGGCCCGACGCTCTCCGTGCTCTCCACCCGGAGCGGGACCGGCAAGGCCCCGTAGCGGAGCTGCACGGCCAGACTCTGCGCCTCATCCTGGGAGAAATTGCCGGTTATCGAACCGCGATCCGTCAGCGCCTCCTGGATGGTCGGGGCGGATACCACCGCGCCATCCAACACAATCGCCAGCGGCTGGCCGACATGCCTTGAGGTGAACGGCCCAAACAACTCGGCCCCTGCCGCGTTCAGCGTAAAGTTCACCGACCAGTGCTGGCCGTACTGGTCCAGCTGGGCGACCGCCGATTCCAGCCCAGCGCCCGTCATCACCGTGGTGAAGGGCTGGCCGGTATTGGGGTTGGGCAGCGGCAGATCCTCCTGGGCGCTCGGTTCGCCTGCCTGGCCACCCGCCGGCCCAGCCGGCTCTTCGGTCGCCGTGGGCGCACCCTCCTCGGCGGCAGCCGCTTCCCGCGCCGCCTGCTGCTCCAGCTGAGCAGTAGTGATGACACGGACGCCCACCCAGGCCGTGACATTACCAATGCCGGTGAAGTCAACAAATTCCAGCAGGCCCGTCTCGCGGATGGTGGCAATCGCGACATCCGGGTCGGAAATGCCGGGCAGCTCCACCACGATACGATTCGCGCCTTCTTGCAGTTGCACGACTGGTTCGACCACGCCCAGGGCATTCACGCGGTTTTCCACGATACGCCGTGCGGTGTCCATGTCGCCAGCGCCGACCTGATCAGCCGGAAGGTCCGCGGCCAGCAAAACGCGCAGCCCGCCCTGCAAGTCCAGGCCCGGCCGAACCTCAATCACCTGGGTGATGTCCTCTTTACCATCCCCGTCCAGGTCCAAGTGAATGCCGGAATTGGGTAGGCTCATCCAGATTGAAGTGAGCGTGATCACAACGATCACAACCAGCCAACGAAGATGATCTCTCATCAGTGCTTCCCTTCATCAATAAAGGCAAACGCAGGCCAGCAGCGCCGCCGGTGCGACACAGAAGCCGGCCCCTGTGGAGCCGGCGACCTGGAAAATCATAACGCGGTGCTATCAGCGTGTCAACGCCCCAATTCGGTGCGCCTGGCCGATTCATCCGCGAACCCGACCTGCGCGCTTCTGGCCAGACCATCCGGATTAAAGGGCTGCGTGATTGCCGCCGTGATCACCCGCACCTCCAGGTTGTCGGCCAGGCGCACCGTGGCGACCCCGGCATCTGGGTCCAGGGTCACGATGCTGCCCACCAACCCCCCGTAGGTCACGATCTCGTCGCCAACTTCAAGCTGGCGAACATACTTCTGGTGCGTCTGGAACGAGCGCTGCTTCGGCAATACAACCAAAGCCCAGTAAGCCGCCAGAATAAGCATCAAAATGGTAAAACCGCCTAAATACTCCATAACCTGTACTCATAGCCGATTCATCACGTTACATCACTCGCGATTATATCCCTACATGAGCTTCTCTTCCAAAAGTGGTCGTTGCAGGAGGGCGCGGCTTCGTGTTACCATCCGCAGGGTTCGCTTCAGCCAATTAGAGGAAAGTGCCGTTATGCGCGTCATGATTAATGAGCGGCGGGTCAAGCGCAACCGCAAGATCGCTCAGTATGCCTTTTTCGCCACGCTTGGCGTATTGGTGTTGGGGTTGTTCGTGACCAATGCGGCCCCGACCAATCCCGTCCTGTTATTGGCGCCGCTGGTCGTGTTGCCGATCGCCATTGGTGCGACCATATTTTCCGTCCGGATGGCGAATAACTGGCTGCGCCAGCCCTATCCGGAAGACATTCTGGTCCAGGGGCTGAAGGGGATCAGCAACCGCAGCGTGATCTATCACTACTGGCTGCCTGCTAAACATGTGGTGATTACGCCGCAGGGCGTTCTTAGCATAACCATCCTCCCGCAGGAGGGGAATTTTACGGTCGAAGGTGATAGCTTCCGCCGCGCCGGAGGCCTCTTCAGGAAGTTTCTCAACTACTTCCGCCAGGACACCTTAGGGGTTCCCTTTCGAGATGCGACCCGTGACGCCGAAAAAGTGCAGGCGTTGATCGACCAGGTCGCACCAGACTCGGGGATCAAGGTTCAGCCGGTGATTGTGTTTACCAGCCCGGCGGCTGAAATCGAGGTCACCGATCCGGCGCTGCCAGTGGTCCATGCCGAGAACAAAAAACGGCCCAGCTTGAAGACGTTCATGCGCGAGATGAAAAAACAAGCGCAGGTCTCGTCCCTCGATGACGCCCAGATCGCGGCTCTGGAGCAGCTAGCCGGCATCCCAACCGGGGACGGTCAATGACCCAACGGCAGCGCCTTCGCCTGCTGTTGCTGCTGGTCGTCTTCATCCTGGCCGGGCTGGCCCTTCGCCTGTACAAACTGGCGGACAGCCCGATCCGGGGCGATGAGGCCTTCGCCATCCAGTATTGGGCGGCTCCCTGGCCAGACGCGCTGACGCTGGCCAGGGTGGAACCTCATCCTTTGGGTACTTTTGCGCTATTTGCGGTGTGGAAAGGTATTTTCGGTGATGGTGAATGGGTAATGCGGCTGCTGCCAGCGCTGCTCAGCCTGCCCGGCATAGCGGCTACTTACATGGCAGGGAAGCTGCTGCTAAACAACCGGCTGGCCCCTCTACTGGCGGCATTGTTATATGCCATCCACCCATTTTTAATCTGGCATGGACAAGACGTGCGGAACTACGCCATCTGGACGACAACCGCCACGGTATCGATGGCCGCCTTCCTCATGGCTCTGAAACACAACCGGCGGTTCGACTGGTTTCTTTATGCGACAGCGACAATAACCAGCGCCTATCTCTTTTTCCTTGATCCATTTTTCCTGGTTGCACAGGGAACCTTCCTGCTGCTTACCCAGCGCAAACGATGGCGACCCTGGTTACTGTCGGTACTGGCGATTGGCATATTGTTAATTCCATGGGGATTACAACTGTATTCCCTGGCCCAGAGTGAGTACGGCGGCACAGCAGGTCAATTTGCGCCCAATCAGTTGCTGGCGGGCTTCCTGCCTGTGTTGACCTTTGGCACCTCACTAGCTGAACCTATCCTGGAAAACTTGTGGATTGTCCTCCTGCCATTGTTAATTGGAGGTATCGTCCTGTTATGGCGCACGCACGAGCAGAAAAGCGTGTCATTTATCGTCATTGGATTGCTTGTTCCTGTAGTATGTCTCGGTTTGATTTCAACCGTGATGGATGTTTTCCGGCCCCGGTACATTATTCCCGTTATCCCCTATATATTGCTGATCTTTACGGCTACAGTTGTATATTTGACTACACGAAAGCATGGCTGGGTAAAATACGGCGGCGTTGGGTTATTGGCTGCGCTGCTCCTGATCGATGGCTGGGCGCTGGCCAATTACTACGGCGATCCCACTTACGGCAAAGCACCCAACTGGCGAGACCTGGGCGTTTACCTCACCGCTCACACGGAAGCGGGCGACCTCGTCGTCCAGCAGGCGCTCGATCCCGGCTTCACCTACTACTACCGCGGTCCGGCAGACGAAACGACGCTGCCCCTCAGCCCCAACGCCCCTGCCCAGGAAACGATCGGTATCCTGGATGAGAACCTGTCGACTCGGCGCGCCGTGTGGCTGATCCCTGGCGCACCCAGCGGCTACGATGACGAACAGGTCCCCCTGACCTGGCTGACCGGCCATGGCCAGCTCACGCTTGATGTCAGCGTCGCCGGCTTCCAGGTGATGGAGTTCCGGTCCTGGGAGGTTCCAGAACGTGAATATGCTGGGCAGGCCGAAGATACTTTTGACGCAACAGCGATCTTGCACGGGTGGGCTATCGACCAACCGGCCCCGAACCAGCTACGTCTGATCGCGTATTGGGAACCCCTCGCAAAAACCGGCGAACCACTGACTGGCTTCTTGCACCTGGTCGGACCACCCCGCCCGGCGGATAACTCGCCGTTGTGGACGCAGGACGACCATCCCATCCCCAACGAAGGTACGAACAGCAAAGAATGGACTCCGGATACGATCTACCGCGACATCTACCGGCTCACCCTGCCGGACGACCTGCCCCCAGGCGAATGGTCGCTGCACCTGGGCCTGTATAGGCCGTCGACGATGCGCCGAATATCGGTCGGCAGCTCCGACCACATCTCGATTCCCTTGAGTGACTTTCCGCGTTAGAACGCCACGGCTTTCGCAAAAATAACGGGCGAGTCGTGAACTCGCCCGCACCGCCTGTTACCTATCCTCGACCGAATTACTCAGCCAGTCCGGCGGCATCTCGGGAATGTCTACGGGCAGCGCGCCGACGTGTCGAGTCCATAGATCATCTGCAATTGCTTCAGCCTGACAGTCGACGCCGCTCCGCGCAAAGTACTCGCAGACCCGCGTCACATCGCGCTGGAAAATGGTATACGCCTGCTTGTTGCTGTGGACTCCGATCACCTGCGGGAAATCGATCAGCGTGATCCGCCCTTCCCAGTACAGGATGTTGTACGGTGACAGGTCCCCGTGGATCAACTCCCGCCTGAGCAGCAGCTCGATGTTACGCAGCACCTCCTGATACAGGCGATGGGCCTCACCCGGTTCAAGCGCTACGTCAACCAGCATTGGAGCCGGCATGTGCTGGTCGCCGATGTATTCCATGAGAATGGCATTCTCACCCCCGGCAACCGGCCTGGGTACCGCCGCGCCATCCGCATAGAGTCGCTCCAGGGTCGTGTATTCGTACATCAGCCAGGAGGTATGCTGCACCTGCACGCCAAACGCCGACTTTTTACCGATAGCCCGCATTACCCGATGATCGTTCTTTTTGATGGGGCGGCCGTCCGCGTTGAGCATGGCGCGGCCCTGACGATACAACTTGTCATTGCGCAGGTTACGGAACATGCGCGGTCGATACACCTTGGCGGCCAGCAGGTTCATGCCGGTGGCCGGATGCGCCTGGCAGCGGTACACGCTGGCCTCCTTGCCGCCCTTCACCTGGGCCAGGACATCGACGATGTACGACTGGTCATAGAAGTCGCGCAGCGATGTCAGCAGCCAGCCTTCTTCATGCCGCGACGGCTGGTAGGTCGGAGTGAAGCCGCCTTCCAGACCGGAGGTGCTCTCCACCACACTGGCGATATCCTGGTGGTAGGTTCGCTTCGGCGCATGACGCGGCTTACGGCCGCGGCGCGCTTTACGATCGGTCCGCAGCGGGTCGAACTGCTCCTCGTAGTTTTCGTAGCCCGTTGGCTCGCCGAGTAGGTAATCGTCATAGTCAGCCAGGTAAGAATCGTTACTGCTCACTGATATTGGCCCCTTTATGGCAGCAGCCATCAACGGCCGCACCAATGGATGAACATTCAGAGATTGATGGATTAAAACGTCATGCCGGCTTCGACGTGGTTAATGACGGAGAAACCGACACACACCGGTCAAGCGCCACAGTTCAAGGGGTTATATGCGATGTCAGTCAGGGGTGAGCGGTCATACAAAAACAATCACGCCACCGGCAACAGGCGAACATCAACCACCCCTCAAACCAATGATTTGAGTGGGGTACGCCTCATCTCCAGCCGGCAGACGTGTATTTTGAGGAAGGCTCAGCGAGGATTCAACTTCTCGCCATGGGGTTTAGCCGAGGCAGCAGACAGGCGTAAGCACCCGTTTATTGTTTTGCACTTTCCTAGACATTTACGCCTCGCTTTCTCTCTCAGTGGACAAAAATTGGACGAACACCGTCACTGTACCATACGGGACAAGATGTGTCAAAGCTGCACGTAATCACATAAACAAAGCCCCGCGGCGGCAGGGCTTTGTCTGGCTCACACACCTGGACGACCGGTTATTCCAGGTCGTTCAGGCGCTCTTCCCACTTGGCAACCATACGATTGTAGGCCACCTCGCTGATCTCACCGTTGGCAAAACGCATGTCGAGGTTGTCCAGCATGGCCTGGATTTCCTCACGGGTGCTGGGCGACGCCGACGCAGCAGGTGCCGACGCCGGCTGCCCCCCTTGCTGATTCTGCTGCATCATCTGCATCATCATCTGCTGCATCATCATCTGCTGCTGCTGCATTTGCTGCTGCATAGACGCCTGCTCAGGATTCATGGTCGCGCCGATGGACTGGCCAACTCCCAGGCCGACGCCGGCACTCGCCAGGCCACCGCCCATGCCGGGATTCTCAGCAGCGGATTGGGCCACATCCAGGCGGCGAATCCGTTCGTAAGCCTCGATGCTGATGTAGTTCTTCAATTCCTCCAGGGACGCATCCTTGGCGGTGAAGGGCTTGGATTCGAAGGCTTTGATGCGCATCCCGATATTGGCGAACTGATCGTTGAGGCGGGCCAGCATCGCCCCTTCCAGGTCGGTCAGCAGTTGATTGGCCTCAGGCACGCTGGATGCCCCGGATTTGGAGAGCAAGGTGCCCACTTCGCCCAGCAGCATCGTCTGGATGCGGTCTTTAATATCCATCAGGCGCAGCACGGGCTTGCCGACCGCGTACTGGCGCAAAAAACGCAGGGCATCGTCGATGCCGATGTCGATCACGCCGTGGGTGACGAGCAGCACCGCGCCGAGGCCCTTGCCGGGCGTCTCCAACACGATCGGCGGGTTAGTGCCCCAACCGACCTGCGGCAAATCTTTAAGGTTAACAAAATAAAGGTCCACCGTAAAAGGATTGCGACCGCTGGTCACCAGGCCAATCAGGCCAGAAAGCAGTGGAAGGTTCGCGGTGGACAGCGTATGGTTGCCCGGACCTAGGACATCCAGCACTTCGCCCTGCCGGACAAAAACCGCCGCCTGGCTCTCCTGGACGATCACCTGCGAACCCATGCGGAAATCACCGCCGCCCCGCTGCGGCTCCCGATACGTCAGCTCATCATCCATCACGTTCGGATGATCAATGACATCAATAATGCGTGCCATTCAACTCTCTCCTTAGGAGTAACTACCCATTGTAAGCTACGGTCTCGGACGCCGGTTTAGCCCAGGCCGTTAATCACGTCTTTGCGCAGGTTGAAGGCGGTCTCGGCTTCCATCACCACGGCCACAAAGGCCGTCAAGGCCTCGTTGATACCCTCGTTAGCGCTGGCAGCGGTTTGCAGGGTATCGACCGCTTCGCGTATCTGGTCGACGTAACGCAGCATGGCCTCGTCGAAGGCATAAATCTGGGCCAATTCGTCCTGGCCGATCTTAAGCGCACCGGTAAAGGCATATCCCGGCGCTGCGGTGTTGATGCGATCGGTCAGCGTCTGCAATTTCATTTTGGCATCACGCGTCTTACTCATGAAAGCCAGGCCACCGTTGTCCAGGATCGTATTCTCGGCCTGCGCCACGCGACCGATCTGCTCTCGCAATAAACCGGCAATATGCTCCCGGACGATACGATCCGCGTCTCGCTGCGCGGACATATCAAAGTAGCTCTCGATGTGCCCACCCAGGCCGGGAATCCTGGTCAGCAGATTTTCCCAGGAACCACGCTCACTGATTATGCGATCGAACAAGTCCCCACTCATTTAACTCTTCTCCTAAACCCACCAACAAAACGCTACTTCAAGGATACAACATAGCCTACAACCGGACAACCGGACCGCCGCTAGCGGCTAGCTTCGCTAGCTGAGAAAATACTCTGTACCGCAGAAGCGGCAGGTAACCACGCCCTTGCCGCTCAGCTCGATCTCGCCGCCGCAGTTTTCGCATTTGTCAAGCTCGCGCAGCCGGCTGGCTTCTGCCGAGTACAACGTGCCTTTGTCCCAGTTGACGTAACCACTGAAGACCTGCAAGCCAACCAGTTCCTGTACCAGGGCGCGCACATCATCCTGGCTGATCTGCATATCCAATGCCAGATCAGAAACGGCGGCCTCGCCCCGGGTGCGCACCATATCCAGCAAACGGCGCTGCTGGTCGGCCCGGGCGTAACGCCCGGCATCCCGCCGGCCCTGAATGAACATCACAATGCCAAAACCGACCAGCGGCGCGACCAGCACCAGCAGCGTGATCCCGAAGCCGAGAATGGCCCCGGATTGCGTCAACTGTTCGCTGCGGACCCCGCTCAACAGAAACGCAGCCGCAATCAGCCCAACGGTAAGGCCCACCACGACCAGGATGATCCCAACAACTCTTCCATTGCCCACGAAACACCACCTCCTGCAGTGATCTGAACCGCGATTCGCCCGCCCCAAATCCTAACATCCGGGGGTTGACGTGACCAGGTTTAGCCGAAGCCGGCGCCACCGCCGCCACCGCCGCCACCACCGCCGCCACCGCCCCCAGAGAAACCACCACCGCCGCTCGACGAGGAAGGCTGGCTGCTGAAAGTGCTGGAAGCGCTGTTCAGCATGTCAAACAATCCATCGGACATCTGGTTCAGGCCGGAAAACGCGCCGCCGGCCATGCTGTCCAGTGAAATGCCCGGCGTGGCAAGCTGGCCGCGGATATCGGGATTACGCATATCCACAATCGGGCCGCCCTGGTGATAACCGTGATGCCACGGGCCTCCCAGGTAACGCGGATAGTACCAGTAGGGGATCGGAGTCCCTGGCACCCGGCTGAACGTCTTTACCCAGGCACGTTCCAAGCCGAAGGCGACGGCATACGGCAGGAAGGCGTTAAACTGGTCGGTTGCCTGATCCACTTCGGTGTAACGTTGAACATTCCGCAGGTATTCGCGGAAGGCGTGCCAGCGGGCAGCCTCTAACGCACCGCGCTCGGTCTTGGCCGGCATACGATTGGCAGCAATAAACACAGCAATGGCCAGCCATCCCAGCGCCATCGGCAAACAAATTAACGTCTGGAAACTGTCAGTAAATTCAGTGACCGCCAGAATCGCCCCGAGGATGGACAGAACCAGCAGCACCATGCCTAAGCCGTTCCACCCCTGGCGTATCCGCTGCGGGCTGGCCGCGAAAAAGCCTTCCCGCACGACCTCCCGGTAAAGGGCTTCCTGCATTTTGGGTATTGCCGTATAGAATTTATTCTTGAGCGAATCAAGCGTACACTCGTCCTTGCGGCCAAAGACCTTACGCAGCATGATGCTCTCGTAACGGCGCAGCCCTTCGGCAGGCTTATCGGTCCGCTTAAAAGTATAGGTGGTCGAAGCACCAATGCCCAAAAAGCCGCTGCTCCGGTCCTCTTCGATGATGACGTAACCGCGACGCGCCAGGTCCAGCAAGGTCGACATCACATCCTGCAAGTCGGCCGTCTCGTCAACCAGGGTGCCGGCAATGGCCGGAGGCAGGTCTGAAGGCGGTTCCGCCAGGTAGTCCGGCACGACGCCGACGATGGGATCGCGGCCACGCCGGTACCACAGGTAATAAACCACCAGTGGACCCAGCACGGCCACCAGCAATGCGGCAGCGACAAAAAACAGGTTCAGGTAAGGCCGCAGCGCGGCCTCCCGGTCGAAAGCATTCTGCCAGGCGGCCGTACGATTCTCCTGGCTGTGGGGATATTGAATACGCACCTCCACGCCCTGCCCGGCGGGGATCTGACCGGTGGACGTAACCGTGATTAGCGAGCCGTTCTGCGTAACCGTCATCGGCGGTCCATAGGCGACGATCGGATCCACCCCTTCACGCGGCGTTGTTTCGGGGGCCATCTGTACGGTAATGGTCGAGCTTTGGATCGGAAAGGCATGATCGGCGCCGATTACAAACCAATCCAGCTGATCGCCGCCACCATACGTCCGTAATCCGCCTACCACGTCGTACTGGACTTCAAAGGCGCGGTTCTCGCCCTGCGCCGACCGGGTGAAGTAGTAAGTGATCTCCGCCTCACCGCCGTTGACCTGCGCACAGAACGTGCCGGCACTCTGATTACAGGCAGGCTGCAGCGCCCGGCCGTTCTCCCGTACCTGGATATTTTCCAGACTCTCCACGCGAGCGAGCGGGATCGACCGGAACCCGAAGCGAAAGGTGCCAGTGATGAATTGGATGTCGTGCGTCTCGACCACGGTAAAGCGGTTCGCCCCCGGATCGAAATTGTCGAGGCGGACATCCCAGCGCCGCCAGACCAGCGTCTTGCTTTGCGCTGAGGCCGGCGAAACCACGACCAAACCGGGTAGAATCAAGCCGATAACGAGCAGCCCCCAAAGCCAACGGGGTATTCTCATCGTCCAACTCCTCTTGCGGCAGGGTGCCGCTTTTGCAGGAAAATACTTACCATCCAACAAATGGCGTATTGGCGCTTGAATTATATTCGTTATATCATGGGACAGGGTGACAATGCCACTAACAGGAGGATAGACATGCGACGAGGCTCACTCGCAGCACTTGTTGCGTTGGCTCTGGTTCTGATACTGATCGTGGGTGGAACCGCCAGCGCCCAGGGAGGAACACACGTGGTACAGCGGGGTGAGAACCTGTACCGCATCGCTCTTCGATACGGCACGACGATTGACGCGCTGGTTCAGGCCAATGGCATCGTCAACGCCAACCTGATCTTTACCGGGCAGACGCTGACCATTCCTGGCGCCGACGGGGGTGACAGCGGCGACACCGGAGACAGCGGCGGCGATACCGGCAGCCAACCGCCCGCCACGACGGGCGTCCACGTAGTCGCACCCGGTGAAACCCTGTACCGGATCGCGCTGCGCTATGGCACCACCGTCAGCACGCTCGTGTCGCTCAATGGTATTTCTAACGCCAACCTGATTTTTGTCGGGCAGCGGCTGTCCGTACCCGGCGCCGGGGATGGCTCAGGCACCTCGGAGCCGCCGCCTACCGGTGATACAGGCGACAGCGGCACAACGCCGCCGCCCAGCACCGCGCCCAACGTCCCATTCGCGTATGGCATCCAGGTCCACCTGCCCTTCCAGAACCAGGCTGCCGTCGCCGGGAATGTCTCCGAGCTGGGCATGACCTGGGTCAAGCAGCAAATCACCTGGGCGGATTACGAAACTTCACAGGGCAACATCAATTTTGGCGCGATAGATGAGATGGTCAATACCCTGGAAGCCATCAATGTCAACATCCTGTTCAGTGTCGTCAAAGCCCCGGATTGGGCCCGCGACAGCACCCAGGAAGACGGTCCGCCTACCAACTTCCAGACCTATGCCGATTTCGTCAGAGCCCTGGCCGAGCGGTATCGGGGCCGGGTGGATGCCTATGAAATCTGGAACGAGCAGAACCTGCGCCGTGAATGGAACAGCAGCTCGCACCCGATCAGCGCCGCCGAATACGTCGAGCTGCTGCGGCTGTCCTACAATGCGATCAAAGCAGTCGATCCGGCGGCCATCGTCGTCGCCGGCGGCCTGGCACCTACCGGGTTTAACGACGGCGTCAATGCCATAGACGACCGCGTTTACCTGCGGGCCATGTATGCCAACGGCGCTGCCCGCTACATGGACGCCCTGGGCGCTCATCCCAACGGCTGGGCCAACCCGCCGGACAGCCTGTGCTGCAACCAGACAGCAGGGGTGCTCACGCACGACGACCATGAAAGTTTCTTCTTCCGCGAGACGCTGGCCGACTATCGGGACATCATGGTCGCCAACGGCGACTCGCAGACGTTCATCTGGTTGACGGAATTCGGCTGGGGGACCAACGCCGACACCGGCAATCCACCGCCAGCCGGATACGAGTTCGTGGCTTACACTGATCTCAACGAACAGGCAACCTATGTCGCCCGCGCCTTCCAGTTGGGCCGCGATCTGAACTACGTGGGGCCGATGTTCCTGTGGAACCTGAACTTCTGCGAAGCCGGCGGCACCGCTTCGGAACAGTGCCTGTGGTCACTGATCGGGCCGTCTGGACCGCGCCCGGCTTATGCCGCCGTTCGCGATCTACCCAAGTAACCGGACGGTAGCCATACCCGACAAAAGCCGCCCGCTCCTGCCGGAGTGGGCGGTCGTTCTTCCTCATTCATCGCTTACCGGTTACGCGGGCGTTTTTTCTACGGATTCATGGTAGATGGTGGCCAGGCGCACCGCTTCATCGGCCATGGCCTCGCGCAGCGCCCGCGGCGACACTACTTCTACCTGAGCACCCCAGGACCGTATCCAGGGGCACATGGTCCGCCAATCATCGACGGCTACCGTCAGTCGACAGCCTCCGTTGGCGAGGTCTTCGATTCGCTGCGAAGCATGCCAGCGGCGCGACCTGACCTGCAAAGCCGCCTCCGGATCGAAGTGCAGCACCACCGTCTGTACGTTATCGCTGCCCGGCATACTCCAGACCGGCGCGAGATACGCCCCGGGAGAAAAACGAGCGTCTGCCTCGGACGCCAGGTCCAATACCTGCGCGCGTTGTACGGTACGCAAACTCAATGAACGAATTTTGCCGGAAGTCTCATCCTGCCCCACCACGTACAGCTCGCCTTGCACGGTTGGTTCTAGCAAGTACGGTGACAATACCCGCAATGTCACGCCCCCCTGAAGCGCATTTTCCACCCACAACCGCACCTTCCGCCGATGCAGCCAGGCGGAAGCGACGACCTCCAGTACGTGCGCCAGGCGTGCATTGGCCGGAGCCGCGCTGTGCTCGCTGGCGACCAGCGCCAGATGCGACGAAACCGGTTCAGCCATCACTTTGCCGAGCTTGGCCAACACCGTGAGCAGGTGCGGGTTATATACCGCAATACAGGCGGCCAACAAGCGCGTCGCCAAGAACATGATCACCGCTTCGTTATAGCTGAATTGCAGCGTAGCCTGGAATTGATCGCGCACGAGACCATACCGGCCGGACTTCTGCACGATTGGAACGCCCGATCCCTCCAACGCATCCAGATCACGGTACACCGTGCGCCGGTCAACGCCGCAAGCCCTGGCGATCTCCACCACACGCATGCCCTGCGGATGTTGAAACAGCAGATTTTCAATTTTCCGGAGGCGTTCTACGCGGCCAAGTGGACGGTTTGGCATGCCATACTCCAGCACCTTCCATCGAATGCCCGCAGTATAGCACTAATCTGTAGGGGGCGATACAAGCGATGCTCTTACCGGATTAGTCAGGCTGGCCGGACGCCGTTGGCCGCGGGGTGCGGGTCGCCGCCGTCGCCGTCGTGAGGATGGCCGTACTGGAGGGGGCCGCCGTATTGGTGGGAATGGCAGTTGTGGTTGGCGTCCAGATCGGCGTGAGCGTGGGTGCAGGCGAAGGAGTCCGGGAGTTGGCCGAGGTCTCGGCCAGCATCGAGGTCGCAGACGGCGTGGGGCTGGCCGATGGCTCCGGAGTCACAGTCCGGACTGTTGTTGGCATGCTGGTAGCGGTAGGCAGGTCGGTTGACGTAGCAGTTGTCGTTTCGGTCGGCGCTTCAGTGGGCGTTTCCGTCGGCGCAGGCGTCCACGTCGGGGTGAGCGACGGCTGCGGCGTCGCGGTCGGGCGAATCGGAGTGGGAGTCGGTGAGGAGAGTGCGAGGCCCTCCACCGGCAGCACACGCACCGCCAGCAACCGGCTGATCGGCAGCAAATTCAACGTCAGCAGCCGGTTATCCTCTTCCCGGACCTGCACCCGGTCCTCGCCGATGATCTGACCGGAAATCGGGTCCCAGAACTCCACGCGGTACTCGCCCGCCGGCATATGGGAGAATTTGGCCCTAACGTCCGGCGAGAGGGGGGCGATCGAGTCGTCCGGCGTCTGCCATTGATAGGCCCGGTTCTGGAACCAGGCCAGGAGCAATCCCTGGTCATAATCGACCAGCGCCATCACCCGCAGCGGCGTGATATAGTGTTCCAGGGTCACGTGATCGATCTGCAGCCAGTCATCCCCGGCGTTATCAAGCTCCAGCAGGTGCTCACCGGCAGCCAGCGGGACCGTGATCGCGGTCGTGGAAGCGCCCGGCGCTAAGGCGACTTCCGCCAGTTGAACGCCGTCGGCCCGCACCACCAGGGTAGCGCCAAGCTGCGGCGATACGCTCCTGACGCCAACGGTCAACCGGGTATCGACCGGCGGCGCGATCAGGTAGCTATGAGGGCGGCTGAACTGGTCGTGGAAGCGCTGCCCAAAGATGTAGCTGGACAGGGTATCCAGAGCGGGAAAGACGCCGTCCGGAGTGACCAGATAATCGCCCAAGTCTGGCAGTTCATCCGTCATAAAGCGGCGATCATAGTTGTCCAGGCGGAGAGGAGCATAGTCCTGGCTGTTCGGAGAGACGAGGCGCGCTTGCACCGCTACTAATTGCAGCCGGTGCCAGGGAATATCAGCCGTAAACCGGGCCAGCGGACGATAAATTACCAACAGGCCCTCCGGCTCTAAGTAGGTATTCCACCACCAGGACCCGCCCGACCCGGCTGCCCCGGCAAAAATACTCGCCCACATCGTGTTACGGATGTGGATACCGGTGGGATCATCCTCGACCGGCTCATACCAGGGATTCAGCGAAAACTCAGTCAGCAGCAAGGGCCGCGCCGCCAGACGCAGACTATCCTGAATCCGGCGAATGACATCGGCCACATGATCGCCCGGATCGGCCAGCGGCCGCCGCTGGTACACGCGCGCCTGCCCAAAATCCAGGCCCGGCGCGGCCAGCAGTTCAGGGGTGAGATCAGCCGCGCCCACGGTGATCAGGTGGTCATAGGGATCGATCGCGTGAAGATACGCCGCCATCTCGTCCAGCCAGGGCACCAGGATTGCGTCGTTATAACCGACGACGCGGTCAGCACTGCTCAGCAGGTCCCAGGCAAAGATGTTGGGGCTGTACCCCCAGCGTGCCACCAGGTATCGCAGCCGCCGCTGAAAAAGCGCGCGCGCCGACTCTTCAGTGAAAAACTGGGTCGTGCTGGTTAACGAACCGCCGTTGAGCACATTGTAGGGATTACGCCGCCAATCAACGCTGGTATCGACGCGGGGCGGCCAGGATGGCACCAGCACCGGCGGACTGGTATGATTCGCCAGAGCCTGGTGCCACAGGATCACCACGTCCAGGTAGACGCCTTCCTGCGCCGCCGTTTCCAGGATGGTGTCCAACCGCCAGAAATCTTCCTGCGCGGCGGTATAATCACCCACCGGCGACGTCCATTCGAAACCGATGAACCAGGGCACATCCACGTACAAGCGGGCGTAGTTGCCCCCGTTGGCCGCCAGGTCCTGCAACCAGCGCTGGTAGGCAAACACCCCACCGGCACCATTCCAGGACCAGGCCAGGTTGTGGCCGATGGGGAAATACGCTTCATCGCGATCCTCGAAGGTGAAGTAACGGCCATTATCGGCGACGCGTATAAACCCTTTCTCCTCACCGTCGACCACTTCCAACTGGCCGCTGCCCAGCGTGATCACGTCTGCTCCCTGGCGCGCCTGGAAAAGATACGCCCAGGTGCCCGGGAGCGTGGGGGTAAACCGCAGCCGCCATTCCGGCTCGCCCACCGGTTCCAACACCTCGATAGCGCAGTCTTCCTGGCACACCTGCTCAAGCGGCTGCATCCAGAAGGCAGTGACGATCGATTGGTACCCATCCGGCGACGTAAACACGCCAAAAACATCGATATCGTCGGGATCGAAGGGATTGTCATAGGACAGGTTTACGGCCAGCGTCCACTCCAGCGGCTCGTACAGGGTGCCCCGGCGGGGAGTCTCCAGAGTTGGCGTGATGTCGTCAGGCCCCTGGGCGTGGACAGGAGAGACCCGCATCTGCAACAAGCCAGCAGCGGCGGTCAGCAGAATCAGCATCCAGCTAAAAGCGTGTACCTGATGTTTGTTCATACCGCCAGTTTAGCGCGGGGCTCGACAGAAGACAACGTACTTGAGGGGCCGCGGGGTTAACCACCGCCCGCGTCCTGATCCCCGGCGAACGTCAAGACCGGCTCATCGGCTTCATCGTAGCTGAGATGCAGGAAAAAGGGCGGATCGCCGGATGACATTTCCAGCACGCGGGGCAGCACCGCCGGCAGGTCTTCGACCAGGTCCAACGCCAGAACGTCGGTTTGGGGTAGCCAATGCAGCGTGCCCTCGGCGCTATCCACAAATTCACGGGTGGTGACCTCTGCCCGGAAGATCAGCAGCAGGATGCCGGTATCCAGGCCGGCATCAATGTGCGAGGCCCCACAAAACAGGACATCGCGCACGGCCAGCCCGGTCTCCTCGTATATCTCACGAATCGCCCCGGTGACCGGGTCTTCGCCGCGTTCAATGTGCCCCCCGACCCCGTTATACTTGTTGGGGAAGACTCGCCGCGTGGGCGCACGTTTGAGCAGCAGGACATCATCACCGTGCGTGACAAAACTTAACGTTCGTGGAATCGTCAGCCAGCGACCGGTCGTGGCGTCAGCGCCCTGATCGTGTGCCCCCATCGTCAAACACCGTCCCTTCCCAAGAAGCATACAATGCCTCCAGTATAACGCACCCGCCAGACTCAGCCCTGTAGCTACTCCGATGGGTTTGTGCCATGCTCAGGCGCTATGGGGCCGACCTGTCTGGCTGGAACACAAGGCAGGCTCGTCATTGATTTTCCGATGCCATCGGGTGCGGCTGACACCCCGGAAACAGCCTCCCTTGCATGAAATGGGACATGTCGCTAAGATACACTCACCAGGGGAATATTGCGACCCATCATCACCAGCTTTTAACGAGAAATCATGAACGATATCTTTTTTGTCGATGGCGACGAAGCTCCCCAGCCGCGTGAACGCGTCACGATCACCGAACTGACCGCCGAGCCATATCCAGACGGTTCACGGGTTCGTATCCAGATCAGGGTGACTCCCTTTCTGGAAAAACCTAACCTGGAGATTTATGCCCAAAAGGTGAATGGCCCTATCGTCGCCGAAATGAGCGTCATCGAAACCATGACACCCCTTCTGGAGTTCACCCTGCACATCCGCGGGGTTGAAGACCTGCCAGGCGAGTATCAGCTGCGCGCAGAATTGTACTACGACGACCGGCGGCAGCCTCAGTGCAGCGAGACAATCACCTTTACAATTGATGCGCCAGAACCATAGAAGGACCTGAAGACTCAGATGCAAAGATAATCAGTTTATGATAGATATATTGAGAGCGTAAACGGTTTCAGGTATACTCAGGCAGAATTGCCTCAGCGTACCACAGCGTGGGTCATGCAACGGCAGGCAAGGCACAACGATATCCGTGGCAAAAAAAACACTGGGAAAGTACGAAGTTGTCGAGCGTCTAGGACGCGGTGGTATGGCCGAGGTGTACCGGGGCTACCACGCAGCCCTTGACCGGTATGTGGCGATCAAACTGCTACACTCTTTCCTGGCCGATGATCCGGAGTTCAAGTCCCGCTTTGAAAAAGAAGCTCGCAACGTCGCCAGGCTCAAACACCCCAACATTGTCCAGGTTTACGACTTCGAATACGACGCCAACAACGAGAGTTACTACATGGTCATGGAGCTCATTGAGGGGCCGACCCTCAAAGAGCGCCTGTTTGAGATGTCTACCATCAACGAGCGCCCGCCGCTCGATGAGAGCCTGCGCATCGTCCATGACGCCGGGTCGGCGCTGGCGTACGCCCATCGCCAGAACATGATCCACCGCGATGTCAAACCGGCCAACCTCATGCTTGACGCCGACGGGCGCGTCGTCCTGACGGACTTCGGCATCGCCAAAATCGTCACCGGCGTGCAGTTCACGGCCAGCGGCGGTATGGTTGGCACACCGGCCTATATGGCGCCGGAGCAGGGTCTGGGTGAAGCGGGCGACGAACGCTCAGACATTTACTCGCTGGGCGTCATTCTTTTCCAGCTAAGTACCGGCAAACTGCCCTTTGAAGCGGAAACGCCGCTGGCAACTATTCTGAAGCATCTTAACGAGCCGCTGCCCAGCCCGCGCGCCCTGAACCCCGACCTCTCTGAAGATATCGAATTGATCATTTTGAAAGCCATGGCCAAAGAACCCGATGACCGGTTTGAAACGGCCGAGGTCATGGCCCAACAGATTGCCGCCCTTAGAGGCGGACAGCCCGTCCAGGTGATCGCGCCGCCCGCACCCCGGGAGCCAGCGCCGCCTCAGGAACCGCCCAGCCAGCCGCCCGACGAATCAGGTGAGCTGGAACCGGCAGCGGCAGCCGGTGGAATACGGGTGCCTTTGAGCTGGTTGATCGTCAGCGGGTTGATCATTGGGTTAGCAGTTATGATCGGCTGGGGCGCCAACAACGGCCTCTTCGCCGCCTTCAGCCCAACTGCTACGCCCACCGTCACCATGACCGGCACACCGACGCCCACCGACACACCTACTCCAACCGAAACGGCAACCAGCACCCCCTCCGATACACCGACTCACACCGCCACACCCACCGCCACACCGACTCATACTGCGACGCCCACCGACACGCCGACCCAATCACCAACGGCCACGAATACGCCGACGCCGACCGTGACGCCATCAGAGACGCCAACCCATACGGCCACTTTTACGGTTACGCCAACCGATACAGCCACGCCGACCGACATGCCGACCGACACGCCTACACCGACGCCAACATTCACGGCGACACCGACCGACACACCCACCGCCACGCCGACTCACACGCCGAGCTTCACGCCAACCCTGACATCCACACCGACGCCCAGCCCGTCACCAACCCTCACGCTGACACCCACCCTGGACATCACACAGACGCTGGTGCAAGCGACATTGGTCGCCAATGATCTCACCGCCACCATCAATGCGTGCGATTACGATTACGCCATCGTGCCGCCCGATCCTGACGACGAGCAGGCGAATTACTACGCGGCTTACGGCGGCGGCGGTCCGGTCTTCATCGTGACCAATATGGACTTCACCTTTGAAATCACTTTCCTGAACACCGGCACCTGCCCCTGGGAGCGCAATACCTCCCTCACTTACCTGGAAGGTGAATCGTTTAATGCCGGACCGCGGATTTTTATCCGGGAAATCGTGGACGTGGGCGAGGATATCACCATCGAGTTTGCAGGCCGCACACCGCAGCGCGGCGGCCTAAAAGGTGGGACCTGGGAACTGCGCACACCGGGCCAGATCACGATCGGACGCCCCCTGGGAATCAGCATCTTCACGTACGAATCATAGGCCCCCAGATCGCAAGGCGGACGGACCCTCTCTGGCACCGTCCGCCTGTCGTGTAGCAGGAACTGACCACCGATAATCCGTCAACCTTCAGAACTGGCAGCACTGCCATCCAGACCAAGCTCAGGGGCAATAGCCTTCATCGCTTCCAGCACCAGCGGGACATGCTCTTCCCACAGGTCAACGTCAAGCGCCTGGGCCGCTTCCGCGATCTCATGACGGTGGACGGCTGCCGCAAAACTTTTATCTTTCCACTTGTTTTTCACTGACTTGATCTTGGTGATATCACGGATGTCCTTGCTGGGACGGACCAGCGCCACCGCCGTGAGAAAGCCTGTCAGCTCGTCAACCGCCACCAGCGACCGCTCCATCAGCGACTCGGGCAAAACGCCAGTCCGCTCGGATGCGTGCGCCTCGATGGCCCGGATTATCCGCGCGTCCGCCTCCTGAGAGCGCAGATAGGCAAGACCCCACTTGGGATGCCCATCTTCGGCATCCATATCCAGGTGCTCTTCGTAGTCAAAGTCGTGCACCAGGCCGACGACGCCCCACAGGTCTTCGTCTTCACCGAACTTACGCGCATAAGCCCGCATGGCGGCTTCCACGGCCAGCATATGGCGGCGCAGCGATAACGACTTTGTGTGCCTGGTGACCAGCCCCCAAGCGGCTTCCCGATTCATCCCGGCCTTCCTTCCCATGCTTGCAGCGATAATCACGGTTAAAGGAACCATTGTAGCCCTGGCCTGGCGTATAACGCAAAACCCGGCTCCTCCGGCAAAAAAACGCCGCAAGCGCCGAGCTTAGCGCGTGGCGCCTGCCCCGCGATCAGGCCGGGATCAGCAGCGTCTGCGCCAGGTTTACGCCTTGTTGAATGGCGTCGACATTGGCCTGGAGTAAATGCTGCTTACGCTGCGGCAGCTCCGCCGTGATAGTCTCGATTAACGTATCGACGCTCACTATGGGCACGGCAGTCAGCAGCGCACCAGTCAGGATCATGTTCGTCAGGCGGGCTTCGCCCAATTCATTGGCCATATCCGTTGCTGGAATCAACAGTATCGTGATGTCGTCCCGGTCGACTCCAGCCTCCACCAACGACGAATTGACCACCAGCAGTCCACCGGGTTTCACCAGGTCGGCATACTTGATCATGGAAGGGTTGTTAAAAACAACGGCCACACTGGGACGCCGGACAGCGGGCGAACCGATAGGCTCATCGCTCACGACGACGGTGCAGTTCGCCGTCCCGCCGCGCATCTCCGGCCCATAGGAGGGAATCCAGGTCACATGCTTGTCTTCCCGCATCGCCGTATAGGCCAGCAACTGGCCGGCAAACAACACCCCCTGCCCGCCAAAACCCGCCAAGATGACCTCTTCCTGCATCGAGTTACTCCTGCTCACTTAAATTCCTTAACCGCTTCGAGGACCTTGTAATCACCCAGTGGGTAAAAGGGTACCATGTTCTCCTCGATCCACTTCAGCGCATCCGGCGGGGCGATTCTCCAGTTGGTTGGGCACGACGAGAGCAGCTCCACCATGCTGAAGCCCAGGCCGGCCATCTGCACCTGGAAGGCGCGATGGATCGCCTTTTTGGCCTTGCGTATCTCGGCAACACTGTGCAGGGATCGCCGCGCGATGTAAGCGGCGCCTTCCATCTGCGCGAGCAATTCGGACATCTTCAGCGGATACCCGGCAAGCTTAACATCCCGGCCTGTTGGCGAGGACTTGGTACGCTGGCCCGGCAACGACGTCGGCGCCATCTGCCCACCGGTCATGCCGTAGATCGCGTTGTTGATGAAGAAAGCCGTGATGTTTTCGCCGCGCGCCGCCGCGTGGATGATCTCGGCGGTGCCAATTGCCGCCAGGTCACCATCACCCTGGTAAGTAAACACCAGGCTGCCGGGCACCGTGCGTTTAATGCCGGTCGCCATGGCCGGGGCACGGCCATGAGCCGCCTCTACCCCGTCGAGGTCAAAATAGTCGTAGGCAAAAACCGAGCAGCCGACCGGCGCTACGAGAATCGTCCGTTCCCGAATGCCTAACTCATCAATAACCTCGGCGATCAGGCGGTGGGCGACGCCATGGGTGCAACCCGGACAGTAGTGCGTCGGCACATCGGCCAGGGATTCCGGCCGCTGGTAGACAACGGTGCGGGCCATTTCTTGTTCGTTCGCAATCACAATAATTCTCCCTTAGCCCACCAGGGCGGGCAGCGAAAGCCCTACCCGCTCGGCCAGATCACCGATCTCGCCGTAGACGTCCTCCGGCAAGGGCAGCGCGCCACCCATGCGTCCATGGTGACTCATCGGCACCTCATTACCAACAACTAACTGCACATCCTCGACCATCTGACCGGCGTTCATCTCCACTACCAGCACAGCCTCCACACCGCCCTGCATCAACTCAGCCAGCCGGTCCTGGGGGAACGGCCACAAGGTAATCGGTCGGAACAGGCCAACCGGAAGGCCCGCCTCGCGCGCCATCTTCACCCCGGATTGGGCGATGCGCCCGGCGGTGCCATAACCAACCACCAGCAAACGCGCGCCTTCGGTTTCCCATTCATAGGAGCGCTGTTCGTTGGCCCGAATAATCTTGAGGCGTTCCTGGATACGAATATTGGCCTGCTCATTCAGTTCGGCACCCAGATGGATCGAAGTGATCACGTGCTTGGCGCGCCCTTTAGCGCCAGTGATCGCCCAGTCGGGACGGGGGCGAATGGGGCGCATCGGCGGCATCACGGCGGGTTCCATCATCTGGCCGATTAATCCATCCCCGGCCAGCAGCACCAGATGCCGGTACTGGTCCGCCAGGTCAAAGGCGAGCATGGTCAGGTCGATAGCCTCCTGCACCGAGGCGGGGGCCAGTACGATTGGCCGGTAATCGCCGTGTCCGGCGGAACGCGTCGACTGGAAGTAATCGCCCTGGGCGGGCTGGATATTACCCAGGCCAGGGCCGCCCCGCATCATGTTGACGACCACGCAGGGCACATCGGAGGCAGCGATATACGAGATACCTTCCTGCATGAGGCTGATACCAGGGCTGGAAGATGATGTCATGGTGCGCGCGCCGGCACAGGCGGCACCGTACACCATGTTAATAGCCGCGACTTCGCTTTCCGCCTGGATAAACACCCGGCCCAACTCAGGCATACGCGCGGAAAGATGCTCCAGCAGCTCCGTTTGGGGCGTAATGGGGTAGCCGAAATAGGCTTCCAGCCCGGCACGGACGGCTGCCTCGGCAATCGCCACATTACCTTTCATCAACTTAGCGGTCATATTCCCCTCCATCATCACGCTACGGCAGCGTCAAGTTTGGACGCCAGGACATCTCGATAGACAGTGATGCAGACATCCGGGCACACCAAGGCGCAGAGCGTGCAGCCCGTACACTGCCCATCAGGATCAACCAGGACCGCCGGGATATAGCCTTTGGCATTCACACGCCCATTCGCCATTTCGATGATGCTTTTGGGACACGCCGTGGCACACAATGTGCATCCTTTACAGCGTGTCTCATTAATGACAATGGTGCCGGTGGCCATTGAAACTCCTCTCACTTTTCAAACAACACTGGCAAGCAAAGAGACAAAAATGCTCACATTAAGCATAGGCTACCGGACGCATATCGGTTAGTGGAAAACCTCAGGACCGGTCGTGCACATTGTCACAAGTCGCACGATATTTACTTGTATATTTTACCCAAAATAGCTTCGGGCGCCATACTGCACTCTAACCAACCGTCCCCACAATCCCCTGGCCATTCAGGCCGCCCGTCCGAAAACAGGTACAGGGTGAAGCCCAACCGGCCAACGGCCAACAGGTTGCTACAAACGCCATCGTACGGCACAATCGTCCCGATCTTGGCGCGGCAAGTCTTGGCGCGGTAAGCGATCACAAACACACACGACTGGAATCCACCTGACAGAATCCCCCTAAGAATTGGGGGTGTGTGCGCCGTACCCATTGACCGCTAGGCCGGTCGGGATTACCCTCTTCAAAGAGATTGAGAGAGTTTTCACGAGACCCACCGGTGGAAACCGTTAACCATCCACGTCGGAGAAGGACTTTATGCCCGAATTTTATGCCCACACACTCACCACAGAAGATGTCGCCGGTCACCTGCAGACAGACCTTTCACGCGGCCTGACTCCTGACGAGGTCCAACAGCGACTGACCCGGTACGGCCCCAACGAATTACGCGAGGAACCACCCCCCACCCTGCTCCAGATGTTAGGGGAGCAGTTCAATAATTTCGTCGTGATCCTGTTGATCGTGGCAGCCATCATCTCAGCCGTGGTGGGGGCTTATACCGGCGAAGGTTACACCGATGCCCTGGCGATCGTGGCCATCATTGCGCTGAACGCCATCCTGGGAGTCGTGCAGGAAGGACGAGCAGAAGCCGCCCTGCGCGCCCTCAAAAAAATGACCGCCCCCGATGCGCGCGTGATTCGCGGCGGCAAAGTGGTGGACAATGTGCCCAGCAGCCAGGTCGTGCCCGGCGACATCGTGCTGCTGGAAACGGGCAACTACGTGCCGGCCGATACCCGGTTGATCGAAGGCTTCAACCTGACAATCGACGAGGCGGCCCTGACCGGCGAATCGGTGCCGGTCGGTAAAAAACCAGCCGCCACCTATGACGCGGACGTTCCCCTGGGCGACCGGCATAACATGGCGTTCATGGGCAGCATGATCACCTACGGACGCGGCAAAGGCGTAGTCGTTTCCACCGGCATGCAGACCGAAATCGGGCACATCGCCGAGATGATCCAGAGCTACGAAGAACCGCAAACGCCGCTGCAAGCCCGGCTGGATCAACTGGGACGCTGGCTCGGCTGGGCGACGCTGGTGATCTGCGGCATCGTATTCGCCGTCGGCGTCCTGCGATTGCTCAACGTCACGCCCATCGACGATCTCGGTGTGTGGCTGGCCTCCGCCGAACACCAGAACACGCTCATCGAACTGTTTATGGTCGCCGTCAGCCTGGCGATCGCCGCCGTGCCGGAAGGGCTGCCCGCCGTCGTGACCATCGCCCTGGCGCTGGGCATGCAGCGTATGATCAAGCGGCACGTGCTGATCCGCAAGCTGGCTGCCGTCGAGACACTGGGCAGCGCCAACGTGATCTGCTCCGATAAAACCGGCACCCTGACCACCAACGAGATGACCGTGGTCAAAGTCCTGGTGGATGGCCAGCTGCTCAGTGTCAGTGGGGAAGGTTACAAGCCAGAGGGGCAATTTTCGCCGAACGGGGCAGGCGCCGCCAGCGAAGCGATCGTCCCGTCGCAGGTCGACTCGCTCGAACTGCTGGCGCGGGGTGCGATCCTCTGTAATGACGCCATCATCCAACAGGAAGACCAGTTATGGAAGCTGGTCGGCGACCCGACGGAAGGCGCCCTGGTGACGCTGGGCGCCAAGGCCGGCCTGTCGATTGAGGCGACCAAGCAGTCCTGGCCGCGCGTGGCCGAGGTGCCCTTCGACTCGGAGCGCAAACGCATGACCACTATTCATCGCGGCCCCAACGGTGAGCAGACATTCCAGGCGTTCACCAAAGGCGCGCCCGAATTGGTCCTGGAAAGGTGCGACACCATCTTGCAGAATGGGCAGATATCGCCCCTGGACGACGACAAGCGCGAAGAGTTGCTGCGGTGTAACACCACCCTGGCCGGGCAGGCGCTGCGCGTGCTGGCGGTAGCCACCCGCACGATGGACCAGGGGCCAGCCGAACTTGATTTCGATGTGATCGAGCGCGGGCTGACCTTCATCGGACTGGCGGCGATGCGCGACCCGGCCCGGCCCGAGGTCAAAGAGGCCATCAGCCTGGCCTTAAATGCCGGGGTTCGCACGGTCATGATCACCGGGGACTACCCGGATACCGCCGCCGCCATCGCCAAGGAATTAGGCCTGCTCAAGGACAAAAACGACATCCTCACCGGTCGCGACTTGAACGCACTGGACGATCAGACCCTGCAAGAAAAGGCGGCGCGGGTATCGGTCTACGCCCGGGTGAATCCGGAACACAAAATGCGCATCGTCGAAGCCTTGCAGAGCCGTGACAACGTGGTTGCCATGACCGGCGACGGCGTCAACGACGCCCCGGCCCTCAAGCGCTCGCACATCGGGGTGGCGATGGGCATCACCGGGACCGACGTCAGCAAACAGACGGCCTCGATGGTGCTGACCGACGACAACTATGCCAGCATTGTGGCGGCCATCGAAGAAGGGCGCGTGATCTACGCCAACATCCGCAAATTTGTGTACTACCTGATTTCCTGCAACGTGGGTGAAATCCTGATCATCTTCCTGTCGATGATCATGGGACTGCCGCTGCCGCTGCTGCCCATACACCTGCTATGGCTCAACCTGGTCACGGACGGCGCGCCGGCGCTGGCGCTCGGCCTGGAAGAAAAAGAGCCGGATATCATGAACATCAAACCACGCCCGGCCCAGGAGCCGATCATCACGCGAGAACTATGGACGCTGACCGCCATCCAGGCTGTCGTGGAAACCTTCGCTACCCTGGGCGCGTTTGTGCTCAGCCTCTACGTCTTCGAGGATAACCTGGTGGTGGGGCAGACGGTGGCCTTTACCACGCTGGTGATGGCAGAACTGCTGCGGGCTTTCACGGCACGATCGGAGCGGTATAACCTGTGGCAGATTGGTATCTTCACCAACAAGTGGATGGTCTATGCGGTAGCGCTCTCGTTTGTCCTGCTGCTGGCGGTGATATATATGCCATTCTTGCAGCCGATCTTTGATACCGCGCCGCTCGATCTGAACCACTGGCTGATGATCCTGCCGTTTATTTTGATGCCCAGCATCGCCGCCGAGATCGCCAAGTATTTCTTGCGGCGGAATATGCCCCAACACGGGTAGCAAACCACCTGACAGATCAACAGGTAGAACAAACAAACTCCGGCCTGTTCGGGTAAACGGGCCGGAGTTGTTGCTGCCAGGCAAACGATCGCGGTGCAGCTAGAGGCGGGTGACCGATCCGCAGTACTCGCAGGCGATTTGAGTCATGCCGCGCGTGATCGGCATGGTGAACGGCGCGCCGCAGTTCTCGCAAGCGGACGGCGCATTACGCACCATCTCGGCGACTTCGGGGTCAACCTCTAGCGCACGCTCCTGGTCGATCGCGCCAGAACTGGCACGCTCGATCTGCTGCGCGTACCAGTTGGCGTTGATGCCACCCTTAACTTCGATGGTGGTCGGGCTGCCAGGGCCGCCAGAGCTGAATTCCAGGTGGACCATGTCCTTGCCGCCCAGCATACCCTTTTTCTCCGGCTTAACACTGGTGATGCTCGACAGCGGCACCTCCCACTCGATGCCCTGGATCTTCTTGCCGCCAAAACCCAGGAAGCCGCCTTCTTTTTCCTTACGCTCAAAGATCAGGCGTTGATCGGTGATGTAAAAAATGCCATCGGGGTCTTCCTTGCCTTTGCCCGTCCTGGCCCATTCACCCTTGGCGACGATGTACACGGCTTCAGTCGCGCCAAAGTCAAAGGTCGCCTCATCCGCCATATCCATATACCAGTTGAACTTACTGATCTTCTGCTTGACCTCGTTCATATCCCGGTCGATATCAGCGTACAGGGCAGCTACTCGCTCGGCAACATTTTGGATATCGGCTTCCAACGTCTCCAGGCGCGGCGCAAGCTGCTCGGCCAACTGCTGCACCGCGGCTGGCTTGCCCCCCGCCATACCCAACTTGTTGATGAGCGGATCGACCGCGTTTACCAACTCTTGCAGGCTGGGAAGCTCGCTCCGAATCTGCCGTTCGACGGAAGTGCGCAGATCGTCCCACTGAGCGCGCAGGGATTCGGCGCGCGTGCCCAGGTAACCGGCAAAGGCATAACCACGCTCCCGCAGCTTTTCGATCTCGCCGGGCAGGCCGGCCACCCCCGAGGTGATTTCGTTGACTTTACGAGTTGCGGTGGTCAGTGACGCAGCATCACGAAGGTCGCGGTGCTGGCGCTGCAAACGGCTGATAACGGCCTCAACATTAGGTTCTTCGCTCATAACCCGCTCCCACAAATCGGTAGATAGATTGGTTACTCCGACCCGTTCGACTGTCCAACTTTGGCACGCAGGTACGCTTCCATAAACTCGTCCAGCCGGCCATCCAGCACGGCCGTCGTGTTTCCGGTCTCATAGCCGGTACGGTGATCCTTGACCATCTGATACGGGTGGAGCACGTATGAGCGTATCTGATTCCCCCATTCCGCGCCAATGTGCTCACCCTTCAAAGCGGCCGTCTCGGCTTCCTGCTTTTCCTGCTCGATGGCAAACAGGCGCGTCTTCAGAATTTGCATGGCGCGGTCGCGATTCTGCGTCTGGCTGCGCTGGTTCTGGCAGGAGACCACGATGCCGGTCGGGGTATGGGTGATGCGGATGGCCGTGTCGTTCTTCTGGACATGCTGACCACCCGCGCCGCTGGCCCGGAAAGTATCGATCTGAAGGTCCTTCTCTTTGATCTCGATGTCGATATCATCCTGCACATCCGGCCAGACCTCCACCAGCACAAAAGAGGTGTGCCGACGGCTGGCGGCATCAAAGGGGCTGAGCCGCACCAGGCGATGCACACCGCGCTCCGACTGCAGGTAGCCGTATCCATAGTCTCCGGAGATGCTGAGTGTGACGCTCTTGATCCCGGCTTCATCACCGGCGGTTTCGCTGAGTGTTTGCACCTTCAGGCCGCGCTGTTCCGCCCAACGCACGTACATCCGCAGCAGCATGGCCGCCCAATCCTGGGCATCCGTGCCGCCGGCCCCGGCATGAATGGCGAGCAGGGCATCTTCCGCGTCATATTCACCGGACAACAAGGCGCGGAAGGACAGTCGATCCACCACCTTTTCCAGCCGATCGGTCTCTGCGCCAAGGTCGTCGGTCAGCGTTTCGTCGCCAAGCTCCACCAACTCCAACGCATCATCGATCTGACCGGCCACCTCCTGCCAGCGATTGACCTCATGACGCAGACGGGCAATACGCTGCATGACGCGCTGAGCCGTTTCCGGGTCATCCCAGAAATCGCTGGCGGCGGGCTGTTTTTCTAGCTCAATGATTTGAGAGCGAAGTCCGGGGATGTCAAAGACGCACCATGAGGTTGGCAATGGCGGTCCGCATGTCATTTAGGCGACTACTGAGTGTTTCCATGTTCAAACATGTCCTTCCTGAAGTCCTAACCATTTCCATCGAACAACCCGGCCACGAATTGATCCGGATTAAAAAAGAGCAGATCGTACATCCCTTCGCCGACTCCGATGTAATGAATCGGCAGCTTCAACTCCTGGTAGATGGCGAAAATCATGCCGCCCTTAGCCGTGCTATCCAACTTGGTCACGATGGCGCCGGTCACGTCAACCGCCTCCTGGAAATGGCGGGCCTGAGTCAGCGCGTTCTGCCCGGTCGTCCCATCAAGCACGAGCAGAGTCTCGTGGGGAGCGTCCGGCACGACCTTCTGGATCACGCCGCGTACTTTCCGCAGTTCTTCCATCAGGTTGAACTTGGTATGCAAGCGCCCGGCTGTATCGACGATCAGCACGTCATGACCGCGCGCTACCGCTGCCCTGGTGGCGTCATATACGACGGCAGCGGGATCGGCGTTGGCCTGCCCGGCAATCACCGGGACGCCGGCACGTGCGCCCCACAGCTGCACCTGCTCGATGGCTGCCGCCCGGAAGGTGTCGCCGGCAGCGATAACCGGGTTGCGCCCGGCGTTCTTCAGGCGGTGGGCCATTTTGCCAATAGAGGTCGTCTTGCCACAGCCGTTGACGCCAACCACCAGCACAACCGACAGCTCGCGCCCGCTCAGGTTGAGCGGCGGCGGATCGTCCAACAATCCCCGTAGTTCATCCTGGAGCGCGTCCGGCAGCTGGTCCTGGCGAGTCAACCCATCACGACGGACGCGCGTTCGTAAGCGTTCGACGAGATCGATGGTTGTTTCCACACCAACATCCGCCTGGATCAACAAGCCCTCCACATCATCCCAGGTATCGTCGTCGATCTCGGTGGCGCCGAGGGTCTGGGCAATACGGCCAAAAAACGACTGCCGTGTCCGCTGCAAGCCTTTACGCAGTGATTCCAACGACACTTATCTCCTTCATTCTTGCAGAAAGCGCCGACAGTATACCAGAGTCGCCACCACGCCGACAACATTACCCGCAAGGTGCGCTATAATGGGTTTGATCCGGCGGCTATCAACCGTACTGGGAAGAGGTTTATTGTGGACGACCTGACAACGATTCAGGAACAGAACAATGTCCAGTTTAACGATCTATCCGTGCTAAGGCGCGCGCTCACCCACCGCTCCTATCTGAACGAACACCCGAGCGACTCGCTGGAAGACAACGAGCGCCTCGAGTTCCTGGGGGACGCCGTTCTTGATTTTGTCGCCGGGGACTGGCTCTACAACCGCTTTCCAGAAATGCGGGAAGGCCGCCTGACCCGGCTGCGCGCCGCCCTGGTGCGCACGGAAACGCTGGCTGAATTCGGCATCCAGGCCGGGCTGGGCGACGCGTTGCTGTTGGGCCGCGGCGAAGATGAGAGCGGCGGGCGGACCCGGCAGGCCAATCTGTGTGGCGCCTTTGAAGCCGTCATCGGGGCCATGTACCTGGACCGAGGGATGGAAACCGTGCGCACTTTCGTGCTTCCTTACTTCGAAGATGCGCTGGCGGGTATCCTGGCAAATGATTCCGACAAAGATGCGAAAAGCCTTTTGCAGGAATGGAGCCAGGCCCACCTGAACCACACGCCAACCTACCGGACCGTCAGTGCCGAAGGCCCCGACCACGCCAAAGAATTCACCGTGGAAGTGCTGATCGGTGAGCGTGTTTATGGCAGCGGCGTCGGTCACAGCAAGCAGGCTGCCGCGCAAAATGCCGCCAGGACCGTCCTGCAAAAACTGGGACAAATAGAACAGCCAGAGCCATAATCGACGCAGCAACAGGTTATTGAGCCAGGTCAAGCTCTACCACGGCCAGCCGGTGATCGGATGCATCACTGGCCAGCACGGTGCGCCCTGCTGGAATCACGTTACGCAGCCAGAGATAATCAAAGCGGGCCAGCAGGGTGTCGCCGCGTCGCAACGTCGCCGCATCGCCCAGAGGCAGATCAACAAACGGGTCGTTGAAGCCGGTTTGTACCAGCAGGCTATAAATCGCGGAATCCGGCGTATTGTTAAAGGTACCGCCCAAAACTACCCGCCCTAATACCCCGCCCGGATGATCGATGCTTATGGTCGCCAGGGCTTCCTGCAACTGCCGCCACTGGTCCTCTTCCTGCAATGCCAGTTCAGATCCGTCGGAGGAAAACGGCAACCCCAGCCAGACATTGTACACGTCCAGGACGTCATCATCTGGCTGGACCTGCAGACGCTGCAAACCGGTCTGGTGGCCCAGGCTGGCCAGCAGGGACCCGGCCTGCTGCACCACCGGCACCCGGGAGAGAATAGCCAGGCCCTGCATGTTTTCGTTAGCGGGCAGGTAAAAGACCGCCATGCCCAGCCGGCGGCCCAGCCACAACGCCTGATCAACGCCGAATGATACCAACCGCCCGGTCTCCACCTCTTGCAGCAAAACCACGTCAGCGCCGCTAGCCCAGATGGTATCGGCCATCTCTGCAAGATCATAATCAAAATACAGGCTGTAACCGCCGTGAATGTTGTAGGTCGCAATGCGCACGCGGTCAAGGTCGGTCTGGTAGTCGATCTGGGGCGGCAGCACCGCCACGCCCACCAGCACCGTGACTACAAATATCGTCACGAGTCCGGCAGCGGCCTCACTGCCCGGTCCCCGCTGCCAGGGTATCCGCCGGCGAGAATCCATCATGGGCAGGCCAGACAGGACGATGGCAACCAGCATCACCGCCAGCCCCAGTCCACGCATAGCCCGCAGCAGGCTGCTCAGCCAATCCAGGCCGGCCCCGTAATTGCGCACGAAAGCGTACTCGTACGTGAAAAAATCCGCGCCCAGCAAAACAGGCAGCACTAGAAATGTGACTACCAGCGCCAGGCCGGTGAGATCACGCTCGTCGCGGCTCACCGGGCGAACGATCCACCACAAGGAAAGCACGGCCAGGAACTGAGTCAGCAGCAGGGCCACCAGCGCGATGAGCCCGCTAAACCGGTTGCCGATGACCACCAACAGGCACATCAACAACAGCCAGAACCAGCCCCGCCACTGGACGTCCACCAGCGTCATGACGCGGCGGGCCACATCACGCGCCGCCGGCAGCAGCGGCAGCGCCGTCACAGCCGCCAGCCAGGGCGCGACTATGGCGTAGTCAACCCCACTCCAGCGGGCAATACCGTTGGGCAGTCCAAGCAGGACAAATTGCAGGAACAATAACGCGCCAAAAGACAACCCACCCCACAAGGAAATGCCTGAATAAGCTTCTACCGCGGCAAAAGAGGAGCCCTGCCGGAAAACGGCGCGCAGCACCGCAATCACAAACAAAAGTATGGACAGTAGCGTCTGCACCGCCAGATACGTCTCCGACACTGTCGAGTCGAAGGTCAATACCGTGGGGTCGACGGTCAGGCCAAAGGCGCGGACCACCTGGTCGACCAGCAGGCCCGCCGTCAGCGCAATGGCAAAACGCGCAGGCTGCTGCCGGGCTAACCCGGCGAAGTACAGCGCCGCACCGGCCACCGTCAGGGAGGCCCCCATTACGCCAATCACCGGTGCGTCAATGGTCATAAACACCCGACCAACAGCCACCAGCGCCGCCGTCACCGCAAACACGATGGGCCGCCGGGCGAGCAGGAAGGCCGCCAGCGGTACAACCATGGCGATTATGACGATCACCACTTCCGCCTGTACCATGACCGGGAGCACCACGCCCGGCACCGAGTCGCCGGGATCGCCGAGGCGCAGCACGATGTCGGCGCTGGAAACGTGTGCGTAGAGCGCGCCATGTAAATAGCGCAAGGCCTGGACAAAAAACCAGCTGACCGCCCCAACCTCGACCAACCAGGAAAACCGCCAAAGTGTCTCACGACGGAGCATACGCGCCTTACCCTTCTTTGCCGGAACAGCAATGACTCGCCGCGGGGACGAGCCGCCCCCCCATTATCCCCGATCCGGAGAGTCTGTGCATCTTGATGACAGCTATTTGTACCCAAAGCCAGCCTGACCCGCTATAATGACTCAATGCTGGGAAAGGACAGACCTCACATGTCACGCGTGGACACTTTGCTGACCGGCGGCGTGGTCGTTACCATGAACGAGCAGTTTGACGTTTTCCCCCAAGGTGCGGTGGCCATCACCGGCAGCCAGATCGCTGCCGTTGGCCCGGTTGATGAACTGGTCCACTACACCGCAGATACCGTCGTCGACTGCACCGGCCAGATCATCATGCCCGGCCTGGTAAACGCCCACACCCACATCCCGATGACCTTGCTGCGCGGCCTGGCGGACGATCTGCGGCTTGACGTCTGGCTGATGGGTTATATGATGCCGGTCGAACGCGAATTTGTCAGCCCCGAATTCTGCTACCAGGGCGCGAAGCTGGCCTGCGCGGAAATGATCCGGGGCGGCACCACGCTCTTTGCGGACATGTATTACTACGAAGCAGACATCGCCCGCGCTGTCAGCGAAGCCGGTCTGCGGGCCGTGCTCGGCCAGACGGTGCTGAAGTTTCCCGCACCCGACGCCGAAAGCTACGAAGACAGCCTGGCTTACACCCGCCAGTTCATCCAGGACTGGAAGGGACATGCGCTGATCACACCGGCAGTGGCGCCCCATGCCCCGTACACGAACACGGCAGAAACCCTGCAAGCCTGCGCCGACCTGGCCCGCGAGTTTGACGTGCCCCTGCTGACGCACATCGCCGAAACCCGGCTGGAGGTCGATGAATGCCGCCGTGACCACGATATGCCGGTGGTGCCCTGGGTGGAGGAACTGGGGATTCTCACGGCCAAAGTGCTGGCCGCACACTGCGTCCATGTCGACACGGATGAAATGCGCATCATGCATCGCCATCAAACGCGAGTCGCGCACAATCCGACCAGCAATCTTAAGCTGGCCAGCGGCATCGCGCCGGTCCAGGATATGCTGACTCGCGGCCTGGTCGTCGGTATCGGCACCGACGGCACCGCCAGCAACAACGACCTCGATATGTTCGACGAAATCAGGCTGGCGGCCTTTCTGGCCAAGGGCGCTACCTCCGATCCCACCGCCCTGCCGGCCCGGCAGGCTCTGGCCATGGCCACTTCGATGGGCGCGAAGGCGTTGTTCCTGGGCGATGTGACCGGCAGCCTTGAAGCAGGCAAACGCGCCGACGTGATCACGCTCGACCGTATGCCGCTGCATAACTTCCCCCACTTCACGCGCGATCCCAACGCCATCTATTCGCAAATCGTCTATGCGGCGAAAAGCACCGACGTTACCCACGTTTTCTGCGACGGGCGGTGGCTGATGCGGGACCAGACGCTGCTGACCGTCGACGAGGAAGCCATCCGCAGAGCAGCCGAAGATTACGCCACCCGGATCGACGCCTTTTTGACCGCGCGTGAAGGCAACATCCTGAGCAAACTGGTTGCAATCGGCGGGCTGGAACAGGAAGAGAGCTTCGAAATCCAGGTGAAGGCCCGCGTACCGGCCCCGGACATCATCGCCCGGGTGCTCGAAGACAAAAACGTACAACTGGTCCGGCACACGCACTATCGCCAGTATGACACGTACTTCAATTTTACAGATACCAAGCGCGGGCGGGTTCGCTATCGTGAAGACGATGCCATCGGCGAGGATGGTTCGGTAGCCGGGGTGCGCAGCCGGCTGACCTACACGATGCCGACCAAGGAACGGGAGTTCGCCAGCGCGGTACTGCTCTCACGATCCCAATTCATCGCCCCGGCCGACCGCCCGGTGCGCTTCTACCGGGAGTACTTCCAGCCGGATGAGGAACACACCGTAGAAAAGGAGCGGCTGCGCTGGCACATTCTGTACAAAGGGGTGCTTTTTTACATCAACTTGGATGAACTGCGGCAGCCCACCCTGGAGGGTTACTTCCTGGAGATTAAGAGTCGGACCTGGTCCGCTAGAGATGCCGAGTACAAGGCCGAACTGACCAGGGAAATCCTGGCCATACTCAATATTTCGCCCGACCAGATCGTGCGCGTGGAGTACCTTGAGCTAACGACCTGAGTCAGCTGGTCAGGCCGCGCGGATAGGCAGGGTTGTCATCCGGTCCGCCAGTGGTGTTCGCCCGGCGGAGAGGCCGATCGATCCGTCGTCAGCTGGGATTGTCCAGGCGAAAACCATGACCGCGCACGGTCACGACGTACTGGTGATTCGGATCAACCTCCGCCAGCCGATCGCGCAGCCGCCGCACCAGCGCGTCGATTGCCTGCTCGCTCACCCCTTCGCCCGCGGCTTCCGGCCATACGGCCTCGATGACTTCTTCGCGGGTACAAACCGCGCCCTGCGCATCAGTCAACAGCTGCAGCAGCCGATATTGGGGCAAGCTCAGCGGGGGAATAACCTCCTGCTGTCCGATAAACACCCGCCGGGCATCCCTGTCCAGCGACAACCGGCTGCGCAGACTGGCCGGATCAAAGGCCAGCTCAACCGTGGCATCGGACTCGTTGTAGGCGATTTTGACCGTCATCGCCAGTTGAATCTTGTCGCCATCGGAAAGTGGACGCGAACCTTTCAGGGCTTCGCCATTCACCCAGGTGCCATTTTTGCTGTCCAGGTCCTCAACCTGAAAGGATTCACCGCCGCGCCAGATACGAGCATGCTGCCGTGAAATGGCCCGATCATTCAGCACAAGATTACACTCTTCCCCGCGTCCAATAATAAAATCATCACTATCGACCACAACACGCAAGCCAACGTGCTCCCCCTCTTCAACGGTGAGGACAGGCCTTTCGCTGACCGGATTCGCCATACTAAGACTCCCTCTATTCAAGCGCAGGGCCGACCAGCCCGACTGGCCCTAACCGACGTTGCCAGGATAGAGCGGGCAGTCGCCGATTATCAAGGCATCAGGCATCTCACCATCATGCCTGGCGGTGATGGTCGTCACTGCACCCAGGCAAAATCTCTTCTCTCACGAACAGCCCTTCTCCAAAACCGTTCGCGTGTGTTGCTTCCAGGAAGATAATCGGCATATCCCTTATCTAGCTCACGAGCGAGAGCGGGATTATAACTCCGGCGTGCCAACCATCTTCCGGACAGAACGTTATGACGGATCATCACCTCCTGTAGCTATCCTTCCGCAACCTAATGGAGCGCTCCCAGCCTGCAGAAGAAGCTCTCTTCAGTCTATAATTCTATTATTATCAGGACAACCTCAGTATACTCTATGCTCCTAGCGCATCGCAACGAAGACGGCTACAATCTCCCACCGGTCACCGGCGGTTACCGGCATCTACCCCCAAGAGAAAACGCGGAAGCGAGCGTCCTCGTCCATCCCGGTAGCCCACGTAAGCGCCACCCATCTAACCGAATAGTATGTGATCACCTGTCACCAAGCGAGTCACTTCATGAACGCGGAAATCATCAGCATCGGCACCGAGTTACTCTTAGGCGAGATCGTCGACACCAACAGCGCCCATATCGCCCGCATTTTACGCAATATCGGCCTGAACATCTTTTTTACCACGACGGTTGGCGACAATGAGGTACGCATCGTCAGCGCGTTAAACATCGCACTCGACCGGGCCGACGTGGTCATCACCACCGGCGGCCTGGGGCCGACTGTGGACGACATGACCCGGCAGGCTGTCGCCGCAGCCACCGACCGGCCGCTGGTCTTTCAACAAGAATTGTACGACCAGATCGCGGATCGATTTGCCCACTTCGGCAGCCGGATGAGCGAAAACAACCGGCAGCAAGCGTTTATCCCGGAAGGCGCACTGCCGATTGAAAACCCGGTCGGCACAGCGCCCTGCTTCGCGGTGGAGAGCGAGCGCGGCGTGGTAATCAGCCTGCCGGGCGTGCCACGCGAAATGATGCACCTGCTCGATACCGCCGTCGTGCCCTATCTCCAGCAGCGATTTAACCTAAAGAGCGTGATCAAAGCGCGCATCCTGCGGACGGCGGGCATCGGCGAAAGCCAGATCGACGATGCCATCACCGACCTGATGAAACTCACCAACCCAACGGTGGGCCTGGCTGCTCACATCGGGCAGACCGACATTCGCATCACGGCCAAAGCCGACGACGAGACCACCGCCGACCGGATGATCGCGGATATCGAGGCGCAGGTGCGAGAGCGCCTGGGCAAATACGTCTACGGCATCGACAAAGACCTGATCGAGACGGCGCTGGTGGCCGCTTTGCAGGATACCGGCAAGCGGCTGGCGCTCAGTGAAACTTGCTCGGGAGGCACGTTAGTACAGCAGGTGACCGCCGTTCCCGGCAGCAGCGACGTGCTGGCCGGCGCTGATCGCTACGATACGGTAGAGGCCCTGTACGATACACTGGGCGTCGATGCAGCCCTCGACCCTGAGGAATTGGGGTTGCGAGCCGCCCGCTACGTCCGCGACCAGCACGGCGCAGACATCGGCATCGCGGTGATCGCCCGCTCGGATGCGACGATCGTTAGCATGACCATGCCGCGTTTTGAGAAGGCGCGCGTCTACCGTTTCAGCGCGACAGACGGCCGCCCGGCCATCTGGGCGCTCACGTGGGGGCTGGCGCAGGCCTGGCGCTGGACGAGTAACCAGGAGTAACGCTATCCGGTCAACATCAGGCGTCACTCGTCGTCCAGGCGCAGCACGGCCATAAATGCTTCCTGCGGCACCTCGACATTGCCGATCATCTTCAGGCGCTTTTTACCCTTTTTCTGCTTCTCCAGCAGTTTGCGCTTGCGGGTGACGTCACCGCCGTAACACTTGGCCAGCACGTCTTTGCGCAAAGCCTTGACGTTGGCCCGTGAGATGACACGCTTGCCGGTCGCGGCCTGGATCGGCACGGCAAACTGCTGGCGGGGAATCAGGCTCTTAAGCTTGGTGACGAGCCGCTGCCCTTTGTGGTAGGCGTCGTCACGGTGCACGATTAAGGCCAGGGCATCGACCGGGTGCTGGTTGACCAGCACGTCCAGCTTGACCAGGTCGCCGGGCTGGTAGCCTTCAAACTGGTAGTCCAGGCTGGCGTACCCACGCGAGATGCTCTTGAGACGGTCGTGAAAATCGACGATCAGTTCCGCCAGGGGGATGCGATAGGTCAGCATCACCCGGGTGGTATCCAGGTATTCCATGGTCTCGTAGATGCCGTGTTTTTTGGTCACCAGGTCCATGATCGGGCCGATAAAATCCTGCGGGGTAAAGACCTGAATCTTCATCCACGGCTCACCGATTTCCTCGATGGTCCCCTCGTCCGGCAGCTCCGACGGGCTGTCGATGGTGATCTCCTCGCCGGTGCGCAGCTTGACCTGGTATTCGACGCTGGGGGCGGTCGCCAGGATATCCAGGTCGTATTCCCGTTCCAGGCGCTCCTGCACGATCTCCATGTGGAAGAGGCCCAAAAAACCCGCCCGAAAGCCGAAATTCAGCGCCTGGGACGTCTCCGGCTGGTAAACCAGGGAGGCATCGTTTAGCTGAAGCTTCTCCAGGGCGTCGCGTAAGTCCTCGTAATCGTCGTTTTCCACCGGGTACAGCCCGGCAAAAACCATGGGTTTAACCTGCTGGTAACCGGGCATCGGTTGGGAGGCGCCGCCCCGCGCGGTGGTCAGCGTATCACCGACGCGGCATTCGCGTACGGTCTTGAGACCGGTGGCGACATAACCGACTTCGCCGGCCTGCAGGCTGCCGGTGGCCTTCATGCCGGGGCTGAACACGCCGATCTCGATAGGGTCGATCTCGGCGCCGGTCGCCATCATTTTGAGGCGATCCTCTGCCTTCAATTCCCCATCCGTCACCCGCACATAGGCGATCACGCCCTTATACGAGTCGTAATGCGAATCGAACACCAGCGCCCTGGCGGGGAGGTTGAGGTCCCCCTTTGGCGGCGGCACAGTCTTGATGACCGCTTCCAGCACGGCCCGGACGTTGTCGCCGGTCTTGGCCGAGATGGGAATCACGTCTTCCGCCGGGATGCCCAGCAGGTCTTCCAGCTCCTGCGCCACCTCGTCCGGGCGGGCCGCCGGCAGATCGATCTTGTTGATGACGGGGATGATCTCCAGGTCCTGTTCCAGGGCCATGTACAGATTGGCCAGGGTTTGCGCCTCGATCCCCTGGCTGGAATCGACTACCAGGACCGCGCCTTCGCAGGCTTGCAGGGCACGGCTGACCTCGTAGGAGAAATCGACGTGGCCCGGCGTATCGATGAGGTTGATCTCATACTGCTCGCCGTCGTCGGCGGTGTACATCATGCGCACCGCTGACGCTTTGATGGTCACACCGCGCTCTCGCTCCAGGTCCATGGTGTCCAGCACCTGCGCCTGCATCTCGCGCTCAGCGATGGTATCCGTCAGTTGGAGGAGGCGGTCGGCCAGCGTGCTTTTGCCGTGGTCAATGTGAGCGATGATCGAGAAGTTGCGAATGCGTGCCTTGTCCATGTGTGCCTGTTTTCATTCCGCTAATGTTGGGTATGGGTACATCCCCAACACGTGGGGCGAAGTATACCTGAACCAACCGGCAGTGTATAGCCCGTACCACCGCCGGCAGGCGATCACTCATCCTGCCCCAACGCGTGCGCGATCAAATCTTCGACGGACGACTCCAGGGCCTGGTCGCCGCCAACCGACAGCCAGGCCAGGAATTCGATATTGCCGGCGGGGCCTTTCAAAGGGGACCTAATCAGGCCATGCACCCGGCAGCCCAATTCACGGGCGGCAGCGAGCACTTCGGCCAGCACGTCGCGGTGCACGGCGGGATCGCGTACCACCCCACCCTTACCCACCCGCGACTTACCCGCCTCAAACTGCGGCTTGATCAGCGGGATCACGTCGGCAGCCGGGGTCACCCAGCCGCGAATCACCGGCAGCAGCAACCGCAGCGAGATAAACGAGGCATCGACCGTCACCAGGCCGACCGGCTCAGCCAGCGTCTCCAGGTGGCGGGCGTTGGTGCGCTCCATCACCACCACCCGCTCATCCTGCCGGAGGCGGTAATCCAACTGCCCGTACCCCACGTCGATGGCATACACACGTCGAGCGCCGTTTTGCAGCAAACAGTCCGTGAAGCCGCCCGTGCTGGCCCCGACATCCGCGCACACCTGGTCCGTGACTTTGATGGGAAAAGCCGCCAGGGCACCCGCCAGCTTCTCGCCGCCACGGCTGACGTAAGGCGGTTTGGCCTTCAGTTCGAGGCTGGCATCGACCGGCACCCGCGTGCCCGGCTTGCTGACCGGCTGCTCATTCACCAGCACTTCACCCGCCATGATCAGCCGCTTGCCCAACTCGCGGCTGTCCACCAGACCGCGGCTGACCAGCAGCACGTCAATGCGTTCGCGCTTACTCATCTAGTGTAAATCCTGGTTCATCTCCAACCGCATCTCTATCTGACCACCCAGCGTCGGGTCATCCGAACGTGGTTCGATACCGTCGGCAGAAACCGGCAGATAACCATCGGCCACAATCACCACGCTGTAAAACTCATCATAGGGCAGCAGGCGCGGAATCTCGAAGTAGCCCCGGCGATCGGTCAGGGCCATGCCGAAAATCTGGGATTCATCCCAGACAAAATCCTCCGCCGAAAACTCGACCTCCAAAACGATAAACATCACGCCCGGTATGCCTGCACCCGTCTCGGCATCGACGATTTCGCCAAAAAGACGGACGCCGCGGGCGGCATTACCCTGCACGACGGGCAACTGCCCCAACCCGACACGCGTCGTCTTGGAGACCAGCAAAAGGCCGGAAATGCGAATCTCCAGGGTGTACGAACCGTCGGGCAGCTGGCGGTCAGAGCCAAGCGCCAGCCAGAAGTTCGTGCCGGATTCCGGCCCTTGCCAGTCTTCGCGGCCCTCGAAGAGAGTCTCACCATCGACCAGCCAGCGATAAGACCACGGCGTGCCGCGTGCCAGCAGCCGCCAGTCGACGACCGTATACAAATCCGCGATGGTACTGGAAAAACTCTCCGCGATCACGCCGGCCGGCGACCCCTCTGCTAATTCGCTGGAGAAGCGTTCATTCTCAAAAACCTGTGCCAGCACGCCCTCCTGCGCGCCGCCGATGATGAAGTCGGCCACGGCGGACAACCGGTCCTCGATCCACAGTTCGAGGCGATAGCGCCCCGGCTGCAACCCCTGTCCCTGGGGGCGGATGCTGATCGTGTGCGAGCCGCCTGGTCCGAGATTCCAGGCCTGGGGCAAGCGGCTCAATTCGAGGCCTTCGTAATACCAGATCTGCGCCCAGGGGATGCCGTCAACCATGTCGCGATAGTTGAAGCGGGCGTAGGCGATATCACCAGCCGGCAGGACAAAGCCGCTGCCGATAATGTTGCCCTGCAAGTCCTGCAGGCCAAAGACGATATCCGCGAAAGTCGGCGCCGGCTGCGGCGGACCGCCAACGGTGATACGCGCACTGCTTGCCGTGCGGCCTTCAATAAACAGGGTGAACTCATAGACGCCGTTTTGCCAGGCCTGGCCGGCGCTGCCGATGTACCACAAGCCGCGTTCACCGCCGCTCCAGAGCGCAGGCGCCTGGCTGAACACCGGGTTGTAGGTGCCGTTCAGCGTCGTTCGCAGTTCATACACAAGGCCCGGATGCATGTTTTCGTAGTCAAAAAACAGGTAGAGGCTGTTAATGTTGGCCGGCACCTGAGTCACAAACGTGGTCGGCAGTCCGGCCTCATTTTTATCCGGGGCGAAACGAATCGGGCCGAAGGCAGGCTCACCAGGGCCACGGGACGCAGCAGCCTCCGCTGTAAAACGATGCCCCTCATTGCGGATACCCAGCCTCGCCGCCCGGACCAATCCTCGCGCCAGGGCAGACGGCCGCAGGGCATTGATCAGGCCGCCGACCGGAATACAATCATCGCGCCTGTCGACCAGCCCGTCGCCGTTGGTATCCTGCACACGGCGGCAGTCCAGCGCCACGTCGGAACTGGCCGGCGCGGTCGTAGGGACGCCGATCAGCCGCCCTTCGGCGTCATAAGCACCGCCGCCGCTCATGGTCCCGAGAATGGTGGCGCTCGTTTTCAGCCAGGCCTGGTCACCGCCACGCGGCTCCGCGATGAATCCCAGGACGGTGCCACGTGCGAAGGTCACCGAGTCGTTGCCGATCCCGGCGTACCCAAAAACCGCTATGGTGCTGTCCAGGGTGAGTTGAGTGGAGTCGCCCAGTTCCACAAAAGGCAGACTCAACGTATCCGGCATAATTGCCCGCCCGTCGATCTGACGGTTGATGCGCAGCACCGCCAGGTCCAACCCCAGATCATAATTCACCACTTCGGCGAAGTAGGTCAGCACCGGCGGCTCGTCCGGGCGGATGGTCAGCGAAACAACGATATCGTCCACGCGGCACAGGTCGTTGTCCACGACGTTGTGGGCATTGGTCAGGATCAGGCCGTCGCTGCTGACCAGGGTGCCCGATCCGATGCACGCGGTCACACGCCCGGCAGGGGTGTCGTAAACGCTGGTCAGGTACACCGTCGCCCGGAAGATGTTGTTAAAATCCAGGATCGCCTGGGCGTGCAGGTGGGATGACATCCCCACCAGCAGAACAACGATCACCCCCGCAGAGGTTGCCCAGAGTCTAAAATTCCAGCGTCGCCAGAAATCGCTCCAGCCGCCACACTTCCTCACCAAACCGATCAGCCTCCACTCGAAACGTAATGATGATCGCCTGCCCCCGCTTGATCGTCACGATATCCACCCCATGCACCACCACGGGTATACTCTCTAAAAAGGGGTTATCCTCGGTGGCCGCGTACACATAGTCTAGCCGGGTGGCTTCCTCGCCATCCGGCAGGGTATAGTCCAGGGTCGTGCGCAGAGTCTCGTAGGACGCCAGCAGGCGCGCCCGTTCAATCGTCAGGTTATCCAGGATATTGCGGGCGGCCGCATCTGCGCCGATGGACTCGACAGCCACCTGGATGGCCGTCCGGTAAGCGGGCGACATCGGGTCCTGGACCCGGAAGACATAGGGGCCTTCGGTATCCAGCAGCCAGCCGCTCGGATACTGGGCCAGAATACCGGCTGCCAGAAACTGGCGCGTCTCGGTGCTGCTGATCACCTGATCTTTGAGCAAAAACCCCAAAGCCAGGGTAACGAGCGCCGTCAGGAAGACCAGGCCGTTCGCCCAACGCTGGGTGCGGGTCAGCGGGGCTTCCTCAGGAATGGGAAACATGCGCATTGGCGCTTACCCCACGTTGGACACACGTACGTCACGGGCGTCCGCATTCGCGATTAAAAAGGCGTAAATACCAAACAACATCGCCGCAAATCCCACGGAAAAGACCAATCCCATGATGGGCACATTGGCCGAAGCACCAATGCCAAACCCGCCTACCACGAAACCGGCCCGGAAGGCGGTATAAACGCCGTGCAGGAGGCCCCCCAACAGCAGGCCGCCCGCCAGCGACAACATACCCGGGTTGCCGAATTTGAGGGTCATCAGGCGGTGGCTCATCACCAGGCCAACGGCCTCGTGTACCAGCACCAGCGATATCACGTGGACAGCCGCCGCGCCGGGCTGTGCGCCACCCTCCAGCAGGGCAAACCGTAAGTTCAGCACCGTGGCAAAGGCCAACCCTACAGCCCGGCTGTAGGCGACACAATCAATGCGGCGTTCAAACCGTTTGGGCCAGGCCATGTAACGCAGCACCAGGTATTTAAGGAACTCCACGGTCACGCCTACGGTCACGGCATAGCCCAGAATACGCGCCAGTCCGGTCATGGTGTTAAGCCATCGATCCGGCGCGATAAACTGCTCGATGAATGGCGCGGCCACCCCATTGGCGACCAGGGCGCCGATCGCCATCATCGCCACCAATCCCTGGCGCGGCTTTTGCACCCGGGTTTCGCCTCGCCAGGATATCAGCACCCACCCCACCAACGGCGCCATGGCCAGCAGCGCCGTCACCAGCGGCAGCGACGAAGAGTCAAGCTCAATTCCAAGCAGCGACGCAGCAAGGCTAACGACCAGGGTACCCGCTACCAGGATGATCATCTCATAGGAAACAGAACGCCACACCGGGCGAAAGAGCGGCAGTTGTTCTTCTTCCTCCGGCGGTACCAGCAATTGCGGGTCAAATGTCGTCATCGAACTCCCATTTTCCTCCGGTCCAACACCCGGCCATTCTACCGCGCCAGGCACATCTAGCCCACGGTTGCTACCGGGCGCGCACTGCCTGCGGTATACTCGCGCCGGGCTATTCGCGAAGAGTCGCCGACAGGGTGCGTATTGATGAACAATCGACTGGCCGTCCTGATGACGGTGCTTCTCTTGTTACCTGCGTGCGCCGGGCTCAACGGCAATACTCTGCCTGAGCCGCGCATCGTCTACGGGTTGACCCTGGAGCCTTCCGGGTTTGACCCCCACATTCATGCTTCATCGGAGCTGGGCATTCCGCTGCGTTCCGTTTATGATACCCTGGTCTACCAGGACCCGCAGACCAAAGAATTTGTACCGGGGCTGGCCGAACGCTGGGAGGTGTCGCCCGATGGCTTAGCCTATACCTTCTACCTGCGCGACGACGTGACCTTCCATGATGGCACGCCGTTTAACGCCCAGGCTGTTGGTGCTAACCTGGACCGCATCACCGCACCGGAAACCGCCTCTCAAAAAGCCCGGTTCATGTTAGGGACATACAGTGGATACCAGATCATCGATGCCTATACCATCCAACTGACGCTGGCTGAACCTAGCGCACCACTGCTCGATTCGCTGAGCCAGGTTTACCTGGGCATGGCCAGTCCGGCGCAGCTGGCCGCTTATGACACGGCAACTTACCAGTTTCACCAGGTGGGGACCGGACCATATCGCATGGTGGAATACGTGCCGGGCGACCGCCTGGTGATCACACGCTACGACGACTATGCCTGGGGACCGGCTTTTTACAGCCCGCCGCAATACCCCGTCGCCACCATCGAGTTCCGTTTTTTTGAAGACCCACCGACGCGTATCCTGGCCCTGGAAAGCGGCGATGCCCAGTTCATGGGCGAAATCCAGCCGATCGATGCCCAACGGTTGATCGGTCGCGCGGACTTCCGCCTCTATCCGACGCCGATTCCCGGCCAGCCGCTGCAGTTCCTGATGAATACGCAGCGTTTTCCCACCGATACCCTGGCCGTGCGGCAGGCGCTGATCTTCGCCACCAACCGGACGGCGATCATCGACACCGTCTTCCAGCGTTTTTCACCGGAAGCCACCGGCCCGCTGAGCCAGTCAACCCGCTATTACGACCCGGCGGTCGCTGATTATTATCCTTACGACCCCGGCCAGGTACAGTCGCTGCTGTTCGCCTCTGGCTTCACCGAGTCTGATGAAGACGGTATTCTGTTCGCGCCCTCGGCCCCGCCGTCTACCACGGAACCTGGCCTGCCGACACCAACCGCCGACGCTGAGCCTGGCGGAATCCCCTTGCAACTGACGATGATCATCCCCCCGTGGGGATTGACGCCAGAAGTGGCACAGCTCATCCAGAGCCAGTGGCGCGAGCAGGGCATCGACCTGGACCTCCGGCAGGTGGCCGGTTTTGGCCAGCTCCGCGAGGCTGCTGATACAGGCGACTACAACCTGATTGCCATAAACTTCTCCGGCAGCGATGCCAGCTTGCTGAACCAGTTTTTTACTTCGAACGGCTCGCTCAACTGGATGGGTTACTCCGACTTTGAGCTGGACACGTATCTCAGGGAAGGCGCCCGCCAGCCTGATCCGGGCACACGCGCGGACATGTACGCGGCAGCGCAGGCTCGTATCATGGAACAGGCTTTGATCCTGCCGGTGAGAGATTACGTCAACCTCAACGGCGTGACTGCCGACCTGCAAGGCGTGTCGTTTGATGCCCAGGGCTGGCTCCCACTGCTCTACAATTTTTCGCTGTCGACAGGAGGTGGAAACTAATCGATGCGCCGTTTTGTGCGCCAGCGCCTGATCACGGCGCTACTGATCGTGTGGCTGACCGTGACGCTGGCCTTCCTGGCCCTGCGGATCATCCCCGGCGATGCCCTAGTAAACCAGATGCTTCAGGGCGGCGCATCAGAAGCGGATATCACAGCCCAGCGCGCCGAACTGGGACTCGATCAGCCCGCCTTGAACCAGTATGTCGCCTACCTGGCCGGTCTGATCCGCGGCGACCTGGGCCATTCTTTTCTGACCCACCAGCCGGTCAGGGTGGTCATTCAGGAGCAACTGGGCGCGACCATTGTCCTGGCCGCCAGTGCGCTGGCCATTGCCATGATCGTGGGCCTGTCGCTTGGCGCGCTGGAAGCCCTTTACGGGCCGCGCTGGCCGGGTCGGCTGGCCGGGTGGTTGAGCATTCTTGCCTTGTCGTCGCCCATCTACTGGACCGGCACGCTGGCGATCTACGTCTTCAGCTCAAGCCTGCGGCTGCTGCCGGCGACCGGTTCTGGCGACATCGGGCACCTGATCCTGCCGGCGGCAGTGCTGGGCTTTCACGTAGCCGGGAGCATCGCGCGCGTGACACGCACCAGCCTGTGCAAAACCCTGGAGGAAGATTTCGTACGCACGGCCCAGGCGAAAGGCCTGCCCTCCCCGCAGGTCTTTCTTGGTCATGTGCTGCGCGCCGGGCTGCCGGCAATTCTATCCGTCGTCGCCCTCCAACTTGGTTTTGTGCTGGGGGGGACCGTGATCACGGAAATGCTGTTTGCCCGCCAGGGGATCGGCCGGCTGCTTCAGGATGCAGTGCTCAACCAGGATTACCCGATCGTGCAGGGGATTGTCGTGCTGTCGGCGGCGATCTACAGCGCGCTGAGTGCCACCGCCGACTTGCTGTATGGGATGCTCGATCCGCGCGTGCACACCATCGAGGAAGGCTGAACGGCGCATGGCCCTGCAC
>DAOUEM010000580.1:0-1680 GCA_034430555.1 Anaerolineae bacterium | reverse complement strand
TCCGGTTCGGCGGGCGGTTTTTCCTGGGCGATAGGCGGCGGCGATGGCGCGACATCCGGCGATGGCGCGACACCCAGGTCCGGCAGGTCCGGCATCAGGCTCGGCGCGGGCGATGCCGCCGGCACGGATTCGCCCAAAGGCACCGCTTCCGCTTCGGCGATTTTGGCCGGCGCCAGGGCGGCCACATGGCTGGCGGCGGGGGCCTGCGCTTCGTCCACCGGCGGGATGATGGTCGGGCTATCGGCGCGCGGCGGGCGCGCCGCCACCAGCCTGGGTGGTTGTTTCTCGTCGCCGTTGTCGGCGGGCGGCAGGTTGGGCGGTGCAGCCGGCGACTGCGGAGTATCGCTCATGGGGCGCTCCTTCATTGAACGTGCGCTGCGTCCATTATACAGGAAAGATGCCGCCCGACGAAAATGGTTTTTTAACGGTTTTGCTGCCTTTTGCTAACCTACGGGCCGCGCGCTGCGTGTACGCGCCGCATAATGCGCGCCCTTTCTCAACGGCCCCGGACGCGGTAGCATTCTCCAGGATAGCAACGAAAGGATGCCGCGCTATGCCCCTCCACGCCATTCTCGACCACCTCGGCCTGGCCGCCGCCGCGCCGACCCTGCCCTTCCTGGACCGGCTGCTGCTGGCCTGGGCGGGACGCATCCCCTGGGAGTCGGCAGCCCGCATCGCCCGCCACCAGCTGCCCGGCAGCCCGTCCGACTACGCCCGCCGCCCGGAGGCCTTCTTCGCGGACGCGCTCCGGCTGGGGACCGGCGGCACCTGCTTCGAGAGCAACCTGGCGCTCAAAGCCCTGCTCGACGCGCTGGGCTTCCACAGCACGCTGGCCTTCTGCGATATGAAGGAGGGCGGCGCCTGGCAGGTCGACCCGCACAGCGCCTGCCTGGTCACCGTGGACGGGGCGCGGGTCCTGGCCGACGTCGGCTACCCGGTGCCTGCCGCCCTCCGCCTGGACCCGGACGCGCCCGTCTTCAAGCAGACGCCCATCTACCGCTACGAGGTGGCTCCCGTCGCCGAGGGGCGCTGGATCGTGCGCCGGACCAGCGGCACCTTCCGGCAGGACATCTTCTGGCTGAAGGGGGAACCGGTCAAGGCGGAGACCTTTTGGGCGCGGCTGGTGCGCGATCACGAGCCGGACGGCTTCTTCCTGGACAACGTGATCATCCACCGGCTGGACGCTGCTGGCGGCCAGATGTGGCGCTTCGACCAGGGCAAGGGGCTGGTGCGGCGCACGGTCGGGCGGGAGGAGGTCGTGCCCTTCACCGATGCCGAACAGGCCGATCTGCCGGGGGCGCTGGCGCGGCGCTTCGCCATGGACGTCCGCGTCATCGAGGCTGCGTTGACGCGTTGCCCGCCCGATGGCGTGTGGGGGGGTATCGGCACAAAATCGTCGTAGGGGCGTTCAACTGAACGCCCGCTGAGGACGGACCGGAATCTAACCGGTTGTAACGTCCTGCCGTCCGCACATGAACCACAGGAGCACCCTATGAACACCGACCAATCTGCTTATTACACTGACCGCCGGCCAGAACTGATGGCCCGCTTCGAGGATCACGCCCAGGAATGGCAGCCCATCCTGGCCGGTACCGATGGTGAATCGACCGCCGCCGCCATCGTCGAGGAGGCCCGCGCCCACTTCGCCGCCCTGATCCCGGTGCTGCCCTACATCGGCGG
>DAOUEM010000579.1:0-4374 GCA_034430555.1 Anaerolineae bacterium | reverse complement strand
GTGCAGGTGGCGTTCCCCAACAATTGCTCTCAGAACCTGGCGCTGGTTAATTTTGAGCAGACACGATCCTTCTAAAGCCGGGGCGGTGTGATGAGTAACGACCCCTACCGGCCAGACGACCTTCCGCTGGAGGGAGGGAACGCCGGTTCTCATGCTGATAGGGCTGGACGCCCGGGGTGTTTGTCCCCGGGCGTTGTCAGTGTGTTTTTCCTGCTGCTGACGGCGTTGTTCCTGGCGTACTTTGGGTTATTGCTCGTCAATCCTTATGTGCCGATCAATCCGTTTCCGCCGCGCACGCCGCTGCCGATATATGTGATCGCCACGGCGGACCCTGACCGGCCTACGGCGACTCTCACGGCGACCAAGCTACCGGAGACCCCTCGCCTGAATACACTGGAGCCGACCTTAACGCCTTCGCAGCCTCCTTCACCGACCGATGCCGGGACCTCGACGGCGAGGCCGGTTGTAGGCGAACAACCGCGCATCCCGACGATCACGCCGGTGACCCCCACGCCAACGCTGGTAAGCGGTCCGCAGCAGGGTGATGTCATCGAAGGTGTTTTTACGCCGCCGCCAGTCGGCGACCCGGCGTCGTATACTCGCTCGCCGTTCCCATTTACCGTTTTTGGGGATGGTGTCGAATACATCGCCAATCCCAATGATCAGGCCTGCCGGTGGGCCAGCGTGGCCGGTTCGGTTACGGATATCAACGGTCAGCCGCTGCCGGGCCTGGCCGTCCATGTTGTTGGCGAAGGCATTGACGAGATCCGTTTTACGGGCACCGCCTTGACCTATGGCAGTGGAGGATATGAGGTATTCCTGAACGGCGCACCGCTGCGCAGCCAGTATGCCGTGCAGTTGCTCAGCCAGACCGGCACACCGATCTCGGCTGAGTTCACCGTCACGACTTCTCCGCTGTGCGAGGAGAATGTCGCCATCGTTAATTTCGTGCAAAATTTTGAGTACTGAGTGCCTTTTTTGCGCCGGGAGCAATCGTCTGATGCCGCTGTACATCGTACCCACCCCCATCGGCAACCTGGAAGATATCACGCTGCGCGCGCTGCGCATCTTGCGGGAAGCCGTGTTGATCGCCGCCGAGGATACGCGCACGACCCGCGTGCTGCTGGATCACTACGATATCGTCAAGCCGATGATCAGCTATCACGAGCATAATAAGTCGGAGCGTATTGACGACATCCTGGATGCTCTGGAGCGTGGGGATGTCGCGCTGGTGTCAGATGCCGGCACACCCGGCCTGTCCGATCCCGGTTACGAGCTGATTGGCGCGTGCCTGAGGGCCGAGATACCGGTCATTCCGCTGCCCGGCGCGACGGCGGCTATCCCCGCGCTGGTAGCCTCCGGGCTGCCCACCGACCGGTTCCTGTTTTTAGGTTTTTTACCGCGTAAACATCACGCGCTCCAGGCGCTGTTGTTAGAGCTTCAGGATTTGCCCTATACGCTCATCGCCTATGAAAGTCCTTATCGCCTGGAGGAGGCTTTGCAGGTCATCGCCCGCGTGCTGGGCGAGTCTCGGCCTGTTTGTGTGGCGCGAGAAGTGACCAAGATGTTTGAGGAGTTTTACCGGGGATCGGCCGCCGAAGCCCTTGATTATTTTTCTAGAGGGCCGGTGCGCGGCGAAGTAACCCTGGTTGTTGCCGGCCAGCCCAATCGCGATCGTGTGTGGACCGAGGCCCAGGTGCGCGCGGCATTGCGCCAGCGAATGGCCGTCGGCGAGTCACGCAATGCCGCTGCCAAGGCCATCGTTGCCGAGTCCGGTTGGAAAAAGCGCGAAATCTACGCCTTGAAGCTCTGAGTCAGAAAACGAGCCAACCATGTTCTACCGCAGACTCGCTGCGCAACTATTGGCCTGGCCTGCGCGCTGGTTTGATTCCCTGTGGCAGATGGGCCGCGGCGCCCGGTACCTGATGCTGGCCATGTTCCTGTGGGGTATTGGTGAAGGGCTGTGGGTTTACATCCGCCCATTGTACATCACCCATCTCGGCGCGACGCCGGTTCAGGTCGGGCAGGTCCTAGGCGTAATGGGCCTTGCGCCCGTCCTGGTGATGCTGCCGGCAGGCCGTCTCATCGACCGCTTTGGCCCGTATCGGATCATGATCCTGGGATGGTATGTGGGCCTGGCCAGCATCTTCATGATAGCCCTGGCCCCGGACTGGCAGTGGCTCATCCCGGCCTTTTTTCTGTATGCCTCGTCGGCGTTTGCCATACCAGCGCTGCAAACGTTCGTTACCCATGAAATCGAGCGCCAGCAGCCCGGCGTGGATATCGGTCGGCAGATACAGAGCACGGTGGCGGCTGTGATGACTGCCTACATTGCCGGCACCATTTTTTCGCCGGTTGTGGGCGGCTGGCTGGGCGGCTGGTTGGGATTGCGCAGCGTCTTCTGGATCGCCGCCGGGTGGTTCGCCCTGTCGGCACTGGCCGTTATTCGGATACCCCGTCCCGCGTCCCGGCAGAGCGCCGACCTGACGGGGACGATTCTGGACCGGCCAAAGCCGGCGGCGCCTTGGTGGCGGCTGTCATCCGGTCAGTTGGTCATGTATGCCGTGTTGATGGGATTGTTCTTCTGCTGGGCATTGGGTAATGCGCTGGTCCCTACTTACCTGGAAGAGGCTCGCGCGCTGTCGGTCGCTGAGATTGGCGGCCTGGGCACGGCTACCGCGCTTGGTGGGGTCGTCTGGCTGATGCTGCTGCGCCGGCGGCAGTCGCGCCAGGCCTTGGTCATATCCGCCGGATTGATGGCCTTGGCCATGATGGTGCTACTTTTTGCCCCGGTTGATGCGGGGCAGCTGGCGTATATGGTCGGCGTATATTTCATGCTGGGGACTTGCATGGTGGTGCGGCCTTTATCGCTGGATATCGTCAGCAAGCACACACCACCGGAGCAGCGCGGCACCGGCTTCGCTATGGTGGAAACCATCTGGGGAGTCGGCGTGTCTGCCGGATCGTGGGTGGCCGGCTTTTTATACAGCAGATCGTCCGGGCTGCCTTTCCAGGTCACCCTGATTGCCCTGTTGCCGCTGATGGTGCTGACATGGTTCGGACTGCGTGCACCTGGGGCACAAAAAACGCGGGAGCAGCCGCTGGCCACTCCCGCCTCCGCTGATTAACGGCTTGATTACTGGTAAGTCAGGGAGCGAATGGGCGTTGCCCTCACGATCAGGCGCTCCGCGAACACGCCCCTGAACGCATTCCATTCTGTGCAGGTCAGCAGAGTCAGGGTTGGGTCACGCGTCGGGTAGGTGACCTCGATATCATTGGGCGCGACCACGTCGATGGCGCTCACCGCATACTCGTAGATCACCCCGCTTTCGGCCACGAACACCGAGTCTCCGACTTCCAGCAGGTCCAGGTCCCGGAACGGGCCGGGCACACCGTCGGTGATCTGGATGTGCGCTGCCAGTACGGTGTTCCCGCCCAATTCCTCGCCCAGTTCATTGATCCAGGTTGTGCCTTCCAGAAAACCGACATTCTGACCCAGCTCGCGTACGTCCCAGGTGCGGTTTCGAAGCGGCACATTGATGATGGGCAGCGACGACCGGATTCCCAGGCGTGGGATGAATAACTCTCGCGTGTACTGCGGCCGGAAAGGCGGTACCGGTGTCGGCGTGATGGTCGGTTCCAGGGTGGGGCCGGCGGTCGGGATCGGGATCGAAGTCGGCGCGGCGTCCGGCGGTGCTGCTGTCGACGGGAGCTCGGTCGGCGCTTCGTCAGGCGTTGCTGCCGGAGTCTCTACCCCGGCCACGGCAGTTGGCGTGCCTTCTTCGGCTACCGGTTGTTGGAACGAGTTGCTCAGGTTGAGCACCAGCGCCGCGATGACGACGACGATAACGACGGCCGCCGCCACCAGCGCCACGGCGATGACCAGACGCGTGCCGGGGTCGGAGTCCTTGAGATTGATGCCAAGCAGACCGCTCAGCAGCAGCAAACCTGCCAGCGCCAGTAAGGCGGGAGTGACGGTGACGACGCCACCCTCCGCATCCTGGAGGCCGGTGGCCGGCAGCAGGTCGGCATCCGGGGCGATGCGCACTGAGGCCGTATCGCAGATGGACGAAGCACCACCCACCGCGGTCGCGCAGGCGGTATTTAACAGCACTTCCCCGGCAAAGACGCCCTCGTTCACGCGCGAGATCACGGTCAGAACCGCCGTTTCGTTGAACTGCATGATGCCGGTGGTGGCGACAATGGCATTGCCTTCCGATTGGATGGTGCCGTTGTTGATCGTGACGCTTTCCAGCGACATATTACTGGTGAGCGTATCGGTGATAATCACATCACTCAGCGGATCGGTACCCGGATTGCGGATGGTGACGTTCCAGGTAATCAGGCCGCCCGGCACGGCAAAGGGCTGGTCGG
>DAOUEM010000578.1:0-3981 GCA_034430555.1 Anaerolineae bacterium | reverse complement strand
CGCTGTCGGCGTCCCACACCCGCGCCGTGCCATCCAGCGACCAGGTGAGCAGCCGCGTCTCATCCCCGTTCCAGGCCGCGCCCACCACCTTCTCCTCGTGGCGCAGGGTGAACAACGGCTCTATCTCCCCCTGCGCCCGCGCCGCCAGCGCCGTCGCCAGCAGGGCGATCAACAGCACTGCACTTCGCCAGGCAGAAAATAATCGCTTACGCATTATCCCCCCTCCGTGTTACGCGCCTTGTCCCCGCCCATTGTAGGACATTTTCCAAAATAATGGGGTGTTGGCTCGTCCGGGCTCCCCGTCAAGGGCGTAACGTGTTACCCCCCTACGCCGGTTGACGCCCGCGCCGGGGCGCGTAGGGACGACCAGCTGGTCGTCCACCGGTCGGGTGCGACATGTTGACGCCTGCGTCCGCACGCAGTATGGTAGCGGTGTCCGTGCCCCCACAAGGAGACGCCCATGAGCCGCCCCGCCCGCGTTTTTGTCGCCTGCCTGGCCCTGCTGCTCTGCCTGACGCCGGTCCGGTCCGTCGCCTCGCCCGCCCATGCCCAGGACGGCGGCCAGTCCATCACCCTGCTGCCCTTCGAGAACGAGCTGCTGGGCATTCGCGGCCTGGTGCCCGCCGGCTGGGAGATCGCCCGCTCCGGTGGGCTGTTCGTCTCCCCGGACCGCGACGCCAGCCTGTTCTTCCAACTGGTGGAGGGCGAGCCGGTCGCCATCACGCTCTCCCAACTGGCCTTCGATCTCGGCCTGCCGGAAGCCCCGGGGCGCGTTGGCGTCTACCAGTCGGCGGCCTTCACCTGGGAGTTGTACCGCTTTGAGGCCACCGCCCGGCCCGGTCCCGACGCCGCCGGCCCGGACGTGATCCGCATGGACGTGGCCGTGGCCGATACGTCGCGCGGCGCGGCCCTGGTCGCCATGCAGACCACCGGCCCCATCGAGGCCCTGCACGACGACCTCTTCCTGCCGGTGGTGGACGCCTTCGACCTGCGGCCCGACGGCCCGCCCGGCCCGGTCACGCTGGCCCCGTACGCCAGCAGCGACATCGGCCTGCGGACGGTGGTGCCCATCGGCTGGCTGGAAGTTCCGCCCGGCGGCCTGTTCGTCTCCGAGGCCCGCCGCGCCGACCTGGTCTTTCAATACGCCGCCGGGGTTGCGCCGGACGCCTTCCTCGATCAACTGGTCGCGCAGTTCCAGCTCACAGCCGCGCCGGAACCCGTCGACGAAGTTGAGGCGGGCGCTTTCACCTGGACGCTGTACGCCTTCACCGGGGAGTCGCCGTCGCTGCCCGGCGTCGCCATCGAGACCACCGTGGCCACCACTGGAACCGGGCCCGGTACTGGGACCGGGGCAGTGATGGTCGTGCTGCAAACCCTGCCCGATGACCACGCGGCGCTGACCGAATCGGTGCTGCTGCCCGCCCTGGAAGCCCTGGAAGTGATCGCGCCGCCTGTGGCCGCCGTCAGCCTGGAGCCGTTCAGCAGCGCCGAGCTGAGCCTGGAGGGGTTGGCCCCTGCCGGCTGGACCGAGGTCGCGGATGGGGTGTTCGCCCGCGGCCAGAGCGCCGCCGACCTCACCACCCTCATCCAGCAGCACGTGCCCGGCGTGCCCCCGGACCAGGTGGTGGCCGCCCTGCTGCCCAACCTGGGCATCAACGCCCTGCCACCCCGCGTCGCGGAAGTCGAGTCGCCGGCCTTCACCTGGGACCTCTACCTGGTCGGCTTGCAGGTTTCCGGGCTGGAAGTGGCGGTGGACATCGCCCTGGCCGATACCGCCTCCGGCCCTGGCGGCGCGACCGGCACGCTGATCGTCATCCTGCAAACGGCCGTCGGCGAGTACTCGGCCCTGCACCAGGGCGTCTTCCTGCCGGCAGTGCAGGCCCTGTCCCTGCCGGAGACGGCGGCCGCCGCGCCCGGCGACATCACCCTGATCCCCTACCTGAGCGAAGTCTTCCAGTTCGCCAGCGTGGTGCCGGAAGGCTGGGCCGAGCTGGCTCCCGGCGTTTACGCCCTCAGCACCGATCCACCCGGCAGCACCATCAACCTGGTGCAGCAGGCCACCACCAACCGGAACCGGGAGGAGGCCGCCGCCACCTTCCTGGCCAATTACGGCCTGAGCAGCCTGCCGGAGCGCGTCGAGACGCTGCAGCGTGGGCGGCTGCGCTGGGACCTGTACGTGCTGGACCTGGACACCGTGCAGGCGCGCCTGCTGGTCGACCTGGCCCTGGCCGAGTACGACTCGGTGGTCTACGTCGTGCTGATGCAGGCCACCGGCGAGACCTATCCCGATCTGCACCGGACCGTCTTCCTGCCGGCGCTGGAGGCCCTGACGCCCCTCTCCGAGGTCGGGATGCCGCCCTACGCCGACCGCGATTCCTTCACCGAGGAGGAAGTGCTCTTCAGCCGCCCGGAGTGGGTCATCACCGGCACTCTGACCCTGCCCGCTGCCGTCGACGAACCGGTCCCCGGCGTGGTGCTGGTCGCCGGGGCGGGCGACCGTGACGGGGCGCTCGGCCCCAACCACATGTTACGCGACCTGGCCTGGGGGCTGGCGGCGCGGGGCGTTGCCGTGCTGCGCTACGATACGCGTCCGTATCTCTATGAGCAAGCCTGGGAGCGGCTGGACGGGCGCAGCGTGGACGACGCCATCACCGAAGACGCCCTGGCCGCGGTGGCTCTCCTGGGGGAGACGGACGGCGTGGACCCGGCGCGTATCTTCCTGGTGGGGCACGGCCTGGGCGGCCTGCTGGCCCCCCGCATCGGCCAGCAAAATCCCGATATCGCCGGCCTGGTCCTGATGGCGGCTTCGGCGCGGCCCTACGGCGTGGTCCTGGCCGACCAGGTGACCTATCTCGGCAGCCTGCCCGACTTTAACGTGCAGGTGGTCGATGCGCAGTTGGAGGAGTTGGGCGTGCTGGCGGCCCGTTTGACGGCCATCCACCTGGGCGAGGACGTGTCCGCCGTCTTCGAGGACCCCGGCGAGGCCTCGTATTGGGCCAGCCTGCTGGCCTACGACCCGCTGGCGACGGCGCTGGCGGTCGATCTGCCGATCTTGATTTTGCAGGGCGAACGCGATTACCAGGTGACCCTGGCCGACTTCGCCCTGTGGGGGGAAGTGCTGGCCGACCGCGCCGCCGTGACCTTCATCAGCTACCCGGCGCTGGCCCACAATTTTATGGCCCTCGGCGACCCGGCCCGGCTGGTCACGCCCGCCGATTACAGCCTGCCGGGCTTCGTGGACGAGACCGTGATCGACGACCTGGCCGCCTGGATGGCGGGGCAGTAGGGGCGTAACATGTTACGCCCGGCGCGTGGCCGACAGTGGGCGTTCAGTTGAACGCCCCTACCACCAGCCGGTACGGGCGGCACATGTTGCGCCCCCACCATTTCGGTTGTCAAAATCCGGCTCTTGCGCTAGGCTATTTTGTGTGCAAACGGGTTTATCGCAGCTTTGCCGGAGGACACCCCATGACCGAAGCCTTTGACAAATTAAAGGCCATGCTCGAAGAAAAAGGGTCACTCTCTGACGAGGATATTGCCGGCGTGGAAGCCGAGGCGGGCGCGCTGACCGACGACGAGCGGCTGTGGCTTTCCGTGGAGCAGCACGACCGCAAAAAACGCGAGGGCGATGCCATCACCCTGGAACAGTACGTGGCCGCTGCCGCCGTCCTGGACTCCGCCGAGCCGGACAGCGATGAATATAAAGAAGCGGAAAAGATCGTCGAAGCGTTTGAAAACGCGGCGTGAAATGCTGCGCCGCCGCATAACGCATCACTGTTGTTGAATCACCTAACGCTTGATCGGTGACTTGCACCGCCCAGACCACGGGCGTTTTGCTACCCGCCCTGATCCCGGAGTGCCATGACCGTCCTTCATTTCATTCGCCACGGCGAAGTCGACAATCCGCAGCAGGTGCTGTACGCCCGACTGCCGCATTTCCATCTCTCGGCGGAAGGCCGCCGCCAGGCCGAAGCCGCCGCC
>DAOUEM010000577.1:0-2360 GCA_034430555.1 Anaerolineae bacterium | reverse complement strand
AATTATCAGGGTAATAAATAGAACATCAATGTAAGGGTGATCGAGGAGCCGTTTGATCGGCTGAAGCAAGTGTGCAGCATCTTGGCTAAGAGAGACCAAGATGACCCATACCGCTATAATTGCAGTTCCTATACCATAGGCACACAAAGCGCCCCCTAACCCTCCTACAAGGCAATAAGCTATCTTTTTCATAGATCCTCCTGAAATGACGACCTTGGGTAGTGCCAGTTGAAATCTTTGCTACTTCGGCCTAATATCTCTACTAGCGTAACAATTGTGCAACCAGAGCCCAAACCATCGAAGACGGGGTAAAAACAGAACTTTTCCAACTGAACAGTTTTGAGGTAAGCTCATCGTGATCCTATAACCAGGAGGTTCACGATGAGTCAATTGCCAACTGGGAACCAAAATACTCCAACGGCTAAGCTCACCAGCCACGCCATGCTGGTGCCGTGGGGGTTCTTTGCCCAACGCATTGGCTTGGTGGCGACCTTGGAGGGCGTCCCCATCCCGCAACGGCGGCGCGAATACACCCCCCCGACGAAGTTGATCGAGTTCCTGGTCTCCATTCTCGCCGGCTGTGTCTACTTGCAGGACATCAGCCGGGCTCCCCATCCTCTGGATCAGGACTCAGCAGTCGCCCAAGCCTGGGGACAGGAGGGCTGGGCCGATTACAGCGGTGTCAGTCGCACCCTGAAGGCCTGCACTGAAGAGACTGTCGCCGCCGTGAAGGAGGCCCTGGAAATCGTCAGCCGTCCCTTCATCGAGCGAGAAGTGATGCTGGCCTTGCTGGACCGAGAAGTTCTGGTCTACGATGGTGACTTGACCGGCCGGCCTGTCTCCAGCACCAGCACCACCTATCCGGGAGCTGCTTTCGGCTGGATGAGCGATGCGGTGCAACTGGGGTACCAGGCCGCACTGGTCGGCTTGCACAGTCCGACCTACGGCCGGCTGTGGTTGTCGGTAGAGCAGCATCCTGGCGACACCGTATCCTCCTCCCAGGCTGAGGCCCTGGTCCGGTCGGCCGAGGCGCGCACGGGGGCTCGCCCCTGGCGGAGGACGGACTTGCTGGCCGAGCGCATCTCTCAGCAAGGGGTTTTACTCCAGGAAGCAGAGGTGAGGCAAGCCCGTGCCCAAACCCGACTGGAGGACACCCAACAGCGTTTGGCCCAGGTGGAGCAGGAGTGTCGGAGATGGGCCCAGGAGGTGGCTGAATTGGAAGCCATGTACCGGGCACGGAACCGACCGGAGCGGCCCCACAGCCGTCTTGCTCAGGCCCGCCGCAAGCTGGCAGCATGGGAGCAACGACTGGGCCGTCGGCAGAAGGACCTGGAGCGAGCTCAGCGGGGGCTGGCACGTTGCCAACAGAAGGTGGCTGAGCTGCAGTCCGAACTGGAACGACTCCAGCAGCGCCTGGCCCAGTTCATCGAGGACAACCGCACCAACCCCTGGCCGATCCGCGCCATCTTTCGCCTGGACGGGGGGTTTGGCAGCGGCCCCACCGTGGCCTTGCTCATCGAGATGGGCTACGAGGTCTACAGCAAGGCAGCGAACGGTAAAGTCATCCAGGCATTGCGCCGACAGGTGCCCCCAGCGACTCCCTGGCTCCAAGTGGGGAAGAACGCTGAAATGATCGGCTGGGAGAATGAGACCATCACCAATTGCCCCTATCCCTTGGACCTTGCCCTGGAGCGGTTCCAAACTGGAGACAAGGAGCGATACGGCGTCCTGCTGCACTACGGGGAGGAGCGAGCGACCGCAGACCTGGCGGGCTGGTTCACCTTCTACAACGGACGCCAGACCATCGAGGCGGGAATCAAGGAGGGCAAGAACGTCTTCCAGATGCACCACCTGAAGGTGCGCTCCCCTGCCGGACTGGTGATTCAGGAAGAGTTCGCTGCCTTCGCCGCCAACTTCGTCCGTTGGGCAGCAGCGTGGCTCCACGAGACCTGTCCTGATGCTCCGGTGCCGTTTGACCGCCCGCAGGCCAGCGTCAAGCAGATGGTGCGCGTTGCAGCCAACACCTCGGCCTGGGTGGCCTGGCAGCCTCAAGGCTGTTTGTTAAGGTTCACGGAGCTGAGCGCGTTTGCAGGCGTGAAGTTACTGATCCAGGATTCCGCACCCTTCCAACTGGCCTTGCCGTTGTTCAAAAGTTGCGGTTTTTCGCCGATATGAACGATTCAGCTCCTGGTTGCACAACCGTTACGCTAGGGCCGTTCAATAGAGCAGATTGTATCGAATTAAACAAGAGGCACAACCATGTTCTTTTTGAGCCAGAAGTGGACGAGTTGTGGGAGCTACTACGAGGCCACCCTTACCTGACCCGCCTCGCTATGTATCGCCTAGTTGCCCCTGACAAG
>DAOUEM010000576.1:0-4031 GCA_034430555.1 Anaerolineae bacterium | reverse complement strand
ATGATACTGGAGTATTACGAAATGCCTACGAGTGAACCAATGCAGAAACACCTGGGTAAACTGAAATCAGAATATAAGTACAGACCACGCCTGAGGAACATAATTCCTCCTGTGGTGTTTGGATCAGTTTTGATTTTGTCAGGTATCGGGTTGCTTTCGAGTGCTGCTGATTATTATTCGAAGCATGGAGGGATGGCCGCTGTCCAACCTCTTGACTGGATGGGGTTTCTTCTCGCAGCCGTTCTTCTCTTGCCTGGGCTATGGTTCATTGCAGCCATGTTGTATACGAATCTGTATGCCAGGCAGGGACAAAATCTGCAACTCTTTGAAGAAGGGGTAGTCTACCATCTGAGGGGGAAAAGCCAAGCGTGGAAATTTGATGAGTTTGACGGAACGCAGGTCCTCGCCAATAGCCGAATTACTCGTTTTAGTGGCAAGGTATACTCGATCGTCAATTATACCTTTTTCGTGGGCGGAGATAGAGCATTCTCGGTCAATGCACTTTATCCCAATTGGCAACAGTTAGGCACACCCATACTAAACAAAGTTAATGAACACGTCGTACAGCGCCTATTTGACCATATTCGAAGTGATGAAGAACTGAAATTTGACAATCTTCAGGACTCAACCCCCTTTCTTTTTTCACGCAAGATCAACCTAACGCTCAGTCAGCAAGGAATCCAGCAAGACGATAAGAAAATACTGTTTTGGTCTGAGTGTACAAGCATCGGGCACGGGGTAACAAGACAACAAACTTATGATCCAGGGATGATCTGGGTATTACAAGCAGGCGATCAAGCTTACACAGGATTTAACATGTATACGAAAAATGCGCTAATTGTAGCGGACTTGATAAAGAAGCTTCACAGAACTTATTCAACTCCCTAATACCGAGGCTGAAAACCACTTGCCTATAAATGCCCCAGATCATCAGAGATCGAAGCTTCCTACTTCCAGTTGAAGACGATAAGGAGTTTTTGTGGCAAGCATCAATGCCACGAATATCAGTAACAAATACAGAGCTACCAGTAGTCTATTATCGAGATGGTGAATTTGACTTCAAACTACGTAGAATCGCAAGATATCGCGAACCAAACGCAAGCAGGCTCCTCAAGGCGTTCTCCCACTTCTTATCTCGAGATGCCGATGACCATGACTTTGCAAAAGTGTAGAATTCATTACCTGCTAATGCGAACACGACTTACTAAAGAAAAGGCGCGGGTTGGTGTAAACTAACCGTATGAACGAAAAAGAGAGAAGGCGACCGACAAGACTGGCGAGAAGCGCGCCGCTTGCGGGCCTGGGAATTGAAGCAAAGGGGCTGGAAACAAAAAGACATCGCTGAAGCCTTGGGAGTGAGTGAAGGCGCGGTGAGCCAGTGGGTGCGGAAAGCATGAGAAGGGGGAGCCGGAGCGTTGTCCAGTCGCCGCGTCGCTGGGCGGAGATACGCTGGGCGGCGCGCTGTTCGGCCTGTGCTGGCACGAGACCTACCACGCCCGCCGGGTGGCCTAACCCCGCTGGCTGGCCGACCACCGACCCGACCCCGACCGAACTGGCCCGCTTCTGCATGAATGGGTGACGCTTCCCCGCTTTGCAGGCGGCGATAGACCCAAAAACGCCCCTCGTCCGGATGTGCCGGGCGGGGGGCGCGTTGCATGAGGCCAGGAGATGACTTGAGGGTGGGCAGGCGAGTCTTTCAGGTCTGCTCAGCGGCGAGCGCGGGTTCCTCCGCGTCAGCAGGGGACGCCTGGACTTGTAGCCCGTTCCACTGGTGCTTGCAGGCCTTGCATTTGTAGAAGGTCGTTTCGACGCGTTCTGCATCCCGATATTTGAGCACCTGCAACACGCCGGGCCGACCGAGGAAAATGCCGATAGCGAGGAAGCTCAGCCCGGCCAGAAATGAGCCAGATTCCCACTCCATGCGGAGGGAACCGGAAATCCAGGAGTCGCCACCCTGCCAGACCGAAATGGCGATCAACAGCCCGCCGCCGATGGCGATCACGGCCCAAACGCCTGTCAGGATCGCCATGTTCCGACTGGGTGTCGCTGCCTGCGTTTTCCGGTCGGCCAGCCCTGTGTGGGCAACGCCCTGGGTGCCGCCGCACTTAGGGCAGGGGGAATCGAGTTCGGCGATCGATTTGGGATCATCAGTTTTGGACATTTGCAGGGCAACAAAAATTGCCACAAGCCATCCTACCCCCAAGGGCGTCAAAATGGCGGTGATAATGCCCCAGGTCTTGAGTCCTTTCTTATAGGCTCTTTCAGCCACCCACAGGGGGAAGATCATAGCAGCCAGGAAAATAACGACTATCAAAAGGATATCCATAGCACTCCCTTTCTGATCAGCGCAGGCAGCAGGGTATGCTTGAATGATCGTGTGTCTGGTGCCGGATTGCTACTACCCGTTCTGCAAAGCCGGATTGGATACAGTGGAGCGGTGTACGATGAAAGACTGCAATTACCTGATTATAAGGGGGTGTTTGATAGGTGTCAAGCAGACTGAAATCTAAACGTCTACCCAGCTTGAAGGAGCAAGGTAGTCCAGAGTCGGTTACGCCAGACAGAACGATAGTGCGCCGTGCCGGGTAGTGTACCGCAGAATCCGGCCGCCCCCTGCTTGACGGAATTGGCAAATGTTCTAGCCTTCATCGTATGAGCAGCATAACCGGAGGCAAACGCCCCATGATCGACCCCCAAATCCTGGCCGGTGGCTACCAGAGCAACGGCTACGTGATCGACAAACTGACGGAGGGGCTGACCCACGCGGACAGCCTGCAAGCGCCGCCTTTCGGTGGTAACTGCATCAACTGGGTGCTGGGCCACATCCTGGCGAACAGGGAGCGCGCCCTCAAGCTGCTGGACCAGCCGCCCTACTGGCCGGAGGAACGGGCCGCGCGTTACCAGTCCGGCTCCGAGCCGGTGACCGGAGAGGCCGACGTTTACCCGCTGGAAGCGCTGCTGGCCGATGTGCTGGCGACGGGCGATCGGATCGCGGCGGCCCTGGCAGCCCGCACCGCCGACGATTTGGCCGCGTCGCTGGGCGAAGATACGTTGGGCGGCGCGCTGTTCGGCCTGTGCTGGCACGAGACCTACCACGCCGGCCAGATCGAACTGCTGCGGCGGTTGGCCGGCAAAGAAGAGGCGGTCTTTTAGGTCCGGGTCTTTCAGGCGATTATCCCGTCAGAACAAAAAACCGGGGACTGTTTCAGGCCCCCGGCGGTTGGCGGTGAAGGTCGCGGAGCGGAGCAGGCGAGGTCAGGCGCTGCCGCCGCTGCCGTTTCTGCCGGCCCAGGCCGGACGGCCGCTGGCGTCGCGCAGAGTCAGGCGCTGACCGGTGGCGGTATCGGCCAGCCAGGTGACCTTGAACTCGCCATCCTCATAAAAGCCGGCCAGGGATAACCGCGCGCCGACGTCCGGCAGGAAGGCCTGCTGCTGGGCGTAGGACCAGGCGCGGCCTTCGATGATGATGGGGCCGTCCGGGGTATCCACCACCAGGGTTTCTTCATTCGCGGTCGTGATCACGCCTGACGTGGTGAGCGTGTCGAGGGTTTCGATAGGCTCGACTGCGGCGGCATCGCCCTGATCCTGCCCGCCGTCCTGGTTCTGACCGTTCCCGCTCCCTCGACCACCGCCGTTGCCCTGACCGTTACCGCTCCCTCGACCACCGCCGTTGCCCTGACCTTCACCCTGGGGAGCAGCGGCTGCGTTCTCGGCGTGGACGGCATCTTCGGTATTTACGACATCGGCCTGGCGACCCTGGCCGCCTTCACCGGTGGTCAGCGTGGTCTTCTGCGCGGTGCGGTTGCTGGCCCCGGCCACCAGCCCGCCGATCATCAGCGCGAGCAGCGATCCGGCGAAAAGTTTCTTCAACATGGTTGTCGTCTCCTTAGAATCGTGTATGGCACCAGGTGGATCAGCGAGGGGATATCCGGGATGGGGCGGGACTGGCGGCTGGTGCCGGTGGGCGCTGCCGGGTCGGGAGCAGGGATAGGAAAAAGCGCCGGGTCACCTTGGTCACCCATCGCCAGTGG
>DAOUEM010000575.1:0-6405 GCA_034430555.1 Anaerolineae bacterium | reverse complement strand
GAACCCCAATGGTAAAGGCAAGCTGAGCAAACGGACATCGGGCTTCACCGTTGATGGGCGCAAGGTGCCGGTCCTGGTCCAAGAATTCCGGGAGGCAGGCTATCTGCCGGAGGCGGTGGTGAACTTCCTGACCAATATCGGCTGGAGCTTTGGCGACGACCGCGAGGTGTTTACCGTTGAGGAGACGATCGGACGCTTCGATCTCTCGCGCGTCAACCCGGCGGGCGGCAAGTTCCCCCTGGATAAGCTGGACTGGTTAAACGGCGTATACATCCGTGACATGGCCCCTGAAAAGCTGGTCGAGCCGCTCACCCAGGCCCTGGAAGACGCCGGCTACACCGTGGACCGGGATATCCTGCGGGCCGCGATTCCGCTGATTCAGCCGCGTATCCAGCGGATGGGGGATGTCGTGGCCAAGGCCGGCTTTTTCTTCCAGGATACGATCACGTTCTCACCCGGCGACTTGGTCCAGAAGAAGATGGATACCGAAGATACCCGCCGCGCCCTCGATGCGGCACGTGAAACACTGGCAGCCGTGCCGGATTTTGGCGCTGCGGCGTTGGAGGAAGCGCTGCGCGGGCTGACCAAACAACTCGGCCTGAAGACCGGCCAGCTATTTGGCATGTTACGCGCCGCCATTACTGGACAGACGGTGGCCCCGCCGTTATTTGAGACGATGGCGATATTGGGACGCCAGGCGTGTCTCCAGCGAATCGACGCCGCCCGGGCGCTGTTGTAATGCCATTACAGGTTTTGTCAGGATAGTGGTTTCACACACGCAGCGAGTATTCGTGACTGAATAGTCGCTGCGTGGTCTGTCTTGGCTCCGATCTACGAGCGTTGGCGCTGGCGGGCCTGGCTGATCTTGGCCCATTTGTCCCGCAGCGCGACCGTACGGTTAAAGACGAGTGTTTCTGCAGTTGAATCGCGATCTACGCAGAAGTAGCCCTGCCGCTCGAACTGGTAGCGGGCGCCCGGCGCCGCGCCGGCCACGCTGGGTTCTATCTTGACGTTAGGCATCACTTCCAGCGATTCGGGATTGAGGTGGGCAATGAAGTCATCACTCGCCACTTCACCTTCGATCTGGTCATCCTCCAGCGCCAGGTGATCGTACAGGCGCGCTTCAGCGTCGAGCGCGTGTACAGCCGAGACCCAGTGCAGCGTGGCCTTGACCTTGCGGCCATCCGGTGAGTCGCCGCCGCGGGTGGCCGGGTCGTACGTGCAGTGCAGCTCGATCACGGTGCCATCATCACCTTTGATAACGTCCACGCAGGTGATGAAGTAGGCGTACCGCAGCCGCACCTCGCGGCCTGGCGCCAGCCGGTAATATTTACGGGGTGGGTCTTCCCGGAAGTCTTCCCGCTCGATGTACAGCACGCGCGAGAACGGTACCCGTCGGGTCCCGGCACTGGCGTCCTCCGGGTTGTTGATGGCCTCCATTTCTTCGACCAGGTCTGCCGGGTAGTTGGTGATCACCACCCGCAGCGGGTCCAGGACGGCCATCACGCGCGGGGAGCGTTTGTTCAGGTCCTCCCGCACGACGTGCTCCAACATGGCGATATCCACAATACTGTTGCTCTTGGAAACGCCGATGCGGTCGATGAAGGTGCGGATCGCCTCCGGCGTATACCCGCGCCGCCGCATACCGGACAGAGTCGCCATGCGCGGGTCATCCCAGCCGGTGACGTATCCTTCCTCTACCAGCCGGCGCAGCCGCCGCTTGCTCAAGATCGTGTTGGTCAAAATAAGGGGCGCGAACTCGATCTGTCGCGGGTGATAGATGCCCAGTTCGTCCAGGAACCAGTCGTACAGCGGGCGGTGGTGCTCGTATTCCAGCGTGCACAGCGAATGGGTGATCCCTTCAATCGAGTCGGACTGCCCATGGGCGTAATCATACATCGGGTAGATGCACCACGTTTTGCCCGTCCGCGGGTGTTCCGCATGGAGAATTCGGTACATCACCGGGTCGCGCAGGTTGAGGTTAGGCGACGTCATGTCGATCTTGGCGCGCAGGACGCATTCACCTTCGGCAAATTTGCCGTTTTTCATGCGCTCGAACAGGTCCAGGTTTTCGTCGACCGTCCGGTCGCGGTAGGGGCTTGGCTTGCCCGGCTCGGTCAGCGTGCCCCGGTATTCGCGGATTTCGTCGGCGCTGAGATGGTCGACGTACGCCTTGCCTGCCTTGATTAGCTGCACGGCCCATTCGTAGAGCTGCTCGAAATAACCGGAGGCAAAAAACAGACGGTCTTCCCAGTCGAAACCCAGCCAGTGGATATCCTCGATCATCGAGTCGATGAACTCCTGCTCCTCTTTTGTTGGATTGGTATCATCGAAGCGCAGGTTGTACTTGCCACCATACTGTTCGGCGATGCCGAAGTTCAGGCAGATCGCTTTGGTATGGCCGATATGCAGGTAGCCGTTTGGTTCCGGCGGGAAGCGGGTATGCACTCCCTGATAGGTGCCGTTGGCCAGGTCTGCATCGATGATGTCCTGGATAAAGTTGGTCGGGGCAGCCGGTTCGCTTGTGGTTTTGTCAGGGGTCTCGGGCCTGGTGGGTGGTTTGGTCATTGGCTTTTCACCTCTTGGTGATGGTCGTCGCTCATCGGGACTTAGTTTAACCTATCGGAGCGGCATTGTGTACTATCTGGCGGGCGCGTTCGGTTTCGTGACTGGAGAGGGGAGGGTGGTTCCGGCCGCATTCGCCGGCGAGATGGGGTTGCATCTTGACATTAGGCGTGTATTTGCTAGAATTAGCTCCGTCACTGGGGGATAGTTTAATTGGCAGAACGGCTGGTTCTGGCCCAGTTAGTCTTGGTTCGAGTCCAGGTCCCCCAGCCTCTAGAAAGCCTCCTGCAAACAGGGGGCTTTTTGTATGGGGCGTTAACGACAACGCGGCCCCTGACCGGTGAGCCAGGAGCCGCGCCATGCATACGTTTGGCGGTTGTGTCAGTTTACGGTGACCGTTACCGAGCAGGTGCCCTCGTAACCGTCGACGTCGTAGGCCTTGATCTCCAGGGTGTGCGTGCCAGGAGATAGACTTCTTGCCGTACATGGCTCGTCCATACCGACCAGGCAGTAATGGAAAACATATTCCGTCTGTGTGAGATGGCCGTCCACATAGAACTCGACACGGGCGATGGATTCCGGCCCGTTGTTATCCGTCACGACTCCTTCCAGCGGCACGCCTCCGTTGAACACCTGCCCGTTAGACGCGCCAGAGCAAACCACGCGCGGCGCTTCGCAGGCTTCGATTTCAGGGGCGCTGTCTCCAAAGGTGAGCACAATATCGCAAAAGATAGACTGGACCTGTTCTCCCAACAATCCCAGGATGATGATGGCCACCACGGCGACCAGAACGAGGATGAGCGCATACTCGACCAGGCCCTGGCCCTTCTCGAATCGTGTACGTTTTCGCCTCCCTGCTTTGAACACAGTACTGCTCCTTGAATCATTACGGATTAAAGTGATGATGAGGTATATAACCTCTGCTACCATGTTAAAGCGTTTTTTGTTTTTTGTAACGGGAACATAACAAATTCATACAATTATGGAGTGTTTTTCACGAAAAATTTAGAAAACCCCAGATATCGAGTTAATGCATACAATAATATCAAGCCTACGTGTATCATAGCGTAAAATAACTGCCTGCTTTACTGTTCCTATACCCAATCTCCATAGATGCTTGTGGTCCGTCATTGTCCAGCGCAGGTCGACCGCCCTGATGAGCGCTGGCCCGGTATAATCAACGCCTGTGGAGCAGATCCGGAGATGGTGGGTGAGCTATGGCGCATGATTTGTTTCAGCAGGTCCTTCTGACGGCACTGGGACCTGTGCTGCAGGCAGCCGGTTATTCGCTAGACGAGGTGCCCGTGCAGTGGAGCGGGGGACTGTTCCGCTTTCGCCGTCGGTATGATGAAACCCTCGACCTGGCTGTGGCTTTCCAACTGCTGGCCCACCCGGAATGCCCGGCGCGCTTCCAGGTGATTCTTGCGCGCGTGTCGCGGACTCTGGCCCAGCCTGCGCTGTCTCCGGCATCGATGACGCTGTCCAGGCTGCTCTGGGATGCCTTCCAGGTGCGCGTCTTGCCGGAAGCCGATCACTGGTGGGTTTACCGGGCTGTTCCTGACCTGGGCAGCGCCTTGTTGGAAGCGGGCAAACTGCTGGCCGGGTACGGGCTGCCCTGGTTGGATGGCACGCTGGTCCCCCCCGAGGCCGGGAGTAGTTGACACGGTATCGTGCCGTGGTCATAATTCCCGCCATGACTGGACAAATACGCCTTCGACTCGTATGGGGATGTGTGCTGCTGGCGGTTGCCCTGCTGGGCTGCAACTTTGATCCCGGCCAACCGGAACCGCTGATCGTCACGGCGACGCCGGCGCTGCCACAGCCTACCTTTACCCCACTGCCCCCGCCGACTGCCGTACCCCCGCCGACCATCGTGCCGGATGTCGCCTTGCGCACTGCCCAGCAGCACCTGGTAAACGGCCGCTATGAAGACGCCGTCGTGACCTTCCAGACCGTACTGGGTCAACCGGCCGAGCTAGTGTCGCCGGGCGTGCAGGCGGCAGCGGCCTATGGGTTAGGTGAGGCGGCCTTGCGTGAAGGTTTTTTCCAGGAGGCGGTCTCGGCGCTGACCAACTTCCTGGCTCGTTTTCCGGCGGACAGCCGCGTGCCCTGGGCGTTTTTTTTACGCGGGGATGCCTTATCCGGGACCGGGCAGTGGATGGCGGCGGTCCTTGATTTTGAGCAGTATCTGAAGCTGCGGCCTGGCGTCATTGATGGTTACGTTTATGAACGTATCGCTGACGCCTACCTCGCGCAGAACCTGATGACTGAGGCGCTGGACTATTACGGGCGGGCCATCGCTGCCGGGCGTGGATCGGTGCCGCTCCTGGCGCTGCGGGAGCGGGTCGCCCAGGTGTACCTCAACATCGGCCAGCCGCTGCAGGCTGTGGCGCAGTATGACTCCATTTTGAGTGTGGCGCGTAACTCCGGTTACCGCGCCGAGATCATGTGGCTGGCAGCTCAGGCCACGCTGGCCGCCGGCGACCCCGCCGCCTACGACCGCCTCCGCCAGTTGATGAGGGCCTATCCGGAAACGCGCTACGCCTACCAGGCGCTGCAAGCACTGTTGGAAGCCGACCAGCCGGTCGATCCCCAGGTTCAGGGCCGGGTCAGTTTTGCCGCGGAAGATTATGCCGGCGCCATCGCCGCCTTGCACGCCTACACCGGCGGTCTGGCGCTTACAGAAATCCCGGTGGACGTGCACCTCACGCTGGGACGCGCCTATCGGGCGGTCGGCAACACATCGGCGGCCTGGACCTCGTTGCAGACCGTGGTCGAGTTGTTTCCGACCGATCCGGCCTTTGGCGAGGCGCTGCTAGAGCAGGGGCGCACGGTTTTCCTTTCCGGCGATTCGCCCGGCGCGATAGAGCGATACCGCTACCTGGCCGATACCTATCCCACGCTCCCTCAAGCTCCGGAAGCATTATGGCGGGTGGGTTATCTGTATGGCACGATGGGGCAAAGCGCCGAATCCCTGGCGACCTTTGAGCGGCTGGGAACTGAGTACCCCGGCAACGAGTGGGCGGCTGACGGCCTGCTGCGTGCGGCTATGGCCGCCGTCAATCGGAATGACATGGTAACCGCCGAGCGTGTCCTGGCTGCGTTAGGCGCGACCGGCTCCGGTTCGGATGTGGCGGCGGCCTACCTGTGGCTGGGGAAACTGGCTCAGCAAAATGGCCGGGCGACTCAGGCGGAGGCTGCCTTCCGTTCGGCGGCGGCGGCCAACCCTGGCGGGTACTTCAGCATCAGGGCGGAGGACCTGCTGCGGGGGCGTGATATATTCCAGTCCCCGGCGGCTGACCGATTTGAGTTTGATAACCAGTTAGAGTTGGGCCAGGCGGAGGATTGGCTGCGCGCCACGTTTGGCATCGCGCAGACCGAGGTGCTGTGGCCGCTGTCCCCGGCCCTTGAGTCCGATCCACGCGTGGTGGCCGGGCGCGAGCTGTGGGCGCTGCTGGCCGTATACGAAGCCGGGGAGGAGTTTTCCGCGCTGTTGGAGGAGTATGAAGACGATCCCCTGGCGAGCTACCAGCTTGCCATCTGGCTGCGCAGTATCGGCGCTTATTCCTACTCAATCAGCGGCGCAGCCAACGTCATCAAGCGGGCCGACATCCCGACGCTGCAGGCGCCCCCTTACCTGGCCCGCATGCGCTATCCGGCCTTTTATAGCGACCTGGTCATCCCGGCGGCGCAGGCGCGGGGCATCGATCCGCTGCTGCTCCTGGCCTTAATCCGGCAGGAAAGCCTGTTCGATCGTTATGCGACCGCGGCAGCCGGTGAGAAAGGCCTGACGCAGGTGATCCCCAGCACCGGTGACCATATCGCCTCGCGGCTGAACTG
>DAOUEM010000574.1:0-8810 GCA_034430555.1 Anaerolineae bacterium | reverse complement strand
ATTATCAGCCGGAGCAGGCCGGTGCGGTTGGCGTCATGCTTCTGGAAAGGGGTGATGTCCAGCAGGGATACCAGACGGATATTATGGTTGTCTGCCTCGTTAAAAGCAAACACCTGGCCTGCCAGCATATGTTCCTGATGATGAAATGAGAATGTCACTGGCGTGGATTCTGCCGTATACTCACTGGCGGTAAGCTTTTCCGAGTCAAAATTCGGCATCAACCAGGAAATGTGTTGACCGCTTGCCCTGGCTGGCGGGTGACCGAGTAAGGTTTCGGCGGCATGGTTGAGGTAATGAATCCGGCCCGTATGATCGACCGCGACCAGGCCCATGTTGACTCTATCACCCAGGTCAAGCAAGGCTTGAAGTTGCTGCGTCATCAAAGTGGCTAGATGGCGATCCGAATCCCTGCTGCTGACCCGGAGGGCGCGCAGCGCTCCCAGGTCGATCGCCAGGGGTTCCACGGTGTATGGACCGGTATCCAGGAGATCGTTAAGATTGGGTCCTTGAGTCTCTGTGTCGAAGGCTGTCAACCGGCGCGCCGGCGGGTTCATGAACTGGATTTTTCCGGTATCATCGACAACAAGGATGGCCTCAGCCAGTTCGTCGAGTAGCTCAAAGATGTGGTTTGGAGTGAATAAGACTGCTGAGTCGTCCATAACCTTTACGAAAGATATCCTTCTGTTCTGTATATTATACAGTGTTTATTCTAAATTACTGCATTCTGTTTGAATTCTATGGCAAATCTTAATTATTGCTACCAGAACAAGGAGAAGTGATGATTACACTGCTGGTCGGGACACGGAACCCGGGCAAACAGCGCGAATACCAGGACTTGCTGGCCGATGTCCCGGTCGGATGGGTTGGCCCGGCGGACGTGGGTCTGGCCGACTTTGACGCCGATGAAAGTGGCGAAACTTTCGATGAGAATGCCCGGCGTAAGGCGCTGGATTACGCCCAGGCCGCCCGTCTCCCGGTGCTGGCGGATGATTCTGGTCTGGTGGTGGACGCGCTGGACGGTGCGCCAGGCGTATACTCGGCCCGGTATGCAGGGCCGGGCGCTAGCGATGCAGACCGCTATCGTAAGCTGCTCGACGCGCTGTCAGGTGTGCCCGATTCAGCGCGCACGGCCCGGTTTGAATGTGTCGTGGCCCTGGCGCTGCCAGACGGCAGGATTTACATGGCACATGGTTCCGTGGAAGGGTGTATCGCCCGCGCGCCGCGCGGCAGCGAAGGTTTTGGGTATGACCCGATTTTTGTCCTGCCGGATGGTCGTCACATGGCCGAACTGCCGGCTGAGGAGAAGCACATGCTCAGCCACCGGGGACGGGCGCTGGCGGCCCTTAAGCCCACGCTGCTGGACGTGCTGGCTTCGTATGACGGCGGGTAGTCGCGGTCGCCGTTTTCAGGAGTAAGGGCATGATCACCGGTGTACGGGTAGCTCTGACCAGGCCGGACCAGGGAACAGACTCTATTCCGACCTTTTTGCTCTTCAGCACTGCGCTTGCCGAGGATGAGCATCTTTTGCGCCATTATGCGCCGCTTGAAGCATGTCATACCCAGGGAGGGGATATCATTCGCGTAACCTGGGCGCTGCCCGATCCCGCCGTCAAGCTGGGGCAGGTGGATATCACGGTTGACGAAGGGCGCGAGTACCAGGCACGTAATATCGCCATGAGCGGCATCCTTTTGCTGCTGCTGCCGGATACACTTGAGGCGGCTGAACGGCGGACCATTGAACTGGCACCATATCACGTCGATTGGCTGGCAGTGGGAATCAAGGAGCAGACTCACCAAATACCGATCAGTGGTCTCGGCAGGCGGCGTGCCCGGAGGCTGCGCCGACAAGATCGGTTGATGGGAGCAGCCCGGGCACTGCTGACCGACATCGATGGCTACCGGCGTGCCGATGGTTCACTGTTGCGCCAGGCGGCTTATTCCTTGCATGAGGCCGCTTTACTGGCTGAAGCCGCCGGCATGGCCGATGCCTGGGAGTATTTTGAAGAAGTCACGCTGATGCTGTACCCTAACTGCCATGACGCCTTAATTGGCCTGGCCATGCGTGCCCGGGCCGATTTCGACCACGCCCTGCCGTTCCTGGCTCGTGCCTATGCCATTCGCCCGCGGCAGGAAGACCTGGCGCTCTTTGCCCGGACGTTTGCCCGCCCCGGTCACATAAACCCGCGGTCGGTGCGGGATGCGATTCTGACACGTGCCAAAGAAGAAAACCTGGACGAACCCTTGTTTCGAGATTCATCCGGCCAGGCGCTGTGGGTCACCCCGGATGATATCGTCTTGCACCTGCAAGCGCTGACCGATCACCTGGTTGATTCGTCTGGCCGCTAACCTGGGATTGGATGTCACTTCTGCCGGGTAGCGGCATCTATATTGGTAGACGGTGATGAGTCCTCGGTGTGCGAGGCAATAAATGAAGGATTTCCTATGGCGTCTGTAGAAGTAACCTGGCTGAAAAACCTGCAATTTGTGGGTACCGACAGCTCCAAGCATTCAGTCGTGATCTCCGGACAGGGATCGGACGATGGCGTCGGCGTGAAGCCCTCGGAGATGCTGTTGATCGCCCTGGGCGGCTGCACGGCTTACGACGTGGCGAACATCCTGCATAAGAAGCGACAGCCTTTGACCAATCTGCGTGTTTCGGTGAGCGGGCAGCAGGATTCCGAGGCGCCGTGGGCTTTTCACGCGGTACATGTGCATTACACCGTGACCGGGCGTGGCATCTCTCCGGCGGCAGTCGAGCAGGCCATCAAGCTGTCTGAGGAGAAGTACTGCTCTGTTTCGGCCACGCTGTCGAAAGTCGTCGAACTGACCTATGATTTTGAAGTGATCGACGAGCCGGCCTGAGCTGCCCCACCGGCCAGCAACAGCACAACAGGGTGACCCGGCTGAGTCACCCTGTTGTGCTCTGGATCAGTTCGCCGTCACGGTGATGGCTGGTCCCAGGTATTCCCATGTTCCCCCGCTGGACTGGCAGGCGCCCGCGTCAGGATAGCAGATCGCCAGATGCAGGACGAACGTGCCGCTGAAGGGGATGGCCACACCGTCGCGATGGGTCAGGCTGGCGCCCGGGCTGAGCGGAGTGTATTCGTTGGGGCTGGTCCAACTGGTCTGAAACAGGTCGCTGAGGTTTTGTCCGTTTTGCTCTACTGCTACGCCCAGGATTCCCCAGGGCACCGCCGCGCCGGTTGGATTGTTAAGCGTGAAGTTGAACCACGCTCTTTCCCCCGCGGTCAGCGTCGGGTTTTCCACGCTGAACTGGGCCGCCAGGCCCTGGTTGGATGCTGCCGGTGGTGCTGCCGGCGGGGGATCGGTGGGTTGGGGTGCTGCCGGCTGCTGCGGAGCCGCCGTGGCCGGTATGCGGGTGTTAGTCGGTACGGGTGTCTCGGATGCTTCGGGCGTATCGGTTGGCGTGCTGGTGGGCAGCGGCGTATTGGTCGGCACCGGTGTGAAGGTATTGGTGGGCGTTGCGGTGTCGGTGGGGCCGCGCGTCGGCACCGGCGACATAAGCACGTTCTGCTGGAACAGGCCGGTCGTCGGTGAGGGCAGGGCCTGGTCTGCCAGCAGACCCTGGTCCTGCACGATAAACAGGGCCAGCACGCCACAGATTGCGAGGATCGCAACGGCGGTCACGCCGAATACCGCGATGATGGCCAGCATCCGGCATCCCGAGCTTTTTTGGGGAGGGGCTGCCGGTGCTTCGGGGAATGATTGAGTCATGAAACATTTACCTTGTATACGTGTATGTTGAGAACTGACGCGGCATTATACCACGGATGTTGCCTTCACTGGGCTGAATCAGCCGGTCATGGACCGGCCAGGCCACCGGCCAAAACGGTCAAGGCCAGTAGGGTGAAATTGTAGAAGAAGTGGGCAAGAATGGCCGCCGCCGTCCCGAAGTGCAGGCGTGTCCATCCAAAGGCGAAACCAACCACCAGGATGATCAGGACCGCCGGCGAGAACTGGTACTGGATGTGCGTCAGGGCGAACAGCAGCGTGGTCGGCCACAAACCGAGCACCGGCTGCAGGCCACCGCGGAACGAGATTTCTTCCCCCACGGATGAGAAGAGCGCCACAAGGGAAGCCGCGCCGAGGCTGGTTACGCTGCCGGCAATAGCCTGGCTGAGCTGGTTCTGCTCGAAGTACGCGTCTCCTGCTATCAAAAACCAGATGATCTCCCCCACGTAGCTAAAAGCGACCAGTAAACCGGCCACGCCGATACCGATGGTGGTCTCGCTGATGGTGGGCCAGCGCAGGCCCAGCCGGCGCAAGACGTCCGGCCAGGTCCGGTCTTGCCCCAGGCCGGCACCGATCAGCGTCACGGCGAGCAGCATCAGGGCCGTCTGGGCAGATGAAAGGATCAGTTCGTTCTGGCCAAGGTCTTCTGCTGCCAGGCCGGACTGTCCCCCGGCCAGGATAAACTGGATCAGCGTTTGCCCGAAAAAGAGCAGGGCGATCCCCAGCGCGTAAGCATGTGCCAGCGACTCGGCATCGAAGCCGCGGGTTTGTAAAATCCAGGGCCGCTTTTTGTCATCCCAGGCGGGCGTTACCGGTGGGGGGAACAGCCGCGCCACCCGCGATCGCAGCCCGGTATTGGCGACCAGCAGCCATAGAACCGACGCCAGACCCGCCGCCAGCACCAAGCCAGCCAGGGCACGGGTCTGGACGCCAGCGTCCAGGTCGAGTGTTTCGGCTGCCCCCGGGTCGGCCGCCAGTGCGCCGGTGATAGACAGGTACGTCAGTAAGACGTAGCCTACAAACGCGGCCAGGACCAACCCCCATGTTCGCAAAAAGGCTGGTTGCTGGTCCGGGGCGTTCTGGCTGTGACGGGCCTGCCAGGCCCCAAAGCCAAACACAACTGTTGCCGTGAAAATCAAACCTAGTTGGAATTCCATACGGGAGGGTCTCCGCGGTACGGCTGATATGCGCTAATGATACTCTGTTTTATGCCAGGGGTCTTGTTACTGGCGTACGAATGCAGGCGCCGTGATTGGCGGTTTGGACTCATGTCGTGGCCGTGGTATGATCATGCCTGAAGGGACTTGTGCCATGAACGATGCCAATCTTGAGCCTTTAGGTGACTGGGTTTTTACGTATTTGACGTATGAACTGCGCACGCCGCTCAACGCTTTGTTGGGTTTTTCCCAGATGCTGGCCGAAGGCGTCTACGGGGATGTCAACGCCCGGCAAAAAGATCGCCTGGAACGGGTCGTCCATAGCGCCCAACTGCTGCTGCGCCGGTTGGACCTGCTGCTGGATTACAACCGGCTCCTGCAGGGCCAGCTCGATCTCAGCGACGAGCGTATCACGCTGGATGAACTGCTGGAGGAAGCGTTAGCCTCGGCCGATTATGATTCGCGAGGCCGTCCGCTACAGGTGGTTTTGCCGGAGGCCGCGCCGCTGGTGGCCATCGCCTGCAATAAGCTGTGGGCCGGGGTAGCCGTGCGGGAAGTGCTGCTGCACGCGGCGAGCGAGGCCAATCCTGATCCCACGATCTGGCTCCAGGCAGAAGTGCAAGATGGCCGCGAATTGGCGCTTAGGGTGCGCTTTAATGCCGCTCCGATGGACGCCTGGCAGCAGGGCAACCTGTTTACCATACACAATCGCACCGGGATCGGCCTGCCGCTGGCCTTGGAACTGCTCTCGCGCATGTACGGCCGGATTGAGTACGAGAGTTACACGACCCGCCACGAGATCATGCTGATGCTGCCCCTGGCTCGTTGATCACCTGATGGGGGTGCCACAAACACCGCGCCCGCCGATTCAGCCGGCAGGCGCGTTTTGATTCTGTCTGCTTGACGGATCGTCAGTGCCCCACGCTCATCGGCATGATGACGTGGGTGAAGTCCTCACGGCCCAGGGGGCGAATCACGCCGGGAGCGGTTGGGCCATTGCTCTGCAGGAGCACCTGCTCTTCTTTGATCACGTTTAAGACGTCGATCAGGTACCGCACGTTAAAGCTGATCTCCTGGTCGTCGCCTTCGACGGTGGCATCGACGATCGCATCGGCGTCACCGCGCTCGGTTGACGCCGCCGCCAGACGAACCAGCCCTGGGGTGGAGGGGCCTTCGCCCGGCGTGACCATCACCTTGGCGTTGTTGTTGACATCCCGCGCGAAGATTTCGGCACGTTTGCAGGCGCGCAGCAGGTCGGATGTGTAGGCGACGGTGCTCGTCGAAAAGCCCTTGGGGATGATGGCCTGGTAGTCGGGAAATTTGCCGTCCAGCAGTGTCGAAGCGACATCGACGTTTTTGAGGTGGAAGATCACCTGGTTGCGCCCACGCGGGATGCTCAGCAGGACCTCTTCGTCTTCGTCGCTGATGATGCGGGCTAGCTCGTTCAGCGTGCGGGCGGGGATGATCAGTTCCGTCACTTGGCCGGAGCCGAGTTCCAGTGGTGTGCTGCGTACGGCCAGGCGGTACCCATCAGCGGCGGCCATCACCAGCGATCCGCTGTCAATTCGCGTGAAGATGCCGGTCAGGATCGGGCGATTGTCATCGGTGGCGGCGGCAAATGCCGTCTGCAGGATCATCTCACGCAGCGCCGGCCCTGGCACGGCGATTCCCGGGTCCTCACCGGCCTGTGGGATCAGCGGAAACTCATTGGCGTCGATGCCGTTGATGTTGCTGTTGGTGGCGCCGCAGTGGACGTGCAACGTCTGGGTGCGCACGTTCAGTTCAAGGTCCACCCGTTCCGGCGACAGTGCATTAACCAGGTCGATAAACGTCCTGGCCGGTAAGGTGATAGCCCCTTCTTCCGCGATTTTGGCCCCGATCCAGGCGGTGATTCCCAGTTCGAGATTGGTGGCGGCCAATTTCAGGCGACCGTCTTCTGCCTCCATCAACACATTACCCAGCACCTGCATGGCTGGCCGTGTGGGTACAGCCCGCCCGATGATACTTAGGCCCTTGGCGAGGTTTTCCTGTAGAACCGAAACCTTCATAATCGAGGTCTCCTGTCAGAGTCTGAAATGGGAAGCGCTGATAACAGTCCGCTCTCCCAATTTTGTCCTTCCTGGCGGGTAGTATACACAATCCAGGCGGGCTATACAAAAGTTGAGCGTCGTCTCTGGTGGTGCCTGTGTTATAATGCCCGGCAGTCTACGCACCACCGGGGGTGGCAGAACTTGCCACAGTCGTCCCAAACAAGCATAATTAGACGGGTCACGGGTAACGTGGACCCGTGTCTGGTATTTGAATCGGTTTCGTGCCACGTTAAGGATCCATGGTGCCCCAGAACATAATCATTGGCGTTATTTTGTCGTGTTTGCTCGTTTTTACGCTAAGTGCATGCGGCGGCGAATCCGCGGTTCCGGTGGCGGTTGAAATCCCGGGTGCTACTCCCGAAGCCGTCATCCCACCCACCGAAGCGCTGGCGGCGATGGTAAACGGCCAGGCGATCACCGTGGCGGCCTTCCAGAGTGAGCTGCGGCGTGAGCAAGCCCGGCTGGCCGATGCGGGTGTTATTCCGGCAGACCCGTCTGCATTTGAGGCTTCCGTGCTGACTGGGATGATGGACCAGTTGTTGATTGAACAGGCCGCCATTGTGCAGGGCCTGGAAGTGACCGCCGAGGAAGTCGACGCCGAAATCGCCCTGAACATCGAGCTGGCCGGCGGTGAGCCTAACTGGCGGGAGTGGCTCGCCCAGAATCTGATTACGCCCGAGGAGTATCGTGTTTCAATCTACTCGGCGCTGTTGACCGGCAAGATACGCGATCTCGTGATTGCCGGGGTGCCGGACGCGGTCGAGCAGGTCCATGCCCGCCACATTCTGGTGAGTACTGAGGCGGAAGCCCGGCAGATCCACCAGCAGTTGTTGGCCGGTACGGATTTTGCTGAGCTGGCTTTTCTGCATTCGCGGGATGTCAGTACGCGGGAATTGGGTGGTGACCTGGGCTGGTTTGCACGCGAGCAGCTCACCGAGCAGGTCGTGGCGGACACGGCCTTTGCCCTGGCGGACGGCCAGATCAGCGAACCTATTGCCAGCCGTCTGGGTTATCATATCATTCAGACCCTGGCCTGCGTGCCCGACCGCCCCCTGGACGAGGCTGCGAGGGCGGCGCTGTTTGAAATGACCTTTGAACGGTGGCGACAGTCCTTATGGGAACAGGCCACGGTGGAACGATTTATCGGCGGATAGTCATCTGCAGAGGGCGCCATGTTTGGTGAAGGCCGTAATCAAACGTTTAACATTATAACCGTCTTGTTTTTGTTGCTGACGATGTTGTGCCTTGTGTTCACGATCATCTTTGCGGCGGGGATCATGCCTGTGCCTTTCCTGGCTCCACAGGAGGAGGTGGTGCCGGTGATGGCCGTGATCCCGACGGCGACAGACACGTTCACGCCGCTCCCGCCGACCTGGACACTGACGCCCACCAAGACGCCGACGGCCAGCAGTACCCCCACGGGTACGGCATCGGCCACACCTTCCATGACCATTACCAGCACGCCTGGCCCAACGGATACGCCGACCATCACGCCGCTGCCCAGCGAAACGCTCACCGAAACTCCCACCGAGACTTTCACCCCATCCATGACGCCAACCGGGCCGACTCCCACTCTGACCGATACCCCGTCACCCTTCCCGTTTGTGGTGCGTGGTGGGCGTGCGACTTTCACGGTCAACTTCGCCAATACCGCCGGCTGTGCCTGGCAGGGGATTGGCGGGCAGGTGTTTGGTATAGGGCAGCAGGGGCTGCTTGGCTACCAGGTGCGCGTGACGGGCGGGGGTCTGGGTGAAGGCGGGGCGGGTGTGATCGTGAGCTCCGGTTCAAACACGCTCTATGGCCCTTCTGG
>DAOUEM010000573.1:0-7452 GCA_034430555.1 Anaerolineae bacterium | reverse complement strand
CTGCTCACGGCTGGACGAAGGGCCGCGCCATCCGGGCGATAAAGGACTGCACCCGGAGCGGCAGCTTTTGCCGCATCCCCCATTCCGCGACCCGCTCACGAACCAGCAGTGGCACCAGCCGGAACAACCGGTTGCTGCTCTGGTCCACCAGGCTGGGCGCACCGGGCCGGTCAAATACCTTAAAGCCCAGGTAGGGATCGAAGCGCCAGGGGTAGCCGCGCGGACGATCCAACGGCTGCAAGGGACGTGTGTAGCAGTTCTCGGCCAGGACCGCTCCCTGGGCATCGCGCAGAGTCAGTGATACCCGCTCGATGTTGGCAGGACTCCGCCCCCAGTCAACGGCCATCACGCGCTGCGAGGCGTTGGCGGCCACGTCAAACAGCTGCTCCCCCTCCTGATAAGACCGCCCGTTGACATCGGTAACGGCCCAGGCAACCGTCACGCCGGGATAATCCACCGGCAGGTCGTTAAAGACCCAGAGGGCATAAAGCCGGCGGCCATCATGCTCCAGGGCTACCTGTAGCGGCTGTGACGCCCGTTGCAGCGCCGAGTACCCGTCTTTGGGCAGGCGCGCCGAATCCAGCACCCCGCAGCCCACCTGCGGCACCAGGTCCGCCAGCCAGAAGTGAATATAACCGGCATTGCCAGCGGGCCGGATGCGCCGCATATGCTCCACGTGGAACTGCACCAGCGCCGCCTGGTAAGCCCACAGGTCCTCGATCTGGTCCTCCAGGTGCTTGAGGCGCTTCCAGGCATCGGGGTTTGCCTTCAAGGTGGCGATCGACGCTGGCGCTTCAAAGCCGAATTCGGTGTTCAGCCGGAAGTGGTGGCGATAGACGTCGGTATAACGCCGCGTCCACAGCGCCCCGTAGTAGGTGTGAATGTCCCCAGCTCGCTCCCAGTCATCTTCCATCTGCCCGGAACAGATGAACACCGCCCGGGTCGGATCGAGCGCCAGCGCACTGGCGTAAAGCGCCGGGTCGGGGTGCTGCTCGTAATTTTCGCGATGGGCAAAAACCATCGTCGGCTCGTTGTGGCACACCCAGGCGACGACGGAGGCATGGTTGCCCAACAGGTTGATCATGCCTTGCTGCAAAGCCAGCGCCCGCGCCTCAAAGGCCGGCGAGGGATCGTGTATCCAGTTCAGCTCGAAGTCCTGCCAGATCATCAGGCCGGCCCGGTCGCAAATTTCGTACAGCTCCGGCGGAGAAACGTGCACGTGCACGCGCAGCAGGTTGAGGTTCGCCTCGCGCGCCAGGGCGACGTCCCGCGCCAGCGAGTCGGCGTCATGTTCGGAGAGGTACACGCCGGGCATGTACGAGGTGCCGCGAATGAATACCGGGCGGTCGTTGACCAGGAAAGTAAACCGGTCCGGGGCGCGCTCCAGGCGGATCGTGCGGATGCCAAAAAGCTGCTCCAGGCGGCTGACCGGCGGCTGCTCCGAGTCGGGCTGGCCGTGAGCCAGCGCCGCAGTCAGTTGATAAAGGTGCGGCTCACCCTGATCCCAGGGCCACCACCAGCGGGGGGCCGGCACGGTCAGCGTGTGCGAAATTTGCTGTTCGCCGGGCGGCAGTTCCACGGGCACTACCGCCGACACGCCAGGGCCCTCGTGATTATCCGCGCGGATATGGATCGTCAGGTCACCGGACCAGACGTCCTGGCCGGCATTGCAGGCCGTGAGCTCGACCTGCACCGTCCCGTCCAACGCCGTACGCAGCCGGACGCGGTCGAGGCTCAGGCCCTCGTCCAGCAGCAGCCACACCGGCCGCCAGATGCCCAAGGGATTGACATTTGGCGGGATCACGCCTTCTCCGTGTTCGTACAGCCCCTTGACCAGCCCCCGAAACACGTGGTTGATGGGGTAGCTGCCGCGGGGATTGGGCGGGTCCCACGGCGCGCTGACCCGCACGAGCAGCGTATTCGACTCGCCGGGCCGCAAGTGGCCGGTGATATCCAGCGTAAACGGCGTGAAAGCGCCTTCGTGCTCCCCGACGAATTCGCCGTTGATAAACACCGAGGCATGATAATCCACGCCGCCAAAACGCAGCCGCGCCCGTTTGTGCGGGATATCTGGCGCGATGAAGGAGCGGCGATACACCCAGGTCTGATGGTTGATCGCCCGCAGATGATCGCCCCAGTAGGGCCGATCCGGAAACAAGATGGTTTGCAGGTGCGCACACTCCGGCACGACGAGATTTTCCTGGAACATCATCGTGTTGGGCAGGTGGTCCGACTCAAACGGCACCGGGCGCACGATCCAATCGCCGCTGAGCCGCTCCTGATAGACAGGGTGATCAAACGAGAGCATGATAAACCTTTAGTAACGATATCCGCTCAAAAAACCATGACCAGTGTAGATGATTCTGACCCCGTAGCCAAGAGCGGTCCCCATGTTATACTGGGGCTACGATCCGATGGTGCATCGGTCGTCCAACCGATGGTGACAGGCAGCCGACATGCACGAAATGAGCATCACCCAGAATTTACTCGACCTGGCCGTCCGGCACGGTGAAAACGCCGCCGTCAAAAAGATCACAGGCCTGAACCTGGTCATCGGCGAGCTTTCCAGCGTGGTCGACGATTCGGTGCAGTTCTACTGGGAGTTCGTCAGCAAAGACACAATTGCCGAAGGGTCTGTGCTGCACTTCGAGCGGCTGCCGGCGACGCTGTGCTGCCAGGACTGCGGGCAGGAATTCCCCCGCAACGAAGACTACGCTTGCCCGGCCTGTCATAGCAACCACATCACCGTCAAAAGTGGTGATGAGTTCTATCTACAGAGTATTGAGGTGGAAGAGTAAAAGATGCCCGAGATTACCATTGTCGAAAACATCATGAACGCCAACGAGCAGTTGGCCGCGGCCGTCCGCCGCCGGTTGGACGAAGCCGGCGTGCTGGCCTTTAACCTGATGGCCTCGCCCGGCGCGGGTAAAACCAGGGTACTCATGCGCACGGTGACCGGCCTCAAAGACAGCATCCGCATCGGCGCGCTGGACGGCGACGTGGCGACCGTGGACGTCGAAAAAATCGCCGCCACCGGCATCCCCGTCTCCCTGATCAACACGGGCGGCAACTGCCACCTGGACGCCAACATGGTCCACAGCGCCCTGCCCACCCTGGACCTGGAAGCCATCGACCTGCTGCTGGTGGAAAACGTCGGCAACCTGATCTGCCCTGCCGCCTTCGCCCTGGGCACGCACTTCAACGTCGTGATCGCCAGCGTGGCCGAAGGCGACGACAAACCCTACAAGTACCCGGCCATGTTCCGGGGCGCTAACGTGCTGCTGCTGAACAAGATCGACATGCTGCGTTACGAAGAGTTTAATGTCGACTACTTCCGGCACGGGGTGGAAGTGCTCAATCCCGGCCTGACCTTCTTCCCCCTCTCGGCCAAAACGGGCGAAGGCTTCGAGGCCTGGCTGGACTGGGTGCAGGAGCAGGTGGGGCGGCACGGCAGCGGGTCATCGTAGAGCAATCGTCAGAGAGTTACTCCGATAGCATGGTCCAGTCGTAGCCCTGGCGTCAATTACACCGCCGACTCCGGCGCTATAATGCGGTCATATGATTCGCCACGCCGATGATCAGGCGTGTTTTAGAGGAGAAGATGCGATGAAGCGACGGCATTTCTGGATGGCCGTCACCCTGACGCTGCTGGCAGGCATGATGAGCTTGCCGCACCCGGCCCCGCTCAGCCACGCCCAGGGTGATGATGTCAGCACGATGTTTGATCGGGCAGTCGCCTTTCTGGGGGAACAGCTCGGCGTCACCATCACGGCAGCGGACATAGGCCGCTGGCGCTGGGAAGAAACCTACTGGCCGGACACGTCAATGGGCTGCCCGCAGCCCGACCAGGCTTACGAAGAAGCCAACATCCACGGCTTTATCTTCCGCATCGAATACGGCGGGCAGTTCTACGCCGTTCACATCGTGGCGGAGGGCGATACCATTTTCCTGTGCGGCAGCGAAGCCGTCCCGGCGCCGACGCCCTACCCCACGGTCGTGGTCCCCTATGACGACCCGGAGGCGCTGGCCAGCCTGGCGCGCAACTACCTCAACCAGCAAGCTCCATCCCCCTTGAGATTCGCGCGTTGGACCTGGCAGGAGACCCTCTGGCCGGATGATTCGCTGGACTGCCCCTACCCGGAGATGCCCATCGATGACAGCTTTCCCAAGCGGGGATACGCCATCACCCTGGATACCGCCGACGCAACTTTCGAAGTGCACGTCACGGCCAACGGCGACCGGGTCATGGCCTGCAACCTGGGCCTGGAATACCTGCCGATGATCTCGGGCGTGCTGATCAACCCCACGGTAGCTACGCCGGAAGCCGCGCCACCGGACCTGGCGGCACAACCGACCACGCCTACCCTGTCCAACCTGTTTTACACCGGCCCGGATGGCAACGTCTTCGCCGCCAGTTTGAACGACTTCCCCGGTCGCAACGTCACCAGCGATAGCGTCGCCATTACCTCGGCGGAAGCGCTGCTGCCGCGTTACAACCACACCTACGGCGCTTTCCGCTGGTCCCCGGATGGCACGCTGCTGGCCTTCATCGACGCGGCAGAACCTGCCCGCCTTCTGCTGACCGACATTACCGGGGCGGCAACGGTCGTAGTCGCTGAGGGCCTGAGTCCGTGGTATCCACCGGCCTGGAGTCCGACCGGCGGCGAGATTGCTTACGTGGTTCCCACCGATACCGTCGATGGGGAGGGCCGGGTGATGGCCGTTTACGCGGTCGCCCCGCCGATCTCCGGTGCGACCGGCGCACCCCGCTTACTGGGCACGTTCAACCAGGGGGCGGGTGGCGGCGGCGGCACGATTTATCCTGCGGACGAGCTTTACATGGCAGAAACAGGTTTGGCGGGTAACGACCTGACGTTGGCCTGGCTGCCGGGAGGACAACTACTGTTCAGTGACAGCAGCCTGGGGGTTGGCTTGAGCAGGCTGAACACTTCGACTGGTGAGGCCGCCGTCATCAGCCCGACAGTGGCGCGCGTCTCGCTTGATCCCCTGCTGGGACGAGCAGCCGGCATCGACCTGGCGGATGGCTCAGCGCCGCAATTGGTCATACTGGACCTGGCCCAGGGCACCCGGCAGGCGCTGCCCCTGCCCAACACGCCCGACCAAGTGCACTGGTCCGCCGACGGCCAGCGCCTGTATGTCAGTACAGTGGATGTGGCCGGGCAACTGCCGGTCAGCGGCAGTGAGGCCGCTGTCCCCGTCCGTACGGTCAGGCTGTGGGAGATCGATCTCGCCACCGGACAGAGCCTGCCGCGGTTCGAGCAGGAGGGGCGCGGCCTCGGCCTGATGACCGACTCGCCAAACGCCGGCGGGCTGGTCTTCAGCTTCATCGAGGGCGACCGCGGCTGGCTGGAAGCGCGGGCCGCAGGCGGCGACCTGACCACCCAACGCGCCGCCGCACCGGCCATCTGGTTGATGGTCCTCAACGATCAAGGACAGGTCACCCGGCTGGGCAAGGGGGGACAACCGAGCCTCTCGCCCCTGCTGCCGGCGATGCAGGGCTGATCGGGGCGCGTTTGAGCACCATACTAAGCGCTTTGGAAAGGTCTGGCGCAGACGCCGTGTCAGACCTTTTTGTCGGACCGGGGATCGAGCGCATCGCGTAGGCCATCACCGACGAAGTTGATGCTCATCACCGTCAGGATGATCAGCAACCCGGGGAAAAACCACAGCCACGGCGCGGTTTCGATGTAACTGTGCGCGCCATTCAGCATACTGCCCCAGGTCGCCGTCGGCGGACGCACGCCCAACCCCAAGAAACTGATGTAGGCTTCGGTCAGAATGGCCGAGGCCACGCCTAAGGTCGCCGCGACAATGATGGGAGCCATGGCATTCGGCAGGATGTGAGTGGTGATAATCCGCCGGTCGGGAATACCCAGCGCCCGTGCCGCCAGGATATATTCTTCCTCTTTGATGGCGAGAAAGCTGGAACGCACAATGCGCGCCAGGTAGGTCCAGGTCGTCAGGCCGATGATCATGATGATCACGATCACGCTGCCGCTGAACGTCCGGCCCAGCACCTCGATATCCGGCACCCGCCCGCCTAAAAACTTCGCCATGACGAGCAGCAGCAGGAGCTGGGGGATACTCAGGATGGCCTCGGTGATGCGCATCAGCAGGCTGTCCACCAGGCCCCCGTAATAGCCAGACAGCGCGCCAAAAGTCGTCCCCACCGTCACCGCGACAATGACCGAAAACAACCCGATGATCAGCGAGATTTGCCCGCCATAGATGGTGCGCGCCAGGATATCACGCCCGACGGTATCGGTGCCGAAGAGATGCTCGACCGAGGGCGGTAGGAGCAGGATGCTGGTATCGTTATAGTTGGCGTCCGCTTCGGAGTAGATCAGGGAACCGACGGTGACGTACAGAATGATGCCGATCAGGATGACCAGCCCGACCATCGCCATGCGGTGACGCAGGAAGCGCCGTACCGCCATCCGCAGCAGAGAATGCGGCTGTAAGTCATCGGCCTCGGCCAGTTTAACCGGCGCAGCGGTTGAATCGATTGTCGACATGGCGTCCCTCACGAATACCGGATGCGCGGATCAAGCCAGGTATAGGCGATATCGGTCAGCAACTGGAATATCACGACCGCCACCGACACCAGCATGAGCAGGCCCATCAGGACCGGGAAGTCGGTGCGCTGCAAATGGTCCAGAAACAAACGCCCCATCCCTGGCCAGGCAAATATCCGCTCAGTCACAACAGCGCCGGCCAGCAGCAGTGGGAGGTCCAGGCCGATGATCGTCACCAGGGGCAGCGACGCGTTTTTGAAGGCATGGACAAACAGGATACGGCGCTCAGTCAGCCCTTTGGCCCGGGCGGTCCGGATATAGTCGGAGTTGATCACTTCCAGCATGGTGGACCGGATGAAACGGCTGTAGCGGGCAATATCGATGAGGGCGATGCTGGTCGCCGGCAGCACGACATGCCAGGCCACCTGCATAAAGGTCCGCCCCTCGACCGGATCGTACATGCCGACGGTGGGGAAGTACGGCAGTCCCCAGGCTTTGAACCGAACGGCGAAGAAATACATCAGCAGGAGTGCAATCCAGAAGATCGGCATGGAAAAGGTAATAAAGGAGAACGCGGTCAGGATGTTATCCAGCCGCGAATACTGGTGCAGGGCCGAATACACCCCGATCACCAGGGAAAACATGAGGATCATCGCCTCGGCCGTCAACATGAGAATCAGCGTGTTGGGGACGCGCTGCAAGATCACTTCCATCGCCGGCTGCCGTGTGATGAGCGAGTTGCCGAAGTCGCCCCGGATCACGCCTTTGCGCTCGCCGGGTGTTTCGCCAATGCCATCGCCATCCTGGTCTGTCAGCACCCAGTCGTTACCCACCAGCCAGTAGATATACTGTATGTGAAGTGGTTGGTCCAGGCCCCAGGCCCGGCGCAGTCGTTCTTTATCCTCGGACCGGGGCG
>DAOUEM010000572.1:0-6882 GCA_034430555.1 Anaerolineae bacterium | reverse complement strand
AGCAGATTGCCTTTTACCGGCGGGCTGCGGCAAGCGTACTGGCGCCGCAAGTGGTGCCGGTGCGCCTTATCCCACAGCGCAAATTTGTCGTCGAGCGGCGTCCTTTTGGCGTGACCCTCGTGATCGCGCCCTGGAATTACCCGCTGTACCTGTCGCTGGGGCCGATCGCGGCCGCGCTGGTGGCCGGCAACAGCGTGGTGTATAAGCCTTCCGAATACGCCACTCAGATCGGCGAAGTGATGGCCCGCGTGATCGCCGAAGCGGGCATTCCGCCGGAGGTGTCTCACATCGTGCATGGTTATGGCGATGTCGGAGCGGCGCTTATCGAGGCGCATCCGGATAACATCGTCTTCACCGGCAGCGTGCCCACTGGCAAGAAGATCGCCCAGGCCGCCGCCGCTAAGCTGATCCCGGTGACACTGGAACTGGGCGGTAAAGATGCGGCCATTGTCCTGGACGATGCAGACATCGACTATGCCGCCGAGGGCATCGTGTGGAGCGGCATGTTCAACGCCGGGCAGACGTGCGCCTCGGTCGAGCGGGTGTTTGTGTTGCGGGCCGTGGCGGATCGACTCCTGGTCGCCTTGCAGCGGACGATCGAGCGTCATATCGTGTCGGCGGACGGCGGGCCGTACCGGTCACTGGCGGCCATGACCACGCCCGACCAACTGGCGATCGTCGACGCGCAGGTGCGGGAAGCGGTCGAGCAGGGCGCGACGGTGATTAGCGGCGGGTACAGGCTGGAAAAAGCCGGCCTGTTTTACGCGCCGACGATTCTGTCGGGTGTGACCCCGGGTATGCGCATCTCCCAGGAGGAGACCTTCGGCCCGGTGCTGGCAGTGACGGTGGTCGAGGATGATACGGAAGCCATCCGCCGTGCCAATCACAGCGCCTTCGGGTTGACGGCCAGCGTGTGGACCCGCAACCGGTCTCGGGGATGGCGCGTGGCCCGACAATTGCACGTCGGCAGCGCTTCGATCAACGAGCACCTGATCGTGAGCGGCGCGGCGGAAGTCCCCTGGGGCGGCGTAAAGGAAAGCGGCTACGGGCGCACGCAGGGCAAAGAGGGTTTGCTGGCCGTGACCTATGCCAAGACAATCAACGTGGACCGGTTCCGGCTGCCGTTTGAGCCGTTCTGGTATCCGTATAACGCAATCAAGCGCAGTCTATCGCTGCGAGCGGTGGACCTGCTGTTTGGTCCGACCGTGCGCGATAAACTGCGCGCCTTGCTGCCCTAGATCATGTTGTAACGTCCACTGTTTACTGGGAGTTTTACAGATAGAGGTAATGGTTTATGTGGAAATACGTGCTGTCAGGCGTGATCGCGCTGGCCATCGTGCTGGCCGGATTCAGCCTGATCGATTTCAACGGCGGCGGCGATGTGGGAGCGACCGCCCAACTGCTCGATGCGCCCACTGATATCCAGGGTTATGCCCGCGCCTTTGAGCCGTACGACTGGCAGTTTCCGGCGGATTACGGTCCCCATCCCGACTTTCAGACCGAGTGGTGGTACTACACCGGTAACCTGGCTGACGCGGCGGGGCGGCGGTTCGGCTTCCAGTTCACCATTTTCCGCCGGGCTATCACCCCGGAGCCGGTCGTGTCGCCCTCTGAGTGGCGGACCAACCAGATTTACCTGGCCCACTTCACGGTGACGGACGTAGTCGCGGGGCGCTTTTACCAGCAGCAGCGATTTAGCCGGGCGGCTGCCGGGCTGGCCGGGGCGACCGTCGAGCCGGTTTATCGCGTCTGGTTGGAGGACTGGGCAGTAACCGCGTTAAATCCCGCGGCGATCGTTACCCACCTCATGGCGCAGGGCGATGATGTGGCAGTCGACTTCACGCTGGAGCAGGCCAAGCCGCCCGCTTTGCAGGGAGAGAACGGCCTCAGCCCCAAGAGCGCAGCGCCCGGCAATGCCAGCTACTATTATTCACTCTCCCGCCTGCTGACCGAGGGCACGATCACCATCGACGGCGAAGCGTATGCCGTCAGCGGCACGACCTGGATGGATCACGAGTTCAGCACCAGCGCCCTGGGCGACGATGCACAGGGGTGGGACTGGTTCGGCCTGCACCTGGACGATGATCGCGAGTTGATGCTGGGCCGCATCCGGCTGGTAGGTGGCGGCTTCGACCCGGTATTCGGCGGCCTGCTGGTGCTGCCGGATGGGGACACGCGCAAAATCTCGGCGGACGACTTCACACTAACCGTGACCGATCATTGGACCAGCCCTCACACCGGGGCGGTATATCCTGCCGGGTGGCAGATCAGCGTCGATACCGGCGAAGAAAGCCCGCTCGACCTGGCGCTGACGCCGCTGGTGGCCGACCAGGAACTGCACGAAGGCATCGCCTACTGGGAAGGCGCGGTGCGGATCAGCGGAGACGTGACCGGCTATGGTTACGCCGAATTGACGGGTTATTCCGGCAGCATGAACGGCCGCTTCTAAGCGGCGGCAGTCTGGCGGTGTGATGGTCGGCGAGCAGCAAACCGGCGGGAGTCATTGGCAGCGTAGGGCAGGCGTAGGGCAGGCGGCAGCGGCGCGTCCATCGTGGCGTGTGCTTTTCTGGTATCTTGAAGGCAATCCACCCAACCACAATTACCAGAAGGAGAGATTACGGTGTTCACAGGTTTATTGCGAGTTATGGTGCTTCTTGCCATCATCACCGGGGCGACCTTGTTTGGAGGCCCCGCCTTTAACGGGCCGGCACCTGCCAGCGCCAGCGTCGGCTGCACAACGATTTCCTTGGAGATGCCGACCACGCCCGACTGCGAAGCAGAGATCGCTGCCAACCCGCAGCCGAACGTGACCCCGCTGGAGGCCGACCGCCAGGCCCTGGCGTTGTATACCTTCATGCGATTGGCACACGGCGAAGACGGGACGGAACAGGTATCGGTTTATGATGCCCCCGACGGCGGTTTGCTGCGCTTTATCGATCCCGGCTTTAACTATGTGACCATCCGCCAGCGGGTCGAGGGCTGGGTGGAGATCAACACCGATGAGTGGGTGCGCGAGGCAGACCTGTTGGTGACCCAGCCGAGCACCTTTGCCGGCGTGCAGATTCTGGAACCGCTGCAATATCCCCTGGCCTGGGTTCTGATCAACACCTACACCGCCGAGGTGCCGGGCGGCCCGCAAATCATCGAGCGCGAGCGCCTGCACTACCGTTATGAGTGGGTCAACATTTACGCTACGGTCAACATTGATGGGCACAACTGGTACCTGATTGGTCCTAACGAGTGGGTGTATCACACCTGGATGGGCCTCGCCCAGCCGGCGGCGCGCCCGGAAGGCGTCAGTGGGCGTTGGATCGTGGTGGACCTCTACGAACAGACACTGGTCGCTTACGAAGATGATCGGATGGTATTTGCGACGCTGGTCAGCAGCGGCCTGCCGGACTGGGGCACCAACGAGGGGCTGTTTCACATCTGGGCGCGCTTGCAGTACGATCACATGACCGGGGCCGAGGGCGCCGCCGATTACTACTACCTGGAGAATGTGCCATACACCATGTACTTCGACGCCGATATCAGCCTGCATGGCACGTACTGGCACAACGGCTTCGGCTACCGGCACAGTCACGGCTGTGTCAACCTGAGCATCACCGACGCCAAGTGGCTGTTCAACTGGACCAGTGTCGAGGAATTCGAGGAAGCGCCGGTGTATGTCTATTCCTCCGGGCAGTATTAGGCGCGTATAGGCAGGGCGGGGGCGGCTGAGGAGGATCGTCAGGCCGTCCCCGTGACAATATTCAGGCTTGACCGGGGGCGTGAATCGCCCCATAATGATGTCATAGTGGTTTGTACTGCAAACCAGTTTGCATATAACGGAGGTGGACGATGCAGGAAATTCTGGACAGGGTCATGTAGCGCACATTGGAAGCGATCAAAAACCGGGTCACCTACTCCCGGACGGGATATGTCTCCTATCGAAAGCCGCCAGCTCGCCCACGGACGCCGCCCGCCTGGCTGGGTGTTGTCAGCGCCGGATTTCTGGTCGGCTTGGTGACAGGTGCGGCGCTGGGCTTTATCTTACAAACGCTGGCGAACGCCGGTCTGCCCGACTGGATGTTTTCCATGCCGATGACTCAAGGCGTGATTCTGGCGCTTGTCTTTGCCCTGATGGGCCACCGTTACGGCCTGCTGCGGTTTGTTGGGCTGGCGGTCGTGTCGCTGGTGATCGGCGTCCTGGCGGCGCTGGGTGATATGACCTTCGGTGGGAGTGCACTTTTTTTCCTGGTGATGGGCGGCGGCCTGGTGTTCTCCGGGGCCATTGTGCTGACCTTCTACCTGCGGCAGACAGTGCAGCTGGTGGAGGATCAATGATGGCCGGGGACTTCCGTGATATGCTCGGCGCGGATCGTGTCATCCACGAGCCGGCGCGTTTGATCATCATGGCGATCTTGTACGCGGTGGAGAGCGCCGATTTCCTCTACCTGCTGCGCGAGGCCGGCCTGACCAAGGGCAACCTGTCTTCCCACCTGAGCAAGCTGGAAAATGCCGGGTACGTGACACTCGAGAAGACGTTTCAGGGCAAGATGCCGCGCACCATTTGCCGCCAGACAGCGGACGGGCGGGTTGCTTTCGAAGCGTATCGGGCGTGTCTGAAGCAGGCCGTGGACAGCATGTAAGTGCGGGCGCGTTTGATCCTGGATTGAGCAGGGCAGTTGGCAAACAAAAAGGGGCGGACTGCGCTCCTGCCCCTTTTTTCTGCCGGCCATCCCGGAAGCGGATGATGCTGATTAGGAAAGGAAACTGCGCAGGCGGCGGCTGCGACGTGGGTGACGCAGGCGGCGCAGGGCCTTGCCCTCGATCTGGCGGATACGCTCGCGGGTCAGGCCGAATTTCTGGCCGACCTCTTCCAGTGTGTAACACTCTCCGTTTTGCAGGCCAAAGCGCAGGCGCAAAATGCGGGCCTCGCGCGGCGTCAGCGTGCTGAGCACGGCTTCGACTTCCTCGCGCAGCAGGTTGCTGGAAACGCTCTGGGTAGGGGTGGGGGTCGTGTCATCTTCGATGAAGCTGCCCAACTCGGAGTCTTCTTCTTCACCGACCGGCCGTTCCAGGCTGAGCGGTCGCCACGATACCTTGAGCATCCACTGCACCTTGCGCGGCTCGATGCCCATCTCGGTGGCAATTTCCTCGGGAGTGGCCTTGCGCCCGTGTTCCTGCTCGAGCTGGCGGGCGGTCTTATACAGGCGACGGATGCGATCGCTCATGTGCACGGGGACGCGGATGGTACGGCCCTGGTCGGCAATGGCGCGGGTGATGGTCTGGCGGATCCACCATGTTGCATAGGTGCTGAAGCGGAAGCCGCGCGTGTGGTCAAATTTCTCCACGGCTTTCATCAAGCCCAGGTTGCCTTCCTGGATCAGGTCGAGGAAGGGCACGCCGCTGCCCATGTACTTCTTGGCGATGGAGACGACGAGTCTGGTATTGGCCTTGATCAGGTGTTCGCGGGCCGCTCTGCCGTCCTCAACGATGGCTTCCAGTTCGGCGCGGCGCTGGGGATTGTGGCCGTTGAGCTTGGAGAGCGCATAGTTGGCATCGATGCCGGCCTCCAGCCGCATGGCCAGGCTGACCTCTTCCTGGGTTGACAGCAGGGGCACGCGGGACATCTCTTTTAAGTACAACCCAACTGTGTCATCGGATGAGATGCCGGACAGATCAAAATCGGTGTCCTCGTCGTCGTCATCCAGTTCCTCGGCTTGGGAATCATCCTTGTCGTCGTATATCTCGATTCCGGCGCCATGCAGCGTGAGATAGATTTCATCGAGCTGGTCGACGGCATCTTCCGTGTCAGCGATGATCTCAAAAATATCTTCACCGGTGAGGAATCCCTGCCGCTCAGCCTTGTCCATGAGTTCAACTACTACATCGGATTCGCGTTCGTCTGCATCATATTGTTTCAAGACTCTCTCCCCTTACCCACCAAAAATGATAACTTGGCTTACTCCTGGTCCCGGAGTTGTAATAAGATCGCGAAACGGGGGTCGATATCGCTCAGATCACAGCTACAAGGGCCGCGATTGAGGTTTTGACCACACTGTGCACACAGGCCCGCGCAATCTGCTTTGCACAGCGGCGCGAGTGGTGTATTCAGAATAATCTCCTCGCGGAGGAGGGGGGTCAAGTCTAGAACGCCATCTTCGCCCACGACCAATTCCAGGTTGTCGGCTGGCGCAAGGGAATAAAGCTCTTCCAGGTTCAGGGTGACGGGGATGAGGATGTCCATCAGGCAGCGACCGCACTCACCGTCAAGGGCGGTCTCCAGGGTACCCTGGATCAAGATGCCTTCCGTGGTGCGGATCAGGCGCAGGGTGCCGCGCAGGAAAGCAAGCTGCAAATCTTCGGCGACGGCTAACTCAGGGATGTTAAACGAGAACTCCCGGCTGGTTCCCAGGCTTTGACTCAGTAGGAAGCCTACTTTGAGTTTGAGCACCCGATTGCTCACGAAGCCGTTCGGAGGAGGATTCACGGTTTTGGGCCTTCTTTACCTATACCCACAAAAACTGCGCCCATCAGGTGAGGTATGTGGAGAAAATCGCTCTAATTCTATAGCCCCAGTGTAACTACTGATAAATACCCAGTAAGTTTTTTGATTTTAAAAATGTTGTTGCGAGATTATGGGGTTTTTGGCAAAGTCGTTAATGACTATTTACTGTAAACATTGTAACTAACTGATATTTGTGTGTCAAGATTTGCGACAAATGTCATGTTTTCTGAATACTTATTTCTAACTTTATTCTAACTGCTATATACGTTTTGTGCGAGTGTACATGGTAGCCCTTTTGTACTATTCGCCTTAGCACCCCGGTTATCTGCCCGGACCGGTAACGCGCTTGTTCCGGGCTAATGCCGGTTGACAGCCCGCCCCCAGGCGTG
>DAOUEM010000571.1:0-9242 GCA_034430555.1 Anaerolineae bacterium | reverse complement strand
TATCCATATTGCGCCCAACGCCATCGCGGCGGTTGCCAGCCGTGCTGCCCTGCAAAGTTATGGCGTGGTTGGCATGGCGATGCCCAATCTGGCGTCAGAAGTCGCCGCAGCATTATCCCGCGATCCGAATCGCGGGGTGGAAATCTCGGTCGATGGTGAGGCGATTACCATCGATCTGTACGTCATCATCGAGTACGGGACTCGCATCGCGACCGTCGCGAACAGCCTGATCAACGCCGTACGCTATCAGGTGGAGAAAAGCGTTGGCGCGCCTGTGGCTCAGGTCAATGTCCATGTGCAGGGTTTGCGTATCACCCATCCCGACGCCTGAGTGCCCTAGAGAGAAATCGGCATGACCGACCAAGCTCCCATACCCCGAGAATTCCCCACCCTGGATGGGCAAGACCTTAAAAAGCTGCTGTTGGCCGGCATGGCCTGGCTGGAGCAGCATTACCAGATCGTCAACCAGCTTAACGTCTTCCCGGTGCCGGATGGCGATACCGGCATCAACATGTTGCTGACCATGCAGAGCGCTTACGGCGAGATCGCCGAACTGGACGACCGGCACGTGGGTACGATTATCCGCCGATTCTCGAAGGGAGCTGTTAATGGATCGCGCGGCAATTCCGGCGTGATCCTTTCTCAGATATGGCGGGGGTTCAGCGATGCCCTGCGCGAACGCGAGGAACTGGATGCGGCGGCGTTCGCGGCGGCCTGCCAGATGGGCACCAAGTTTGCCTATGATGCCGCACCCAAGCCGGCCCGCGAGGGCACGATCCTGACGGTGATGCGCGAGGTTTCCGAGCTGGTGGATAGCCTGGTGGCCGACGAACATGACCTCACGGCGATCCTGGCTCGTGCCGTCGAACAGGCGAACGATACCTTGATCCGAACGCCGGACATGCTGCCGGTGCTCAAAGAAGCGGGTGTGGTCGACAGCGGGGGCCAGGGACTGACTTTCATCCTGGAAGGGATGCTGCGCCGGATGCGCGGCGAATCGCTGGAGACCGAGATGCAAAAAGCCGCCGCCGCTGCTCCAGCCCGTAAGTTGACCCACGTGATGAACGCCATGGAATTCGGTCACCCGTACGATGTGCAGCTGCTGCTGGCCGGCTCTGACCTGGACGTGGACCGCATTCGGGCTGCCATCACTGAGATGGGCGATTCGGCCATCGTGACCAGCGACGGTGAAGCCACCATCAAGATCCACGTGCACGTCTACGATCCCGGCCAGCCGATCAGTTATGCCTCGCGGCTGGGCGTGGTGGGTGACGTGGTCGTCGAGAACATGTACGAACAGTACCTGGATAACATCGGCGCCGACCTCTTGACCGCGACCCCGCCGGCGCCATCCGTTGAGTTGAAACCGGATGACGTGGCGGTCGTCGGCGTCGTGCCGGGCGACGGCCTGGCGCGGATCTTTTACGAGCAGGGCGCGGCCCGCCTGGTCAGCGGGGGGCAAACGATGAATCCCAGCACCGAAGACATCTACGAGGCCATCAGCGACCTGCCTTGTGAAAAGATCATTATCCTGCCCAACAACAGCAACGTCATCCTGGCGGCGCAGCAGGCGGCCCGCAAAGCCAAACGTAAGACCGTGGCCGTGGTGCCCAGTAAAAATATCCCCCAGGGCATCAGCGCCATGTTCTCCTACGCGAACGCCCGCCTGCACGAGGATCAACGCGGCGACCTGGACCGCATCGTGGCCGGGATGCGCGTGGCACAGGAACAGGTGCTCTCCGGGGAAGTGACTACCTCGGTGCGCAGCGTGAACATGGACGGGGTGCGGGCCAGGGCCGGCCAGTTGATCGGGTTGTTGGAGGAGACGCTGGTGGTGGCCGGCGACGACCTGACTCAAGTGGTGCATGACATGATCGGCAAGGTGGACGACCAGGCGTACGAACTGGTGACGTTGTACTTCGGGGCCGATGTCAAACTGGCGGAGGCGCAGGCGATCTGTGAAGTGCTCGCTGCCAGCTATGAAGTCTTCAGTTTTGAAGTTGTTCCCGGCGGCCAGCCTTACTATTACTTTCTTTTGAGCGTGGAATAGACTTTTTGATATGAATGGTGAGGTGCCGGCAGCCGGCAACGATCGGTTCTGCCGGTGAAATCGTATGTCAGTTTGGGCGGGCAGGAGGAAAACGTTGGGCAAGGTTCGTATTGTTACAGATAGTTCAGCGCAGTTCCTCAACCCGACCCTGGTCAACCAGTATGACATCACCATCGTCCCGGTCATCATTCGTTTCGGTAACCAATCCTACCGGGAAGGCGTGGACCTGGATGCCGAAGGGTTTTTCCGCCGGGTTCTGACCGAGGGCATGTCCGTGCCGGAACTGGTCGCGCCGTCCGTGACCGACTATGCGGAAGTATTGAGTCCGCTTGCCCGCGAGTCCGATCATATCCTGGTGCTGCCGATGGCGCACGGCTTGAGCCAATCATGGCGTAATGCCCAGACCGCTGCCGATTCCCTGTTGGGGCGCTGCGAGATCGTGGTCATCGATTCGATGACGACCTCGGTCGGACTGGGGATACTGGCGGAAACCGCGGCCCTTGCGGCGGAGACCACCGATTCCCTGGAGGGCGTGGTGCGGGTCGTGCGGGGGGCCGTGCCGCGCGTGTACGCCGTCTTTTACGTGGAGACGCTCGATTACCTGTACCGTGGCAACCTGATCGGGGAGGCGCAGGCCATCCTGGGCCGGATACTGGGCATCAAACCCTTCCTGACTATTGAGGACGGGGAGCTGATCCCCATGGAGAAGGTGCGCACGCGCGCCCAGGCCGTCGACAAACTGATCGAGTTCGTCACGGAGTTTGCCATGCTCAACCAACTGGTGATCGTGCAGAACACGCCGCATATCACCGAGCAGACCCGGTTGCTGCAAGATCGCCTGGCGCTGGAATTTGGCGGGCGGGATTTTCCGGTTATGATGTACGGGCCGACGTTGGGCACGCACCTCGGCCCGGACGGGGTGGGCATCATCGTTTATGAGTCCGAGGAAGAGGACTGAACTGTGTCTGTTCCTGTAATCAGGGTCATCGCGGACAGCGTATGCGATGTGCCGCGCGACATCGCCTCCCGGCTGGACATCACGCTGATCCCGGCCGTGGTGAACATCGGGGAAGAAAGCTTCCTGGATGACGGCGTGCAGATCACACGCAGTGAGTTTTACCAGCGTCTGCCGGATATGACGACCCTGCCCACCACGTCGGCCTGCCCGCTGGGCCTGACGCGTGAGATGGTACAGGCCAAGGCCGCGGAGGTCGATCACCTGGTCCTGTTTACGCCACCTGCTCACCTGAGCAGCATTTACAACAATTTCCGTATGGCGGCGGAAGAATATGCCCCCGGCCGCTTCACCTTGATCGACACCGGGCAGGTCACCATGGCGGCGGGGTTCCTGGTGATGGCCGCGGCGGAAGCGGCCGCCGAAGGGGCTACGGTGGCCGACATCGAAGCCCTGGTCGCCGATATCCAGCCGCGGATCAAGGTCTTTGGCGCGCTGAGTACGATGGAAAATCTGCGCAAGAGCGGCCGTGTGAGCTGGGCCGCGGCCATGGCCGGCACGATCTTGCAGATCAAGCCGGTGGTAGAATTGACGCAGGGCGAAGTGAAATCGGTCGCGAACATCCGCACCTTCAAGCGGGCCAGGCAGCGGTTAATCGACCTGGCGCACAGCTTTACACCGCTGGAGCGGCTGGCCGTGCTGCATACCGAATACCTGGATGGGGCGTATGAGCTGCGCGAGGCGCTGACGCCGGTGCATCCAGCGGGCGAGGTGTTAGTGGTAAACGTCAATCCCGCGCTGGGGACCCACGTGGGCGCCAGCGGGCTGGGCATTGCTATGGTTACTGAGCATTAAGCGAGCACACATGCCATCTGCACTTGAAACATTGATGAAGATTCTCAACCTGGAGCGCGAGCAAGGGTACAAAGATACCGCCGTGATCGGCGGGCTGGCCGCCTTCGCCAACAACTGGCAGGGCGATGCCCATGCCCAGGCCCGCATTCCGGAGCATCACATGCTGGTCGACGAGTTGGTCGAGCGCATGCAGGAGTACCACGATCTGGTCGACCGGCGGGCGCGCCATGATACGATCAAATACATGATGGGCCGTATCACCGGCCGTATTCCAATGCCCGGCCAGGCACAGGACGCACCGGACCAGCCCCCAACTTCACCACCATCGGCCGTGGAGAAAGCCTCGCCCAAGCGGGATGGCTGGTCCACACAAAAGGCCAAGCATCCGCCACGGGACCGTTTGCAGCGGCGCGGACGCGGACGACGGGGCTCCGAGCAGCACCGGAATCTACCGGCAGAACCAACGGTAGAAGCAGCGCCTGCCGTGAGCGAGCGACTCCCCGAATCACCACCGGAGGAACCGGTTATCAGTGCCGAGCCTTCCCGGCCCAAGCCGCGTCATAAGCCGCGCCGTATGCTCGCCTATGAGGAAGCCGTCGAACTGCTGCACGGACTGGCCGCACCGGTCACCGTGGTCGAGCGGGTGGGCGAGCGTATGGCGGAGAAACTATCCCGGCTCAATATCCACGTGGTCGGTGACCTGCTTTACCATCTGCCCCGCCGCTACGATGATTACACACGCCTGCTGCCCATCAGCAAAGCGCAGCCGGGCGAAACGGTCACGCTGATCGGGTCCGTGCGGAGCAGCGCCGTGCTCAAGGCGCGCACCGGTCGTGAATTCCTCCAGGTGGTGCTGGATGATGGCACCGGCATCCTGCAGGTGTCGTTTTTCGGCCAGCTCTATCTGCGCAACCAGCTCAAACGCGGGGTGCAGGTCGTGGTGAGCGGCGAGACCGACCTCTACCTGGGCAAGCTTTCCATGACCAACCCGGAGTGGGAGCTGCTGGAATACGACAACCTGCATACCCGGGCTATCGTGCCCATATTCCCGCTGACCAAGGGCATCACGGCGCGGACCATGCGCCGCATCCTCAAAACGACGGTGGATTACTGGTCGCCGCGCCTGCCGGACTACATGCCGGAGAGCGTGCTGGATCGCGCCGAGTTGGTGGACCTGGGGTGGGCGCTGCGGCAGCTGCACTTCCCGGAGCACTGGGATTACGTGACCTACGCCCGCGAACGGCTGGCCTTCGACGAGTTGTTCCTGCTGCAAATGGCGATGCTGGCTCGTCGGCGGGAATGGCAGCAGGTGCCCGCCGTACCGCTGCCGGTGACCGATGCGTGGCTGGCCGATGTGCAGGCCCGGCTGCCCTATCAATTGACGGGTGCGCAGCAAGCGGCGCTCGCGGCCATTCGTGAGGATATGGCCCGTGGTGTGCCGATGAACCGCCTCTTGCAGGGTGACGTGGGATCCGGCAAGACCATTGTGGCGGCGCTGGCGATGTTGTTCGCCGTAGAGAATAGCGGGCAGGCCGCCCTGATGGCGCCGACCGGCATTCTGGCCGAGCAGCATTTCCGCTCAGTCACGCAGTTGGTGGCCGATCTGCTGCCAGACCGCGAGATCGCCGTGCGCTTGCTGACCGGGGCCACCCCGGCGGCGGAGCGCGAGGATACCCTGGCCCGGCTGGCAGAAGGCACCGTGTCGATCGTGATCGGCACCCACGCGCTGATCCAGGGTGGCGTATCCTTCCAGAACCTGTCGCTGGCCGTGATCGATGAGCAGCACCGGTTTGGCGTCTCCCAACGGGGCACGCTGCGCGGCAAGGGCACCAATCCGCATCTGCTGGTGATGACCGCTACGCCGATCCCGCGTACGCTGGCGCTGACCTTGCATGCCGATCTCGACCTGACCGTGATCGACGAAATGCCACCCGGCCGTACGCCGGTGAAAACCTACCAAATAGATGAACTGGAGCGGGAACGGGCCTACACGTTTATCGAGGGCCAGATCGAAGAAGGCGGGCAGGCTTTCATCGTATACCCGCTGGTGGAAGCCGACGACCCGGAAGACGAAACGCAGGCGGCGGTGGACGAATACCGGCGCCTGGCCGAGCGCGTGTTCCCAGGACGGCGGCTGGGGCTGTTGCATGGGCGGCTGTCCGCCGAAGAGAAGGATTCGGTCATGGCGGCGTTCGCTGCCGGCGAAGTCGATATCCTGGTCAGTACGTCGGTGGTGGAAGTGGGCATCGATATCCCCAATGCCCGCGTCATCTTAATCGAGGGTGCGAATCGTTTCGGGTTGGCGCAGCTGCACCAGTTCCGAGGCCGGGTGGGACGCGGCCCGCACCAGTCGTACTGCTTGCTGATTGGTGATACCTCAACCGAAGATGCCCGCCGGCGGCTGGAGGCCATGGTCGAGACCACCGACGGCTTTAAGCTGGCCGAGATCGATTTTGAGCTGCGGGGGGCAGGCGACCTGTTCGGCACGCGCCAGAGCGGCCTGGCCGGCCAGATCCGTTTTGGCGGAGACATCACCGCGTCGCTGGTGGCGCTGGCCCAGCGCGAAGCCCGCACCTTGTACGAAGAAGACCCGACGCTTTCGCTGCCGGAACACCGGTTGCTGGCGGAGCGAGTGGCAATGTGGCAAGCTGTTGAGACCGACCTGAGTTGATACCCTCTGGAACCGTTAGGAACCCGATATGCGCAAAGCGTTATACCCCGCCTCATTTGATCCCGTGCACTACGGGCACATCGACATCGCGCAGCGGGCCGCGCGCTTGTTTGACGAGTTGATCGTTGGCGTTTACGACCGTCCCAACAAACGGCTGCTGTTTAACTCGGAGGAACGGCTGGCGCTGGTGGAAAAATCGCTTCGCCATATCCCAAACATCCGAGTTGCGATATATGGGGGTCTCACTGTAGACTATGCAAAAGAGGTAGGCGCGATTGCGCTGGTAAGGGGTTTGCGTGTATTCTCAGATTTTGAACTGGAGTTCCGCATGGCCCTGGCGAACCGGCGGTTGGCCCCCGGCCTGGAGATCGTGAATCTGATCGCCGGGGAAGCCTACGTCCATCTCAGTTCCAGCACGGTGCGTGAGATCGCTTCGTTGGGGGGAGATGTCAGCACCATGGTGCCCCTGCACGTGCAGCGGGCATTACGCCAGCGTTTTGCGGAACTGAACGCCAACGGCGAGCAACCTGTATACATGGTTAGTATGAACGACTGATTTGGGGAGGGAGTGCTCCTATGGATATCCAGCATCTTGTCGATCGTCTGGAAGACCTGATAGATGAGGGCCGGCACATTCCGCTCAGTAAGATGACTCTAGTCGACGAAGAGCGGGCCCTGGAAATCATTGACCAGATGCGCATTTCGATCCCCGAAGAGATCGAGAAAGCATCTCGGGTCATTCAACAGCGTGACCGCCTGATGGCCCAGGCCAATGAGGAAGCCTCTCGGATGGTGGAACTGGCCAAAGAAAAGGGCGATACGCTGATCTCACGGGAGGCCATTGCCCAGGCTGCCCAGAGCCGCGCCGCCAACATCCTGGAGCAGGCACGCCAGGATGCCGAGGTCATGCAGCTTGATGCGGATAAATACGTCAACGAGGTTCTGGGCGAGCTGGAGAGCCAGCTCATCCGCACGTTGACGGTGGTCCGTAACGGCATCAATATGGTTACCCAGCGGCGCGATATCACCGGTGCGCCACAAGGGCAGATCGCGGCAACCAACCCGCCACCGGTCAGGCAGGAAGTCTCGGTGACTGCCGCACCGCCGACGGTTAAACAACCGGGCGACTAGCTGGGCTGATCGTTTTCAGGCTATCTCGCCTGTGTGATCCAAGCAATTCCTCCCAAAAGTAAAAGGGGCGTCCATGCCCCTTGTTTGCTTGCCGGTGATCGAGGGGTAAAGCGCGTCGCGCCGCCGGTTACTGCCCGCTGGTGCCCATCGAGGGCGTGAACAGATCGGCGGAGAACCGGTCAAAGGCCACCTCGGTCAGCGCCTGTTCGCCGCGACCGAGGGTGGTCTGTATAGCCGTCGCGATATACAGGCCGACGCTGCCGCTGGCGATCCGGCTATCTGAGACGGTCACGACCGGTGTCTGGTTCACGTAGCCGATGAAGCTTTCGCCGTTTGCTTCCACGGTCAGAAGGTTGGGTTCGCCGGGTGGGTTGACGGCGTCGTCACGAGTCCACTCGCTGGCCCCTCCCCGCAGCTCCTCCCAAAGGCCATCGTCGCGAATCCAGATGCTGACTTCTCTGTTTCCGTTGATGGTGAAGACGTAGTAGTTATCATTATCATGGTAGCGGAAGATCACGCCGAAACCGCTCGACGGTTGGCTGTCAGGGTTCAGCGTGGCGGTGGTTTCTACCCGCACCGAGTTGTATGAGTAGTAGTCCGGGCTGAGCACGGTGGCGTATCCCTGGTTGGCGATTTCGGAGCGGAGCACGTACTGGCCGTTCACCAGTTCACGGACGAGCTGTCCTTCCGACTCCGGCCATTCATCGATGAAGTCATCACCCGGGTCGAACTCGGTCAGGACGGGGATCGCCCGGCTGGTCATCGCGCTGACGGCCACGGACGTGGGTGTCGTGGTGGGGTCAGGTGGTGCTCCCGGCGGATTGGCGCTCAGCGCGCCGATGATCAGCACCACGGCGGCCACGGCGATAATCGCCCCCATCACGCCCAGGCTGGAGCGGCGGTAGCTGCGCGCGGCGCGGCGCTGCCGGGAAGCGGTCATCGCGGTCAGGCTACTGATTTCCTGCCCGCTGGTGGCAGCCCGTAATTCGGTAGCCAGTGCGCCCGCCGTCTGGTAGCGATCGTCCGGGTCCTTGGCAGTTGCCCGGTAGATGATGGCTTCTATTGCCGGGGCCAGGTCCGGCACGATGGTGCGTGGTGATGGCAGCGGGTCATTGATATGCTTCAGGATCAGCGCCAGGCTGGTATCAGCGCTGAAGGGCAGTTGGCCGGTCACCATTTCAAAGAGGATCATGCCCATCGCATAGGTGTCGCTGCGCCGGTCGCCCGGCTCGCCCAGGCCCTGTTCCGGGGCCATGTAGGCCGGGGTGCCGCTGGCGACGCCGCTCTGGGTCAGGCGAGCGCCAAAGGTCAGCCGGGCCAGCCCGAAGTCGGTCAGCAGCGCATTGCCCCGGTCGTCAAACAGGATATTGCCGGGTTTGATGTCTCGGTGGACCATGTCTTTGCTGTGGGCGTAATCCAGCGCGGAGGCAATGCCATTCACGATGTTGACGATTTGGTCCATTGGCAGCCGTTCTTCGCGTTTATTGTGGTCGGCGATGATATCGCTCAGCGTCGGCCCTTCTATAAACGGCATGACCATGTAGTGAACGGTGCCTTCAGCGGACTCGGTCTGGTCGAAG
>DAOUEM010000570.1:0-8326 GCA_034430555.1 Anaerolineae bacterium | reverse complement strand
CCGGGCTGAACAACTGGCTCTTGCCCAGCAAGCTGCCGACGAGTTTCTGGATTACTATCACCATCGGCGGCCTCATCTTTCGCTTGATATGATGACGCCTGCTCAATTCGCTGAGTCGCATTTGCCTTGAGAGATTACGTCTCCTGGTCAGAAGCCGCCGCAGCCGCTAAAATGCGGTCAGCGTCCAGGGTCGAGGCACCGCCTCGACCCTACAGGGCGCACTTCTGTCCGCGGATGTGAAAAACGACCTACTGACCGCTGAGAGCTATTCCCATGCCCGAACCGACCCCGGCGCCCCACGACAACTGGTGGATGATCGGCCACGAATGGGCCGTCGACCACCTGCAAAAATCGCTGGCCCACGACCGCGCCCGCCACGCCTACCTGTTCACCGGCCCGGCGGGCATCGGCAAGACGACGCTGGCGGTGGCCTTCGCGGCGCGCCTCAACTGCCAGCACGAGGACGAATCGCAAAGGCCCTGCGGCGACTGCCTGGCCTGCCGCAAGATCGGGGGCGGGGTTCACCCGGACGTGACCGTGGTCGAAGCCGACCGGGTGGGCGGCACGCTCAAGATCGAGCAGGTGCGCGAGCTGATGCACATGCTGTCCCTGCGCCCCTACGAAGGCCGCTACCGGGTGGGCATCCTGCGCCGCTTCCACGAAGCGCGCCCCCAGGCCGCCGACGCCCTGCTCAAAACGCTGGAAGAACCGCCCTCTTACGTGGTGCTGCTGCTGACGGCGGAAAACGCCAACCTGCTGCCGGCCACCATCCTGAGCCGCTGCCAGCCGCTGCGCCTGCGCCCGATCCCCGCCGCCCAGGTGGAAGCGGCGCTGGTCGAGCGCTGGGAGGCGGACCCCGACCAGGCCGGCCTGCTGGCCCAGCTTTCCGGCGGGCGGATGGGCTGGGCGGTCCAGGCACACCAAAATACGGAGGCCCTCACCGCGCGCGACCTGGTGCTGGATGACCTCGCGCACATCCTGGGGGAAAACCGCGTGCGCCGCTTCCAGCGGGCGGAGACCATGGCACGTAATCTCAAGACGCCGCAGCGCCAGGAAGAGCTGCGCGAGACGCTGCTGCTGTGGCAGGGCTTCTGGCGGGACGTGGTGCTGATCGCCACCGAGAGCCGGGTGCCGGTCGTCAACCGTGACCGGCGCGCCCTGCTCAACCGGCTGGCTCGCGAGATCGAGGTGCCGGCGGCGCAGCGGGCGCTGCAGGCCACCCGCCGCACCCTGGACGACATGCAGCACACCAACGTCAACATGCGGCTGGCGGTGGAGGTCATGCTGCTCGACTACCCGGGCTTAACGCGAGATTGAGCGGTGGTCGGCAAGCGGCGTAACCGATATAATGCCCCGCGTCCGTGAAGGCGCTGCCACACTACCCTTGGCGGAGAATCTACATATGATGTCTAGAATCCTGACTTTACGTGGTCAGCAACCGTGGTACAGTGCAATTCTGTTGTATTTGGCAAACGCTATCCTGGTGGTTGACCTGTTCCGGTTGAAAGGTATACAGTTCCAAACAACCAACATCCGGTACTTTACAGGCAGCTTTCTGGCGCTGACCACCTTCGTATTTGCGGTCATAGGGATATTGACCTGGAGCGCATTTACCGGTCGCTGGCAGGATTGGCTGGGGCGTACGGCCAGACCGGAACGAGCGATCCTGTTGGCGGCGGCCGTGCTTTTCAGCGCCGTAGTAATTGGTATTTCCCAACGCCATTCTCAGGTCACTCACCGTTTTAACCAGGATGCAACCGACGTATTTGCGACCTGGTTGATGGTGATCAATCTGTGGTGGTTCCTCCTCCTTATGTTTACACCCCGGACAACACCCTCCCCGTCATTGCGGAAGGCGTTTGTGCTGGTCGGTCGTATCGCCCTGGTTGCGGTCGTGGTCCCACTCCTGACTCTGGAGATCGGGGTTCGGGTGTGGTTCACCTATTTCGGGCAGCCACAGGAACGCATCGTCTACACTAACTCACTTGAAGACATCCAGCGACTGACCTGGCGGTTCACAGGTATTCCCTACCTCAATTACGGCCTTACACCCGATTACTCTGACCACAACAGCCTGGGGTATCGCGGACCAGAGTTCAGCCTGGAAAAACCAGCAGGCACCTTTCGGATTGTGGCGATGGGCGGCTCGACCACCTATGGCGCTACGCTTGAAAACTGGAGGGATGCCTATCCGGCCCAATTGGAACGGATATTGCATGATGAGTACGGGTACGCACAGGTAGAGGTGATCAATGCCGGCGTAGGCGGCTACAGCACCTGGGACTTACTGGCGGATCTGACCTACCGGATTCTGGATCTCGATCCCGACCTGGTGATCATCTACACGGCCACCAACGATGTGTCTTTCCGTCTGGTCGATCCCGCATATTATAGTGGGCTAAACTGGGTCCGAGGCATCTGGAAGACGGAGTATGATCAGTGGCTTAGTCCCAGTGTCCTCTACCGGTATGTGGCGATCAATCTCGGCTGGATCGCGAATCCCAGCGCTCTCGATTCACAATTCTACCATCCGGTGCCGGCCACGATCTGCGAATATGTAACAGTCGATCTTGATGTAGTGTGTCGAAACTTCGGCATGACAACGGATGAGGTTCTGGCCGCCAATCCGCCAGTTTACTTTGAGCGAAACCTGCGTAACATGGCCGCCATAGCCCAGGCGAACGATGTACAGGTGTTGCTCTCCACTTGGGCATACTTCCCGGAAGACATGGGTCCTGGTACAGCCAACTACATGGCAGAAGAATGGCGGCAGCAGGCCACGGACGAGCATAACGCCATCATCCGGCGGGTGGCCGAAGCGATGGATGTTGCGTTTTACGACCTGATGGGTAACATGCCGCACAATCGTGATTTCTGGACCGACGGGCGACACTGCACACCACTAGGTACTCATGAACAAGCCTCCCAGTATGCGGCATTTATGGTAGCTGAGGGGCTGCTGCCTCCGCTACCCGATGACAGTTAAGAACAGCGATCCGGGGCTGGCGTAGGCGTTAATTCTCCACAGTCGGCTCAAGATGTAAACCGGCCAGCAGCCCCCACGCGGAGTCGGGCGCGGCTTCATAGATGGTCACGTAGGCCGCCAGCGCCTCGTCAATCTCACCGTTATACTCCAGGGCGACAGCACGCCAGTAGCGGTACAACTGCATCTCATACGCGGAGACCTGGGCGGCCTCGGCCTGCGCGATCGCATCGGTGGTCAGAGTAAGCGCCCCATCAAAATTCTCCTCTTCCAGCAAGTAGTTCATCCGCCTCAGCACAAAGGCCCAGTCGGGAGCCGCCGATTCCTGCTGTGAACTCGACGGGTCCCGCCGCCAGATATTATAGTTCGCGTCCTGCGACCTGAACCCCAGGGGAACCGCCTGGCCTTCAATCCACAACTGCCCGCCCTCGTCGGTCTCTTCGACGGCGGTCACCGGGATGTGCAATGCCGCGAACTGCTCGGCGAGCGGCTCTCCCAGCGGGAACTCGTGCAAGTCGAGGAGGGCATCAACCGCCAGCACCGGGTCGCAGCCGGCGGTGGCCGGGTCCGGCAGCAGGCCGGCTTCCGGCTCCCACTGATTACCGCGCGCACTGACCCAGCCCACCGGCACCGAGTACGGATAAGTCTCCGGGTCGGCGGCGGCATTGGCAACGGCAAAGTAGTCGTAGGCCGCCAGGCACATCGGGTAGAAGCGCCGATCCGGACCAAAGGCTGCCGCCATCGCCCGGAAGAGATCGCCCATCTGACCCCGTGAAGCCGGTGGTTCGGCCAGGATGTCCGCCGCGGCATCCAGGTCTCCGTTCAGGGCATAGGCCAGGGCCAACCTGGCCCGGGCGAAGGCGAGACGCTCGGAACCTTGATCGAATTCCGCCAACGCCGCTTCATAGACCACCGCTGCCTCCGCAAAGGAGCCGTTCCGCATCTGATGCTCGGCGGCGGACTGCCTGCATTCAAATGAAGCATCGCCCCACCCCTCGCCGAATTCATAGCTCCATTCCGTGCCGTCCCAGGTCACGAAAAACGAACTGGTACCTGCATGGCAGTCCCAGCTGTCGATGTAATTTTTGTGGACGGACACCTCCGGCCAGTTGAAATTCCAGCTGGCCTGGGAAAAAGCTGATTCGCAGCTCTCAAGATACCCACGTCCCATATCCCACAGCCGCTCCCTGTCATCCTCCCAGGCCACGAGGTAGTAGTGGCGGCACTGTGATCCATCGTAATTGTGGTAATCCTCCAACGACACCACCCACTCATCCCGGCCGTCATCGTTGATATCTTCCAGCATGAGGGTGCTCACGGTGCCCGTGTGAGGGCCGTCCTGGATAGCGGGGTCCAGGCTGGTGAAGGGCAGCGGCGTCTGGTTGACCCAGTAGCCGCCCGGCGAATTCGCGTCCGGCAGCGCCAGGTAGAACAGCCGCAGGTCGCCCGACCGCACATCGAGCAGGTATTCAAACACGCCGTCGCCTGTGAAGTCAACCGGTTGCACGGTCACGCCCATGTCGTCGCTGAGATTCAGCACTTCCACCGCGTCCAGGTCGGTGGGATTCTCCACCAGCCAGCGCTCGAGCCGGGCCAGGTTCCAATACAAAGGGAAATTAGTCTGATTCCGGGGAAAGGAATACATACCCAGGACTTGATACGCTGCTGACTGGGCTGCAAAGTCCTGGGCGAAAATCACGTTGCGTTCATCGTGCTCTGCAAAGCCATAACGGGCGATCATTTCGGCCAGCAGCGAGCGAACCAGACGCTCATGATCTTCGACAGCCGTTCGTTCCGCGACGACCGGCACCGCCAATAGAAACTCCTCCGCCGACGGCACGCGCAGGCGGTATCCCGACGGATCGCCGCCCTGGGCGTGGACCGTGCCCGCCAACAAAGTCACCACCAGCAGTACCAGCCAGACACGCCGCATGATCAGTTCCCTCCCCACCGCCTCGAATCGCGCTATACTACGCAAGCATTATACTCATCATATCACCGGGCTACGTCCCGTACCGGGCGCGATCCCGACGGTTCGGCGACGCCGTGCTGGCAGGAGGAGGACCCCATGAGCGACGACCTGATCTTGCTGCCCCATCCGCAACGCCTGACGCCCCTGGACGAACCGCTGGCCCTGGCCCTGGATTGCCTGGTCTGGCTGGGGCCGGACGTGCCGCTGCCGGTGGGCCGCGCCGTGCGCAACGCCCTGGCCGTCACCGGCACCCGCTGGGCGCTGACCAACGCCCGACTCGACGGGAGTCGCATCGGGGCGACCGTCGCCATCGATCCGGCCGCCGTCACCCATCCCGAGGGCTACCGGCTGGACATCACGCCGGAGGGCGTGACCATCGTCGGGGCCGATGCGGCGGGTATCTTTTACGCCGCGCAGACGCTGTGGCAGATCGCCTGGCAGGCGGAGCAGGCGAGCGAGACCGCCGTCCTGCCCGGCCTGCACGTCGAGGACTGGCCGGACTTCCCCCAGCGGGGCGTGATGCTGGATATCAGCCGCGACAAGGTCCCCACCATGCAGACGCTCTACGGCCTGATCGACCGGCTGGCCGGGTGGAAGGTCAACCAGCTCCAGCTATACACGGAACACACCTTCGCCTACCGCGATCACCGGGCCGTGTGGGCGGAAGCCTCCCCCCTGACCGGCGAAGAAATCCTGGAGCTGGATGCCTTCTGCCGGGAGCGGTTCATGACGCTGGTGCCGAACCAGAATTCCTTCGGGCACATGAACCGCTGGCTCAAGCACGAGGCCTACGCCCCCCTGGCGGAAGCGCCGGACGGATTCACCTTTCCCTGGGGCGCGCGCAGCGAGCAGCCGTTCAGCCTGTGCCCCACCGACCCGGCCTCGATCCAGTTCGTAGCCGGCCTGTACGACGAGCTGCTGCCGCATTTTTCGTCCAACCTGTTTAACGTGGGCTGCGACGAGACCTGGGACGTCGGCCAGCCGGGCACCCGCAGCGAAGCCGCCGTCAAGGCGCAGGGCGAGGGCCGCGTTTACCTGGACTTCCTGCAGCAGATTCACCGGCTGGTGACCGAACGCGGGCGGACCATGCAGTTCTGGGGCGACATCGTCCTGAAGCACCCGGAGTTGATCCCGGAGCTGCCGGCGGACGCCGTCGCACTGTCCTGGGGCTACGAGGCCGATCATCCCTTCGCCCAGGAGGCGGCAGCCTTCGCGGCGGCGGGCCTGCCCTATTACGTGTGTCCCGGCACGTCCAGCTGGAATGCCATCGCCGGGCGGACCGATAACGCGCTGGGCAACCTGTGGAACGCCGCCGAGAACGGCCTGAAGCACGGCGCCACCGGCTACCTGAACACCGATTGGGGCGACAACGGCCACTGGCAGTCGCTGCCGGTCTCTTACCTGGGCTTCGCCTACGGGGCGGCGGTCAGCTGGGCGGCGGAGGCCAACCGCGACCTCGACGTGCCCCGCGCCCTGGACCTGTTCGCCTTCCACGACGAGGCCGGCGTGATGGGACGGCTGGCCTACGACCTGGGCAACATTTACCAGACGCCGGGCGTGCCGATCCCCAACAACTCGGCCCTCTTCCAGCTGCTGCTCCACGCCGATAAACCGCTCAGCGAGGCCTGGATCGGCGGGCTGACGGTCGAGAAGCTGGACCAGACCGAGCGGGCCATCGAGACGATCATGGAGGACCTGGCCCTGGCGCAGATGAGCGTGCTCGACGCCGACCTGATCGCCGACGAGTTCGACCTGGCGGCCCACCTGCTGTGTCACGCCTGCCGGCTGGGCATGGCGCGGCTGGCGGCGCCACACCAGACCACGGCCAATATCCCGGCGGAAGAGCGGCGGCGGCTGGCCGAGGAGTTGGAAGACCTGATCATGGAGTACCGGCGGGTGTGGATGGCGCGCAACCGGCTGGGCGGGTTGGGGGACAGCGTGGCGCTGCTGGCCAGCACGCTGACCCTCTACCGGGAGTGATAAACGCCGGTCGGGCGACACCATAGCGCCGCCCGATACGGTGAATATTCTGGTGTTTCCTTCATCGATAAGTTTGCCATGCCGGGTAGCCGGTTGGCTGCGATCACGTGGTCGGTGTCGTCGAAGTCGCCCTCACTCCGCCAGGAAGTCGCCCACCACCTGCGCGAAGCGTTCCGGTTCCTCCAGGAAGGGCCAGTGCCCGCTCGCCTCAAAGCGGACCACCTCGGCCCGCGGCAGCAGGTCGGCCAGGTGAACGGCGACCGCTTCACCGGTCGTGCCGCCGTCGGCTGCCCCGTAGATGACCAGCGTCTCCACGTCGAGCCGGGCCAACGCCGCCGCGTAGTCATTCCCCCACAGAGACCGGGACACCGCGTGCCAGGCAGCGAACGAATACGGGCCGGAGTCGCGCAGCAGGCCGGCATTAGCCGGGTCATACAGGCGGGGCACGGCCGACTGGTAAGCGACGTCGGCGAACCACGCGTTGGCCGCCAGCGGATCGCGGGGCGGCAGGCCGACCGACAGCGCCGTCAAGATCGGCTGGAACACCTCGAAGGCCAGGCCGGACGTCACCCCGTCGTTGGCCGGGATGGAGGCGACCAGCACCAGCTTCGCCACGCGGTCCGGATAGGCCAGGGCGTAGCGTTGGGCCAGCGCGCCGCCCGCCGAATGCCCGATGACCACCAGTTGCTCCGCGCCGATCACGTCCCGCCGCAGGGCTTCCAGCTCGGCCACCAGGTGATCGACGGTGTAGAGGTCCAGCGCCGGGCGGACCTGCGAGTAGCCGGAGCCGCGCTGGTCGTAGGTGAACACGCGGTGGGTCTCGGCCAGGAAGTCGAAGCCGTCCTTAAAGGAAGCGCTGGAATGGCCGGGACCGCCGTGCAGCAGCACCACCGGCGGATCGCCGTCCGGCAGGCCGAAGGTCCGCGCGTACAGGTCGAAGCCGTCCACGTGAACCGGCGGCGTGTCGTCGGTGCAGGCCAGGCAGGGCCGGTCGGCGGCTTCGGTGGGGGTGAAGGCCAGGTACGCGCCCACCGCCAGCCCAATCGCCAGCAGCGCGATCAGCAGGGCCGCGCCCCCCAGGAACCGGACCGCCCGGCGGCGTCGAGATAGCATGTGGTTTCCCCCTGTGAGGTGATCGGTTACCTGATCGTTGTACGCAGCCGCGGACGATGGGGTTGCACGGCGGTCGGGATCGTAACGGTGCGAGTCCATTGTGGCATCCACCTAATCAATCACAAACACCACATGACTCGTAGGGGCGATCCGGTGGATCATACTCATCAAGTTAAGCCCCAATTGATCAAGATTTGCAGCGTCGAAGAGGATTTCTTTCGTTTTTCTATACGAGCATGACGCGAGAAATCCCCTTCGATCTTCTTAAAAAGTGTACT
>DAOUEM010000569.1:0-5148 GCA_034430555.1 Anaerolineae bacterium | reverse complement strand
ACATCCTGGCGGATCGTTATGGCGAGAACGGAGCCGCTGCCCAGCACACCGCTGCGCCTCCTAGTGAGCAGGCTTCGCCGAATCGCCGTGAGCTGCTCCGCCTGGAAGCAGCTCACGCCGCCCAGGCCAGCCGCTTGACACAGCTTCAAGACGAGTTGCCAGGCGTTATATCCCTCCTGCAAGAGCCGCTTCGTCTGAAAGACCTTAACCTGGAATGGTCAATACAAGAACCACTACCGGATATTTCCCTCGACCGGAACCTGCTGCGTCAGGTACTCCTGGGCATTACCGGATACCTTATCCAGCGTGCGGAGCAGGCCACCATCCATGTGACTGCGCAACCCCAAACTGCCTCGGTTAAGATTGCCTTCAGGGTTGAGCCACCGACAGCCATACATGCCACGCCGGATGAAATGGTTACGGGCGACCTCTCTGCACTCAAGGAGTTGACTGCGCTTGCGCATATTCCGATCCACCAGGTTTATCAGGATGACGTCGTGACCGGCTTTGAAGCGGAATTGCCAACAGTATCTCGCCACACCATCCTGGTGGTGGACGACAATGAAGACGTGCTGGAACTGTTCCAGCGTTATTTAAACACCCAGCAGTTTCGCGCGGTCACAGCCAAAACGGCTGAGGAGGCTCTTGGCAAAGCACGTCAGTTGCAGCCCTTCGCGATCACGCTTGATCTGATGATGCCGCACCAGGACGGTTGGGATCTGTTACAAATCCTGCTCAACCAGCCTGAAACCCGGCACATTCCGATCCTCGTATGCAGCGTGCTTAAGCAGAAAGAACTGGCCCTGGCCTTGGGCGCCGCTGGCTTTTTGGAGAAACCCATCACCGAACAGGAATTGCTGGCAGCCTTGATGAATTTAGAAGTCTGATAAGGACAGCGCGAAACTAACCACTGAAGACGGCTGCTTCCTTCTCCTTTTTGTGACCAATCCGTGGTCGTGTGGCCATGTTCACCATATGCTGGATCCACTGGACCAACTCTCCGGGCATCAGACCGTCGGCTCTGGTAGCAGAGACTGCGGTGTTCAACGCCGCTTCGTTTTCCACCGCGTCTTGTGCGGATACGACCACAATCGGAATATGTCGCCACGAGGCATTGGACCGGATTCGCTCAATGACCTGGAACCCGTCGATGTCTGGCATATAAAGGTCGAGCAGAATCAAGTCAGGTATGTGATAGTCCAGGACGGACAGCGCCTCCTGCCCGCTGTAGGCGCTGATGACCTGATAGCGTCGCACCGGCCTGTCCAGCATGCGGCTTAACATCCGCACAAAATCGACGTCGTCATCCACTACCAGCACTTTGTCGATATGTTCTCCGAACGGGCGCAAGGTATCCCACAGACGCTGGCGCGTTACCGGTTTGATCAGATAACCATTCACTGCCAACCGTTGACGTAGCGACTCCTCACCCGGCAATGTACAGGCCACAAAGAGCGAATAGGGCAGCCCCCAATCCCGGGCAAGTTTTGCCGGTGCTAGCGATTGCAGCTCTTCACAAGCCTGATCCAAAATCAAGATCTGGGGAGCCAGCTGCTGCGCGACGAGTCGCCCTTTTTCGACATCGGGCACGGTCACAGTACGGCATCCCTGCACATAACGGTTCAGTAGTGACGCTGCCGACAGGCTTCGGGTGATGGCCAGTAAAACTGGCAGTTGGCGGCTGTCAACCGGGGTGCCGCCGTCTGAAGAGCTCTCTGCGCTGCTGATGTCGGTGAACGAAATACCCAGCTTGGTCTGGGTTACTGGCAGGTCGAAGTAGAACGTACTGCCGGTACCCAACTGGCTTTCTACCCAGATGTGCCCCCCGTGTAGCTCCACGAATTGCTTGCTGATCGCCAGCCCCAGGCCTGCCCCCGACTGCCGCCTCCGGGTACTCGTATCAAGCTGACGGAACTCCTCAAAAATGCATGGGATATCATCAGCGGCAATGCCCACGCCGGTATCTGCAACCGCGAACACGACATCCTCGTCCTGCTGGTAGACACTGACGGTGATGCTGCCGCGTTCGGTCCAATTCACCGCGTTATTGAGCAGATTGAACAACACCTGCCGGATCCGGGTGGGATCGATCACGATCCGGGGGAGATCAGGTCCAATTTGCGTATGTACGGCCAGGTTATGGGTTTCTGCCAGCCCACGCGCCGTGTCCACAGTCTGCTGTACCAGGCGCCCAGGATCGATTTCTTCCGGAATCAGGCTCATCTGGGCGGCTTCAATGCGCGCGAGATCGATGACGTCATTGACCAGGTCCTGTAGGTGGCAGGCGTTTCGGTACACGATGCTCAGGTCACGCGTATAAGCCTGTGGGAGTTGCCCCCCATAGCGTTCTGGGGACTGGATCATCAACTCTGTAAAGCCCACGATCAGGTTGAGAGGTGTTCGCAGTTCATGACTGATCGTCTGGGCAAACTGCTGCTTCAGCCGGCGCGCCTCCTCGGCTTGCCGGCGGGCCACCGTCAGCATGTAATTTGTGCGACTTAGCGTTTCAGTCGCTTCATCCAATGATTTCAAAGCCTGCCGGAGTTCTGCCTCTCGTTCGTTCGCCACCAGGCCGTTGTGATGAGCCCGTCTATACTCATAATGAAACCATTCCAGGGCTGTCCATAAATTGCGTACTGAGAGCCAGGCCACAATCGTTACCAACAAGATAATAGCCAGAGGTACCATGACAGTACTCAGAAACACATGCATTCCGGCCTCGGCCCGCGCAGTACCGATGACTACCGTGAGCAAGACGTCGATGGCGATCATCAGAAAGAAACCCCGTCGACTGAGCAACACACTGGCCGCCTGGATGGGCAGAATGAACAGGTACACGACCACAGCAAATGGGAACGTAACTGCCGCACAGGCCGTGGCGACTAGGATTCCAGTCACCAGTAAGCGTCTGGCAATCGTCAGATGGTCATTTTTTAGCAAGTGACTCGCACTACAACTGATAAGCAACGTTCCGATGCCAATCCAGGCATTGATGGGGATTGATTCGCCACTCACAGGCGTCATAATCCAAACGAACCAGACATAGCCAAGGCCGAGGGCAAATGTGCTGATGGTCGTTAGTGATTCTTCCTGAAAGTGGGTGAGTTCATCGCGGAGCCCGGATGCAAGTTGCGTGGTGATCATCGGCGTACTCCCTGGTGGGGTCTAACCCGACTGATGTGTTCTGTTGGGGCTGTGAAGTAGTCAAACCTAACAAAGGCATAATGATCGCATCCCGTTTCTTTTAGTATAACGGTATTCGGGCAGATTGGATGCCGTTAAGAAAACGCTTCTTCCGCGCTACATTCAGCCGCGCGTGTCACAACCTGGCACGGATATGTCGCGCAGGCGGTTGATAAGCGTAGCTGCCAGGATTACGTTAAAAGAGGGAGGAGCTGCTCCACAGGTATTGCAGCGCAAGTTTTGGAGTACAATGCAGCATGTTTGCCATGGGACTGCCGCAAACTATGCTGTTTTATCCTACCTTCAAGACACTTATTGCCTGGTAGTGGTTCCGTATTACAGCCATCGAGCAGGTCAACCAACCCCGGAGGAACACACACATGCCGGCGCACTATCAACACCTGGACATTTTCAGTGATTGGGTCGAAGCCGCGCGTAGCCAACAGAATCTGTGCCCCCTGGCGCCGCCCGGCTCGCATACCCAGCGCAAGGTGAGAGAGGTGCTGGGTTTTTGCACAGGGCCGGACACGCCCTTGAACGTGCAGATCGATGACCGCTGGGAGATAGACGGCCTCAGCGGCGAAGCGATCTCGTGGTCGGTGGGATTCGGGCCTCGCACTCAGGCCTGGGTGCTAAAGCCCGTCCAGGCCAGCACCCCGCTACCCGGTGTGATTGCTTTGCACGATCACGGCGGTTTCAAGTTCGCTGGCAAAGAAAAGATTGCCAATGGACGTGACGATCCGCCACCCTTCATCGTCAATTGGTGGCACGACGCCTATGGTGGCCGGGCGTATGCCAATGCCCTGGCTAAGGAAGGATTCGTGGTGCTGGTGCCCGATACCTTTCTTTGGGGGAGTCGGCGTTTTCCGTTAGGCGTAATGCCGAGTTGGACCGAGGAAGCCTTCGACTGTATCCAGGCCCCAGAAGGCGCGGGGGCGGATATTCCTGACGAGGTTGGAAGGTATAACTTCGCCGCAGCCCAACACGAACATGTCATCGAGAAATACTGTAACGCGCTGGGCACTACGCTGTCAGGGGTGATTAGCTACGAAGATCGCATTGCGGCCAACTACCTGCGCTCACGCCATGACGTGATCGCCAGCCAGATCGGGTGTGTCGGTCTGTCAGGCGGTGGCGTCCGTGCTGCTTTGCTCCAGGCGACATATGACCCGTTGAAAGCCGCCGTGGTCGTTGGCATGATGAGCACCTACGAGCATCTCCTGGATCGGCACATGATTCACTCGTGGATGTGCTTCCCCAGTGGCTGGGTGAAATATGGCGATTGGCCCGATCTGGTGGCATGCCGGGCCCCCTCCCCGTTGCTGGTCCAATATGACACTGAGGATCAATTGTTCACCATGGATGGCATGCAAGCCGCCCATAAGCGCCTGACCATGCACTATCAAAGTGTGGGCCAACCGGCGGCTTACACCGGCGAGTTTTATCCCGGCCCGCACAAATTCGATCTGGAGATGCAGCAGTCGGCGTTTGCCTGGCTAAAGCAACAACTACAGTCCGATTCCGCTGCCCGGTAGTACGCCCGTCGTCATCACTGCCGGACAGGGATCACCAACCGGGCGAATTGTCCCGGTGATGGCAGGCGCTTGAGTTGTAGAGGCTGGATACGTTGGAGATACAAAAATACAAATGAGCAGCGCGCCGTTCCTCCCCATTTTGCCGATTCCCCAGCTCCCCGACTGGGCAAGCACACTGGCGTCTATTGCCGCTCAACCGCTGGCCTTCTGCCCCAATTTTCCAAAAATCGCCCGGCGGCACGAGGCGTTCTGGGCCAAAGACCTGGTTGACCGCCCGTTGTTTATCGCTTCTATCAACAGCAATCCGGCCCGCCCCATCACGAAGCGACTTGAGCTGATCCACGATCCTGACGCCTGGTTTGCGGCGAAATTCGCCGACATGCAGCAGATACACCGTGTCGGGGATGCGCTGCCAACCATTCGCCCTGAC
>DAOUEM010000568.1:0-8697 GCA_034430555.1 Anaerolineae bacterium | reverse complement strand
GCCGTAAGGACTGCGGGGGTAAAACGGCGTCGTTTCATTTTGCGGGACTTCCCGCACCTTGCCAAACATTTCACTGCTCGACGCCTGGTAATAGCGAATCTTGGGGTTCACCGTGCGGATGGCATCCAGCAGCCGGGTCACGCCCAGCGCGGTCACATCACCGGTAAACACGGGCTGCGTCCACGAGGTCTGGACGAAACTCTGGGCGGCCAGGTTGTAGACCTCGTCCGCCTGACTCTGCTCCAGGGCCGTCATCAGCGAGGTCTGATCCAGCATGTCACCGGAAATCAAGGTCACGCGTTCCTGGATATGGTGGATGCGGGAGAAATTGACGGTACTGGTGCGGCGTACCAGCCCGTACACCTGATACCCCTGGTCCAGCAAAAACTCCGCCAGGTACGATCCATCCTGCCCGGTTATTCCGGTAATCAACGCGCTTTTCGTCATCACTCATGAACTCCTTGATGGTTGCTCAGGTTGCTCTTGCTCATGGCGCACACGCTGCCGGCATTCAGCCAGGACGTCGACCAGGCTCTGCCGAAACGAGATTTCGGGCCGCCAACCGGTATCAGCCTGCAAACGATCGAACGAGCCGCGTACCACGGGCTGCTCCACCGGGCGCAGCCGTTCCGGATCGACGGTCACTTCGACGGCCACGTCGCTATGTTCGAGCAGCACGTCCAGCAGATATTGAATGCTGTAGGCGCACCCGCTGCACACATTATAGACCGCACCCGGCTGACCGTTGGTCAGCGCCAGGTGATAGGCCCGCACCACATCCCGCACGTCGGTGAAATCCCGCTGCGGCGACAGATCGCCCACCTTGATGACCGGCGGCTGCAAGCCTTGTTCAATGCGCGCGATCTGGGTGGCGAAGGCCGGGGCGACAAAACCGGGATTCTGGCCGGGACCAATATGATTGAAGGGCCGCACGCGCACGATCGGCAGACCGTGACTCAAGTGGTATTGCAGGGCCAGCATGTCCTGCCCGACCTTACTGACACTGTAGGGATTGGTCGGCTGAAGCGGGAAATCCTCAGTGATAGGCAGGTCTTGCGGCGGCACAATACCATAAACCTCAGCAGACCCGACAATCAAACACCGGGGGGCGATGTTCAATTTGATGGCGGCCAGGAACAGGTTGAGCTGGGAACGGATGTTGTTTTCCAGCGTCTCCCAGGGGTCCTCAAAGGAACGGGGCACGAAGGCCTGCGCGGCCAGGTGGTAGATCATGTCCGGCTTGAGGCGATCCATCAGGGCCAGCACGGCGGCAGGAACACGCAAATCGATCTGGGTCGCGCTGGCAAGCGTCTGGCCCAGGTGCGGGTAATCCGCCGGAGAAAAGCGAACGGTGCCATGCAGTTCCAGGCCGGCATCCACCCCCAACAGATGGCGGATCAGGGTGCTGCCGGCAAAACCCTCCGCCCCGGTAATCAGCACGCGCACGCGGCACTCTCCATGACTTTTCTCTCCCCTTGTCGCTGCCTGAGCCCGACGATTATAACCGCGCCAGGAGTGGCGTACAAAACGACCCTGGTCCCGGCGCGCACGTCTGAGGCGATTTGGCCGCCGCTACTTGGGAGGAGCAGTCGAATAGCGTATACTAGGGGCGGTCGTCAGTTACCGGCTAGCTACCCTTACCAAACGGAGAAATCCTGGCATCATGAATGAACAGCCACAGTCGGCGCCTGCCTCCGCACGTCAACAGGCAGACGATCCGCTCACCTGGCAGTATATTCTACTGATTATCATCGTGGCCGTGGCCCTCGTGCCGGCCATTGGGTCTACCATGGGCAACCTCTCACGCGGCAGCCTGAATCTGCCGTTTGACCAGCTCACGCTGACCAACGTGTACGAAGACCCGACCGGCATTGCCGTGTCATACCCCCAGGGGTGGGAAGCGGCATTCCAGCAGATCGGCGCCTTCCGGGTGACGAATGCGCCGAATGCCCAGGTGATTCGCGCGGTGGGAGAAGTAATTGTTGATTTCCGCCTGCTCACCCTCGATAACCTGTCATCGATCGTCGGCACAGGGCTGGAAAGCGGCGCCGCGCCGCAGGATATCCTCGCCCTCGTCTTTGCAGACGCGAGCGCGCAGGATGAATCCTTCGACGTTACAGCGCTGACCGTCCATGACAAACAGGCTGCCCATGTATTTTTCGCCGACGCCGGCATGGACGTGAACCTGTTGCTGCTAGACCTGGAAGACGATTTTTACCTGGTGGTTCAAGCCTCTACCCTGGAGGGCGCGTGGGACCAGTTTTCGAGCACCTTCGAGCGGATGCTGGCGACGTTGAGCACCGACCTGGCACCGGACTTGCGATAAACGGCGGCGGCCTGTGAATTTTTTACCGAACACGTCCGATTTCTTGATTTCTCGAATCCTTCGATGTACACTAACCGGGTCGGCAGCATCTTGATTAAGGTAGTGGTAGAAGCAACGTTAGCTGCCAGCCTTCTGGTAAAATATCGTGCGTCTGGCACACGCCCAGGCCAGGACACAATGTGTACCAAACCCACGTTCGTCCGGACAGCAGCAGGATGCCAGTTGGCATGTCTGAAATACCCGAGTCGCCTCAGCCCCTTTACTGGGAATCATCCTATGAGATCGTGCTGGCACTCATGAGACGCTACCCGGACCAGGACCTGGACGCACTGGGCTTGCAGGAACTCTTTACCATGATCGTGACACTCCCGGGATTTGCCGATGATCCATCGCTGGCCCATGATGCGCTGCTCACCGAAATCCTGCGGGAGTACTACGAGGAGGCAACCAATCGATGACCAATGGTGAGAACGATCTCAAGGGACTGCACAACCCGGATATCCCCCTGCCGGAAGAGCTACAATCCACCGTGGCCGTCACCAGCCTGGACCGCATCTACAACTGGAGCCGGCGCGTGTCCGTCTGGCCGCTATTTTTCGGCCTGGCCTGCTGCGCCATTGAGATGATCGCCACGGCTGCCTCGCGCTACGATCTCTCTCGGTTCGGCATGGAGGTCATGCGGGCCAGCCCCCGGCAGGCCGACCTGATGATCGTCTCCGGCACCGTGACCAAAAAGATGGTGGTGCCGATTGTCCGCATTTATAACCAGATGCCCGAACCTAAATATGTGCTGGCGATGGGCGCCTGCGCCTGCGGCGGCGGCCCCTTCAAAGAGGGGTATAACGTCGTTTCTGGCATCGACAAATACGTGCCGGTGGACGTCTACGTGCCCGGCTGCCCACCCACCCCGCAGGCGCTGATGCACGGCTTCATCACCCTGCACAACAAGATCGGCGCCCAGAGCATCCGCACCGTGCCCTGGTACCGAGACGGACAGAGCGAAGGCGTACCCATTCCGATACTTGGCCCGGACATCATCGACCCGCGCCAGGCGGAGATGATCCGCCGCCAGGCTGAATTGGCCGCCCAGACCAGCGCTGTTCCCGAAGAGGCTTAGGAGCATAGAATGGCCGAAAACCCCGTGACTGAGCAGACGTTGGCCGCCGATCCCACCCAAGAGGCCATCGCCCGGCTGAAAGAACGTTTCCCTGAGGCAGTAAAGGACGACGAACGCGCCGGCTACCGCGGTATCGTCGTCGATCCCAAACGGTTGGTGGATGTGGCTCGCGCCATCCGCGATGACCTGGGCTACGACTACCTGTCCAGCGCCACCGCCGTCGATTACCTCGGAAAGGGCGACCACCTGGAAATGGCCTACCATGCCTACCGCATCCGTGAGGGCGGCCCGGCATTGCTGTTCAAGGCGCAGACGCCGCGCGCATCAGCCACCCTGCCCTCGCTGATCGACGTGTGGCCCGGTGTGGACTTCCAGGAGCGCGAAGCGTGGGACTTGATGGGCATTCGCTTTGACGGTCACCCCAACCTGAAGCGCATCCTGCTGTGGGAAGGCTTTGACGGCCACCCGCTGCGCAAGGACTGGCAGGAAGCTTACTACGAGGAAGACAAGAAGCCTTTCAGCAGCCGCTGGCCCGAGGGGAATGTCTATCGCGCCGAAGAGCACAACCCTTTCGGTAAAAACGTGGCCTACCCGGATGACTTTACACTGGACGGCTTCCAGGAAGCCGGAGAGAATCCGAATTACTCCGGGATGGGCCTGGGCGTCGACGTGCAGGACATGAGTTCCTCCGGGCTTAAAACGGACCGCCTGATCGTCAACCTGGGACCGCACCACCCCAGCACCCACGGCGTTTTCCGCATGGTCGTCACGCTGGACGGCGAAACGGTGGAATCGCTGGAACCGGTCATGGGCTACCTGCATCGCAACCACGAAAAGCTCGGCGAACGCAATACCTTCATCCAGAACATGCCGTTTACCGACCGGCTGGATTACATCAGCAGCATGTCCAATAACCTCGGTTATGCGCTGACCGTGGAGCAGCTGCTGGCGTTAGGGCCACGCTACAATCCGCCCCCCTACCGGGCCGAGGTCATCCGGGTGCTGATGGTGGAGCTGACCCGTATCGTCAACCACTTGTGGGCGATCGGATTTCTACTCAACGACCTGGGCGCGTTCTTCACGCCGGCGCTCTATGCCATCGCCGAACGTGAGTTGATCCTTGACTTCTTCGAGGCCACGGCCGGCAGCCGCATGATGTGCAACTACATGCGCTTTGGCGGCGTATTCAAGGACCTGCCGGAACGCATCCAGGGTATTCCGCTGCTGGAAAACGACGTCGTTCGCGATGAAGCTGCGGTCGATTACCTGACCAATATCATTCGCGAGCGCCTGCCGCGCGCCATCGACGAACTGGACGCTTACCTGAGCGGCAACGAGATCATCATTAACCGCTGCCAGGGGGTCGGCATCCTGCCGCCGGAAATGGCGATCGCTTACAGCGCAGCCGGGCCGGTGCTACGCGCCTCCGGGGTGCCCTATGACGTGCGCCGCGCTGAGCCGTACAGCATCTACCCCGAACTGGATTTCGACATCGCCGTGCGCTACAACGGCGACATCTACGATCGCTACCTGATTCGCATCGACGAAATGCGGCAGAGCGTGCGCATTCTCGACCAGCTGCTGCCCCTGCTGGACCAGACAGCCGGCGAGCCGATCATCAGCGGCAACAAAGCCTACAGCCCGCGCGTGCCGGAAGGCGAAGCCTATGGCCGGGTGGAAAATCCCAAAGGCGAACTGGGCTACTACGTCATCTCCGAAGGCGGCCAGAACCCGTGGCGCTACCACATCCGCGCACCCAGCTTCATCAACCTGACGGCGCTGGGCGAAATGTGCAAGGGCCACAAGGTCGCCGATATCGTGGCGGTGCTGGGCAGCATCGACATTGTGTTGGGTGAAACCGACCGCTAAGTGACGCTTGGTGAAGGAGACAGTATGTACGGACTGGGAATTCTCAAAGGAATGGGCGTCACGCTCAAGCACTTTGTGGACACGTATGTCGAGGACCTGCGATTCCTTGGCAAAGGCAAACGCAGCACCGAGGCTTTTACGGTGCGCCAGGGATCGCGCAACCGCAGCCTCGGCCTCTTCACGGTGGAGTATCCAGAGGAGAAGATCGCCGTGCCGGAGCGCTTCCGCTTCGTGCCGTTCCTGGTGATCAATAACCTGGATGCGGAAGACAAGCCCGGTCAGGACTGGTGTACCAGTTGTGGCATCTGCGCCAAAGTGTGCCCGCCGCAGTGCATCTGGATCGTGCGTGGGACCAACCGGGATACCGGGCGTCCCAAGCCGGAACCGGAAGCCTTTTACATCGACATCGACATTTGTATGAACTGCGGTTTCTGCGCGGAGTTCTGCCCGTTTGACGCCATCAAGATGGACCACGATTACGAGTTGGCCGGCTACGATCGCACGGCTAACCACATTTTTGATAAGCAGCAGCTCTCCAAAGAATACCGCTATTGGGTCTCGATTGCGCCTACAACCGCCCAGGAGGAAGCCGAGGTGCGCGGCGGGTGGGAACATAAAGACACCCTCAAAGAAAAGGCCAGAGCCAACCGCACGGAGAAAAGCGCCGAATAAGGTAACGTAGCAGCCTGATGCGCCCTCGTTCCTGACACTCCTGGAACGAGGGCGTCTGTTTGGACCGCTACTGATGTTTTCACTTTCCGGGTTAAGGCCCACGTGCAGCGTACCGGTGCACTGCATACCGGCTCCAGCGTTACAAAGGGCACAACCGTGTTATACCAGAACGACACTGAGATGTTGTTTCCGCCCCGCGTCATCGCTGCCCTTTACCGATTGCGTGGCCCGCAGTGGCAGTTGCTGGTGAATCACATTACCAGCCTGCCCCAGAATCACTCCGATGTTTTGGGCTTTATGCTGATGATGGTCCGGCTGGACGGCTGCCTGACCTGTCATGCGGACAGCTACCGGGCGATGCGCGGCTGCACCATCTGCGCCCAGCAGGCCATCGCCCGCTTCAAAGGCACCGACCGCGACCTGGTCTCTCTGTGGGAAGCCGCCCGGCAGGATATCCTGAACTGGCAGGAATACGGCATCACGCCGGTGATATGACCCGGCCCTCAGGACCGGACGCCGGGCGCTGCCAGTCTACCTTGGACGCAGGGGCAGAATACGTTACAATAAAATCGATGTTTTTAAGAATTATTCCCGGTCGACAGGTTGCCGCGGCAGGCTGCCGCGGCAGGCTGCCGGACCGGCATCACACAACCCACTAGCCAGCGAGCGAGGACGAATGAGCCAACAATCAGCGATAGTTGAAGCGGCCATGGCCGCACTGAGCAAGGTCAACGACCCAGAGCTTCACCGAGACATCGTCTCCCTGAACATGGTGCAGGACCTCCGTGTCGAGGAGGGGGTGGCACACTTTCGTCTCGTGCTGACCACGCCCGCCTGCCCATTGAAAGACGTCTTCCTGAGGGATTGCCGGGAAGCCCTGGTGGGCAAAGTCGAAGGCATCGAAGCCATCAACATCACCTGGGACAGCCAGGTGCCCACCGATAAGCGTCTGCAAGGCCGGCTGGATACCAAGATGCGCAGTATCATCGCCGTCAGCAGCGGCAAAGGCGGCGTCGGCAAGAGCACGGTGTCCGTCAACCTGGCGATCGCCCTGGCGCAGAGCGGCGCTCGGGTCGGCCTGATGGACGCTGATATCCTGGGCCCTAACATCCCGATGATGGTCGGCCTGAGCTTCGGCAAGCCCCGCATCACCGACGATCAGAAACTACTGCCCTTCGAAGCCTTTGGTATTCAGGTCATGAGCATGGGATTTCTGGTCGAGCCGGGCAAGCCCCTGGTGTGGCGCGGCCCGATGCTGCACGGCGCGATCCGGCAATTCTTCGACGACGTCGCCTGGGATGCGGTCGATTACCTGATCGTCGACCTGCCGCCGGGCACGGGCGACGTTCAGCTCAGCCTGGCACAGAGCGTGCCGCTGACGGGCACGATCATCGTCACCCAGCCGCAGGACGTGGCGGTTGACGACGCCACCAAAGGCCTGGCGATGTTTGAACAACTGGAGGTGCCCATCCTGGGCGTCGTGGAAAACATGGCAGGCGAGTACTTTGGCGAAGGGGGCGGTGAACGCCTGGCCGCGTTGCGCGGCGTGCCATTCCTGGGACGCATCCCGATGGCGGCGCAGGTCCGGGTCGGCGGGGACAACGGACAGCCGATCGTGACGGCCGCGCCCGAGTCGGAGGCAGGGCAGGCCTTCCAGAAAGTAGCCCAGGCCGTCGCCGCGCGAGTCAGCGTCGTCATGCTGTCGCAGCAAGATGTGATCCCGCTGAACATCATCAGCTAACGCCTAACGACTGAATCCAACAGAATCAGGGTCCATCGCGCCAGATGGACCCTGACCATTTTTCATGTGGGCGCAGGCCGTCATTCGTTCCCCAGCACCTCGATCTCGTCGCTGGAATGCGGTGGGTTGCTCCGACCGATAAATACCCAGAATACAGCATTCAGGATCAACGCGAGGGCCAGCGCCAGAGTTCCCTCCGCTGCCCACCCGCGGTACACCATGTAACGACGCACCAGTTCCGCCCCGACCAGCACCAGCAGGGCCGTTACCCGACGCCGTTTAGGCTCGGCGCGCTGGATCATCATCATCAATAGCGCAAATACCACCGTTAACCCCAGCAAGGCTTGCCCGTCCATGCGGTCCTCGATCCCTCACTCAATCGCACGGTCATTATAAGTGGCGCCGCCAGACCTTTCAAACCGGTCAAATACACGCTATCATTTCTCTGGAAAAACATGAGAGTTGACAAGGGCGCGCGGTTCACCCACAATAAGCGCCGTCCTATAACTTCATCTGTGCACTTTTTAACCACCTGCCTACCGGCACTAACCGATTGACAATGAAGGAGCATCCGCATGAACATTAAGACGTCGGAACTCAAGCGTGTCACACTGTTCGAAGTCGTTGGCCGCATCGACAGCACCAATGCGACCGAATTGGGCGAAGGCTTAAACGCTGCGATTGATGCTGGACGCACGCAGATCGTCGTCGATCTCTCAAATGTGGAATACATGAGCAGCGCCGGGCTGCGAGAACTGGTCACCTCGCTCAAGAAGGTCAAACGAGGCACCGGCGACCTCCGGCTGGCATCCCCCTCCCCCCGTGTCATGGAAGTCCTGGAATTGGCGGGGCTGGACTCGATTTTTGAAATCTATGCCAACCAGGTTGAGGCAGTCGGCAGCTTCTAGCGGATCAGGGTAAGAGCAGCATGGGCGAAGAACATCGCGGCGAAGAACATCGCATCATCGTTCC
>DAOUEM010000567.1:0-4452 GCA_034430555.1 Anaerolineae bacterium | reverse complement strand
GGTCTGTCAGGTTGGGTCAGGAGCACCAGGAACATGAAACGTTACACAACGATGGCGTTGGCACTGCTGGGTTTGCTGGCGATGGTCGGGCTGAATTTGGCCGGGCCGGCGGCGGCCCAGGGCGGCGAACCGACGCCCTTTTACCAGACGAACGACGATCCCGCGCTGAACGCGCAGATGGATCACGTGGAGCAGGCGACCAGCATCCTGCGAGACCTGGAACCGTTGGAGCCGGTCACCCGTGCTTTCCTCACGCGGGAAGCGCTGCTGGTTTACCTGGTCGAGACGATTGACCGGGACTATCCGCCGCAGGCTGCCCGCGATGATGCCATCTTTTACCACGCCTTTGGCTTGATGGACCTGGACGTCGACCTGCGCCAGCTCCAGCTCGACGTGCTGGCCGAGCAGATCGCCGGGTTTTATGACCCGGAAATCGAGGCGATGTTCGTGATCAGCGAGACCGACGAGCTGGATGCCATGAACCAGGTGCTGTATGCCCACGAGTACACCCACGTCCTGCAAGACCAGTACTACGACCTGATCGAGCTGGGCCTGGACGACGAAACTCTGGCCGTCGACCCGGACGGGGTGCTGGCCCTGCAGGCGCTGGTCGAGGGCGACGCCATGCTGATGACCGAGGGCTTCCAGAACTGGTTGATGAGCAGCAATCCGGGCGCGGTCTTCAGCCTGCTGGGCGAGGCCTTGCTCATCCAGACGGACGCGCTGTTTGCCGCGCCGGCCATCGTGCAAAACGAGCTGATGTTCCCCTATACGGTCGGGCGGGACTTTGTCTATACGCTGTTTGTGGCGGGTGAAGGCTGGACGCTGGTCGACGAGGCTTATGCCGATCCGCCGTCGTCCACCGAGCAGATCATCCACCCGGAGCGCTACGTGGGTGGGGACGCGCCGATCCCGGTCACGGTGGAGTCGCTGGCCCCTGCTTTGAGCGACGATTACCGGCTGGTGTGGGACCGCACGCTGGGCGAGTTTTACCTGCGCGAACACCTGCGCGCCGTGATTCCGCGGGAGACTGCCGATACCGCCGCTGCCGGGTGGGGCGGCGACCGCTACCACATCTACTTCAGCGATGCCACGGAAGAGACCGTCATGGTGTGGCGCACGGTCTGGGATTCACCGGCGGACGCCGCGGAGTTTGCCGCCGCCTACCGGGGCTACGGCGCGCTGCGTTTTGACGATCCCGGCGTGCCGACTGACGATCATACCGTGTGCTGGTACCGGGCGGAGACGCTGTGCCTGCGGGCGGGCGAACACGAGTCGGTTGTGATCCTGGTGCCGGACCGCGCCCTGATCGCCGATGTGCTGCCGCTGGTGGCTCCGGCGCGTTAGCCGCCGAAGGATTCGTCGGCGGCGCGGGCGTAGAGGTGGGCGCGCGCCGCCGGGATCGGGTAGCGGCGTGGCATGCTGTGGTATGGCTGCCGGTCCTGTGTGGACCGGGTTGGTAGGCGGGTCCGCCACCACCAGACGCGCAGCATCGGCCAGGGGAGTCGAAACGATCGGGTCGCCAGCATGAGGGCTGCTCCTTGCGTGTGATTGAACGCCTGTTCTGCTGCGTACAGGATACCACGAATAGCACGTTTGTTCCATCAATTACGGATTACAAGTTGGTATGAACCCGGTTTGAATCCTGGCCGGGCGTGAGGAAGGGAGCCGATCATGGCGATGCTGGATCGACAGATGGACCTGGCCGGGCGGACGGCGCTGGTCACCGGCGGCGGGACCGGCATCGGGGCGGCGGTGGCACAGAGCCTGGCCGCGGCTGGCGTGCGGGTGGTGATCTGCGGGCGGCGCGAGGGGCCGTTGGCGCACGTGGCGGCCGCCATCGCCGAGGCCGGGGGGCAGGCGTTGACCGTGCAGGCCGATGTCTCCCAGGAGGCGGACGTGGCCCGGCTGGTCCAGGCCGCGACTGATGCCTTCGATACGGTGGACATCCTGGTGAACAACGCCGGAGTTTCCGGCGGCGGGCAAATCCACGAGCACGACGTGGCCGACTGGGACCGGGTGATGGCCGTTAACCTGCGCGGGCCGTTTTTGCTGTGCCGGGCCGTGCTGCCCCTGATGCGCGCCCGTCAGCACGGCCACATCGTCAACATCAGCTCCGAATCGGCCCACAATTATTACGAGGGTAACGGCGCCTATGGCGTCGCCAAACATGCCCTCAACGCGCTCTCGGAATATATCCAACGCGAGAACCAGGATTACGGCATCCGCGTGGACGTGGTGTCGCCGGGCATGGTCATCACCGAGATGAGTCAGGGCGCGCCCGGCCTGGACCCCGCCAAAGCCCTGCGCGGGGAGGACATCGCCGAGTTGGTGCTGTGGCTGGTCAGCCGCCGGCCCAACATCAAGATCGGCACGCCGGTCCTGATCCAGACGATGCTCAATCCGTGGGCCTAGAGGAGGGGGCAGATGGCTGAGTCAGGGGGCGGGCCGATCCGCCTGGGTTTGATCGGGGCGGGCATCTTCGCGCGGGAGCAGCACACGCCCGCGCTGCTGGCGCTGCCGGCGGCTTTCCAGATCGCGGCGGTCTACAGCCGCACGCCGGAATCAGCCGCCCGCCTCAACGCGCTGCTGCCGGTACCGGTCGACGTCTTCCACGACATCGCGGCGCTGCTGGCCCGCCCGGACATCGAAGCGGTGGACGTTGCCCTGCCCATTCACGTGATGCCGGCGGTAGTCGAGATGGCGCTGGCGGCGGGCAAACACGTCATCAGCGAGAAGCCGGTCGCGCCGGACGTGGCGACTGGCCGGCGTTTGCTGGCGTTTCATGCGCGCTACCCGGACCGGGTGTGGATGATCTCGGAGAATTACCGTTACGAGCGCCCCCTGGTGCGGGCCCGGCAGGTCGTGGCCGCAGGGTTGATCGGGCGTCCGCTGCTGGCCGACTGGATCATCCACGTGCCGTTTACGCCGGACAACAAGTACTACCGGTCCGGCTGGCGGCTGGGCGGGCACTATCCCGGCGGGCCGCTGCTGGACGGCGGTGTGCATCACGCGGCGGGCTGGCGCTTCGTGCTGGGCGAGGTGGCGACGGTCAGCGCGGCGATGACACACTTGCGAGAGGACCTGCCTTCGCCGGATACGCTGGGCGCGACCTTTCGCTTCGAGAGCGGCGCGCTGGGCAGTTATGCCGTGACCTACGCCGGGGGCGCGCCCTGGTACGGCCCGCTGCAAATCGTCGGCGAGGCGGGGGCGGTGCAGATGTGGCGCGATGGCCGGGTCGCCATCACCAGCGGCGGCGAAACGCGTATCGAGCAGATGGCGGGCTTCACCGGCGTGCGGGAGGGATTGGCGGCTTTCGCGGCGGCGGTCCGGCAGGGGGTGGACACTCCCAATACGCCGTTAGAAGCGCTGCGCGACGTGGCCCTGGTCGAGGCCATGTTACGCGCGGCGGAGTCAGGCGCGCAGGTGGCCCCGGAGCAGGTCCGAGCAGCGGGGGTTACACGCCGGTGATCAGCAGGCCGATGCTGATCAGGCCGGGCACCAGCCCCAGCAGGAAGGCCCGCGCCATGAAACCGCTGCTCTGGTTCACGTCGTTGATTTCCCGCTGCGCCCGCTCGGCCATCGACTGGCCGCCCGCCGATAGCGCGTACTGGTAGCCGAAGCCGCGCGTCTGCCCCCAACCGCCGAACAGGCCCAGCACGCCCACGGCCATCAGCAGTGAGCTGGCCAGCAGCAGCACGATGCCGTACCGGAAAAGGGTGCAGGGACCGAACAGCAGGCAGATCAGACCGGTCTCTGCGAACAGGGCCGCGTCGAACAGCGCGATCGGTTTGACCTGCCGGATGAGGCGCGCCCGCCAGGTGGGTCGTCGGCGCATGGGGCTTCTCCTCTGATGAAAAAATGCCCGTGCTTCACGCGGTCATCAAGCATCGCACAGCCCGGTTGGCCGGATGTCGGTCCCCAGAGTCGGCAGGTCTCACATGGTGAGCGCCCGGCCCTCGTTTTGGTCCAGATGGCGGCTAACCCAATATGCGGGCCGCGATTTCCACGAGCAGACCCAATATGATAGGGGACATCCACGAGGTGCCGAAGCGGCGCAGGTTGTCGGCGTTGAAGGGCCACACTGGGAACTTGCGCACCATGTCGTGTAGCTCTTGCAGTTCTTTGAACCGCTCCAGTCTCTCTTTGAGATCGGCCGGCGCTTCCTTGAGCGATTGGCGGACGTCGTGGTACTCGTCGGCGAAGGCCTCGTCGATGTCCAGCAGGAACTGATTCTTGGCATCCCGCATGGAACGGTGCGCGGTAGCCAGCGGGGCGAAGAAGACGATCGGCGCGGCGACCACATATAACGCCAGGCCGGCCACGATGTCTGGCTCCAGGGCAAAGCCGAAAGTGCGATTGAGTACATAGTGCCGCGTAATCGTGGAAAGTACCGGCATGAAGCCAATGAGCGTGGCCAGATAGCTCAGTCTGAGCGCGAAGTTACCCAAC
>DAOUEM010000566.1:0-6205 GCA_034430555.1 Anaerolineae bacterium | reverse complement strand
CGTCGTTGGAACTTATTGGTTCTATTCTGGCGTCAAGGTCACCTTCTTCGAATCGTCTGAGGCCTTCCAGTATTCTGGACAGTCCCCTGAAGATCATCAATCTGAAAGTGGCGAGAACAGCCAGAGAAGTCAGAACGATACAGGTGATCGATCCCGCCAGGAACAGATAGGTTATGGCTTGTTTCTCCCTAACGGCATGATTGGTGGATACCTTGAGGTAGACAAAGTAATAGGGCCGATTCTCGCCTGCCAAAATCGGCGTCACGCCGATTACGTAATGATCGCCACCCTCTACCTCTTCTCGAACGAAGCCTTGGGTCATCGAGGGGCTAAACCAATCTGGAGGAAGGCCCGGAACCGTGGAGATATCCCGGCCTTCATATTCGGTGTTGAGGGAGTAAAAGACTCGCTGCGCGACCGTGATAACCATAGCCGCAACCAGATCGTCGCTAACCAATTCGGTCATCCGATCCTGGTCCCGCACCGCGTCATAATGCAGCATACCCTGGGCCATCAGGTTGCCGGCGAGCCGAACGCGGTCAAAGATGCGGTTATCTACTGCCTCTTCAAACTGGCGAATGTAGTAGCCCCCGGTGGCAGCCAGAACGAGGAGTTCAATAAGGATAATGATGATGCCGACTTTGAAGCTCAGGCTTGAGAAAAATGATTGTTTCATGCCCATTTGTTGGCCCTCTCGGATTGAGGTAGTCTCCCTCTCCAACACTCATCAGGGAGACCACCCCAGATTGATCTAGAACACGAACGTTCTACCGGTAACTGCCATAGTCGAAATCTTCGTCGAAGTTCCAATCGGGAAAGGTATAGTCCTCCACACTCACATTGAGGCCACCGTTCCGTTCTTCCTCCAGGGCTTCCAGGAAGAGGTCGTTCTGCGTCTGGGCGATCTCACGTGCCACAGCAGCGAAGTCCCCGTCGCTGAGCAAGGTTTCGCTGACAATGCTCATCTCTGAAAAGCTCTCGGCTGCAAGATTATAGGCCTGTGATTCGGCCAAATCAGGGTTCAGGAGCAAAGGGTCTGGCTGGATAACACGTATCGTGCTGCCGATTTCTATGATCCGTAGCATGTTGGGATCAGTAACGTATTGCGCATTATCGACGTACTGCAAGAAGCCCAATCCACGCGCAACGTATTCTGTGCCGAAGAACCCCTCTGGTCGCGTCATCCATTCAAGGTAACGCCAGGCTTCATCGGGATGTTGTGTTTGGCTGCTAACCCAATATGTGTTGAAGGGAGCCAAGCCAGTGTACAGAGCCCCACGTGGATAGTCGTCCGGGTATGGAGGACCTGCAATGCCAAGATTGGTGTCGACGAAATCCTCGAAGCCCAATTCGCTAAAATAGCCCGGAATCCAGTCGCCGCCAAAGTAGAATGCCGCCTGACCGGTAGCCAATGCCTGTCTGGCGAATTCCTTATTGTATACATATGGGTTCTCTGGATCCCCTCCCAGTAACACCAGGTCGTTGTCATATAAGCTTCTGATGTAGTTGTAAGCCGCTATCAACCGTTCGTCATCGAGGCAAAAGCGTCCTTGCTGATAATCGAATGCCCCACTAGTCATAATCGACCCGGCGATGGCGTTCCATATCCGTCGAATATCACCGGGCGGATCGGTGGGGATTGCGATACACGCGCCTACCGCTTGATCTACAATTGTCTGGCAGGCATCTCTCAGTTCACTCCATGTTCCCGGAGGCTGCTCTGGATCCAATCCGGCTGCTGCCAGCATTTCACGATTGTAGAACAGGTAGCCAAAGCCCGAAACCCTGCTTTCGCTGAAAGGAAAGGTGTATACCTCGTCTTCGTATATGTTCATTCCAGAGATGAAATAACCAGGCGGCCAGCGGTCCATCCATTCTTGAGGGACACCATCGGGGTTGAGTGGCTGAATCCAGCCCCTTCTCATAAGCACGTGCATCACATCGCCCGCGCCCGACCAGTAGAAAATGTCCGGCGCCTGTCCGCTCTCGAAAAGGAGAGGCAGCGCCTCGTTATAGTCAGCCTCCGGCATGGTGATGAATTCCAGGTCAATGTCCGGGTTTTCTGCCTCGAACTCGCGCTCGACATCCTCAAAAAGTCCTATCGCTGGAATGGAACGTGTCATGATCGTCAGAACGACCCTGTCATCTTGGGCAGCGGCCTCGGCTTTCCTGTCAGATGCCCACAATAGGACACTCACACAGGCTAAAATGAACACAATCCCTGTCGTGCGCCAGACTTCTTTCTTCTTCATTTCACTCTCCTTTTACGAGGAGTATTGTTCTCAATCTTCCCAGTTCTTTGCTTCCCAGCTCGGTAGCCTGAGCGTGAAGGGGCTACCCTGGCCTGCTACGCGCTCCACCTCAATTGTACCCCCATTAGCCCGCGCCAGATTCTGGGAAAGCGCCAAGCCACGATGCAGTGACTGCTGCGTTCCACCAAAGTCATGATGTAGACGACGTTTTTTTCTCCTCGACGAAGGTGAACAGCTCATCGGCTTCGATCACCTGGTTGGTCTGTGGCAGGGGCGCGGGCGGTAACTGGGCCACATGGGCCTCCACCCACAGCATGACCGTTTTGTGATGGACACCCAACTGGCGGCCTATCCGGCGATAGTTGGTGCCATCGACATACAGCTTGATGGCCTGATGGCGGAGCGCTTGGGGATAACCCTGCTCGTTGGGTTTAGGCGTGTAACGCCGCTGGCAGTGCTGGCATTTCAGGCGCTGGCTACCCGACTTATTCTTGCCTGCTTTGACTTGTTTGTCTGTCGCTTGACAGTGGGGGCATTCGTTCATGGCCCCACTCTAGCCTATCACCTCTCTTTTCACCACTCCCCAGAAGAGTTGGGACTTGACCGTCCCGCCACACCCGTTTTTCCCAGAAATACCCGCGCAGCAGCCCTGGCCCGCCGGAAAAGTGGGATAAAATTCAGTCCGAAAGGCGCTGCCCAGCCAGGTTAATGGAAATTCGACTCTGAAACTTATTGACACGCACGCGATTCTGTTATATGTTTTATGAGAGCCTTCCCACAAATGCGGGAGATGCTACACATCATTTTGGGTAAATCATCCAAATATTGCCGCAAAATCGCCATTTCATTCCAGAAAAAGTATGAGAGCGCTCCCGAATACGGGCCTACATGAACTCAAAGCTTAACCTGGAAGATATTGCCAAGCTGGCCGGGGTCTCCCGCTCGACGGTGTCGCGGGTGATCAATAACCACCCTTATGTCAGCGACGATACCCGGCAAAAAGTCTTGCAGGTCGTGCAGGAGCACAACTACCGGCCCAACCTGGCCGCCCGCGCCCTGGTCACCCAGCAAACCCGCGTCGTCAGCCTGGTGATCCCGCAGGCAGTCGCCACCACCTTCATCGACCCCTATTTTTCCGTCATCATCCAGAGCATCATGGTCCGGGCTCAGCAGCACGATTACGCCGTCATGCTGTGGGTGGGCGACGGCACGGAAGAGGTCGGCCGCTTCTGCGACCGCATCCTGGGCAACACCTTCTTCGACGGGGTGCTGGTGGCCTCGGCCATCAGCAATGACCCCCTGCTGCCCCGCCTCAAGGCGGCCGGCTTCCCCTTCGTCGTGATCGGGCCGCCGGAGATGGAAGACGCCAACTATATCGACGTGGACAACGTGCGCGGGGCGCAGATGGCGGTGTCTCACCTGCTGCGCCTGGGCCGGCAGCGAATCGGCCTGATCGCCGGGCCGCTCAACCTGTTTTCCGCCCGCCACCGGATGCAGGGGTACCGCCAGGCCCTGGAGCGCGATGGGCGGGCGCTGGACCCTCACCTGGTAGTGGAGGGCAACTACACCGAAAAATCCGGGTACCTGGCCGCCCGGACCCTGCTGCGCCACCACGTCGATGCCATCTTCGCCTGCAACGACCTGATGGCGATCGGGGCCATGCGCGCCATCGAGGAGAACGGCCTGTGCGTGCCGGATGACGTGAGCGTGATCGGCTTCGACGATACGCCCACCATCAGCCCGACCGCCATCGCCCTGACCACCGTGCGCCAGCCGATCGACCAGCTGGGACAAACGGCCATCCAGGCGCTGATCGACCTGCTGGCCGGCACCCTGGCCACGCCCCACCAGGTCGTCCTGCCGGTGGAGCTGATCGTGCGTGAGACCTGCGGCGCCATGCGCGGCTGACGGCCGTGGGTTATCGCGTGCCATTTATCGGGTCATTATCAGGAGAGACCGGTACTATAAAAGGAGGTGCCCATCGCCAATAGAGTCCGTCCGCTATTTATTCACCAGGCCCAATAAGGTATTTCTCTCACAGGAGGGGAAAGTGAATAGCAAGTTTACCCGTCTGTTTATCCTGATGCTGGTCATCGCCATGGTGACCGGTTCCAGCCTCAGCGTGCTGGCCCAGGGCGGTGAAATTCCGCGCGGTGGCACCATCATCGTCAGCGAAGGCCGGGCTGACGCCTTTCCGAACAACTTCAACCCCTTTGCCCCTAGCCCTGCCAACTGGACTACGGGGGCGATTTACGAAACCCTGATGCTCTACAACCCGGTCGAGGGTGGCTTGCCGACCCCCTGGCTGGCGACCGACTTCGCATTTTCGGACGACCTGCTGACGCTGACTTACACGCTGCAAGACGGTGTGCTGTGGAGCGACGGCGAGGTCTTCAACGCGGAAGACGTGGTCTTCACCTTCGACATGCTCGCCGCGTTCCCGGCCCTCGACCGCGGCGCGCTCCTCACTTTCATTGAGAGCGCCGAAGCGGTTGACGATCTGACCGTGCAGTTCAACTTCAGCGACGTCTACACCCTGGCCCCCGAAGTGATCGCCGGAAACTTGTGGGTCGTGCCGGAGCACATCTGGTCCGCAGTCGAAGACCCGGTGATCTTCACCAACGAAAACCCGGTCGGCACCGGTATGCTGACTGAAGTCGTCGTCGTGAACGAGCAGGTGCTGGAGCTATGCCGCAACCCCAACTACTGGCAGATGGGCGAAGACGGCGAACCGCTGCCCTACATCGACTGCATGCGCATGCCGGTCTACCCCGGTAACGACCCCGCCAACCTGGCGCTGGTCAACGGCGAGCTGGATTACATCGGCAACTTCGTGCCTGACATCGATCAGACTTTCGTGGCCGCCGACCCCGAACACCACGGCTACTACTTCTGGCCCGGTGGTGACATGGTGCACCTCTACCTGAACACCACCAAGGCGCCGTTCGACGATGTCAACTTCCGCCGCGCCCTGAGCATGGCGATTGACCTCGACGCCGTGACCAACATCGGCATGTACGGCTACGCCGTGCCCGCCAGCCCCACCGGTCTCGGCCCGCGCTACACCACTTGGATCAACCCGGATGCCGAAGCGCTGGCCGCCCAATACGGCCAGGGCGTGTACGATCCGGAAGCCGCCGCCGCCGCCCTGGACGAAGCCGGCTACGTGGACGCCGACGGCGATGGCTGGCGTGACCTGCCCGATGGCACGCCGTTCACCTTCCTGATCCAGGCCGTCAACGGCTGGACCGACTGGGTGACTTCGATCCAGATCATCAGCCAGAACTTCCAGGATGTCGGCCTGAATGCCTCCATCGAAACCCCGGACTACGGCGCCTGGATCAACAACCTCCAGACCGCCGAGTACGATACCTCCATCGGCTGGGGCACCGCCACCGCCACTCCCTACGACCACTTCCGTAACCTGATCTACAGTGGGTTGATCGGCGACGATAACATAGCCAACGCCCAGCTGTGGGGCCGCTGGACCAGCGAAGAGACCGACGCCCTGCTCGAACAGTTCGTGGCCACCGCCGACATGGCCGAATGGGAAGCGATCGTCGACGAGCTGCAGATGGCCTACGTCGAGAACGTGGTCACCGTCCCGCTCTTCCCCGGACCGCGCTGGTACGAGTACACCACCCACCGCTTTACCGGCTGGCCCACCGAAGATGATTACTACTCGATGGGCAGCCCGTGGTGCGATCAGTGCCGCCGGGTCGTCCTGACGCGTATCCACTGCGTCAGCGAAGAGACCTGCGCCGAAGCACAATAGACGCATAGAACCAGTCAATAAGCAAGCAGTACGGGCCAGGTGGGCCATTCCACCTGGCCCTTCACCAAGCACCTGCCTTCAAGTAAGGATCACAGACCATGCGTTTTTTACTTCGCAGATTCATGTTTTACTTGGTGGCAGCGTTTATCGCCATCACCATCAACTTTGTCATCCCACG
>DAOUEM010000565.1:0-1600 GCA_034430555.1 Anaerolineae bacterium | reverse complement strand
GCTCATCGGCCCACTGAGTGCGCGCTACTATCCCGGTGTGGAGATCGCCACTGCCCCATGCCAGGTTCCGCCGCCGACGGCCGCCATCACCCAGCATGGGATGTTATCGATCAACCACCTGGTGGCAGTCGGCTGCAATGTGCTGGTCACCCGCTCCTTGTTTGAGGGTGTTTCCATCCAGGTACCGCAGGGCATGTTCGCTAACCTGATTCCGGCGGAAGCGCCGCGTGTCTCGCCGTTGGAGACCATGTTTAAGGACCTGGCGCTGGCGATCTATCACCAGGTACCTTTCCGTCTCGGCTGCGTCGGTTGGGACCGTGAATGCCCGCTTGAAGCCGAATTGCAGCGCGATTCCAGCCTGGTTGACTCGCTGTTCGCAGTAGGAGGCTTTTTCGCTGCCGGGGACCTGCTCGGCGCGTTGCATGTTGATCCCCTGACCTATCCCCAGGCGGCCGACGACCTGCGTTGGGTGCCGTTTCGCTAGCGGCGTTTAGGGGGGTGGGGCATCTTCCTCCGCCAGGGTCATCAAGAACCACTTATCGGCCTCGTCCAGAGCTGCCGAGAGCAGCAGTTCGGGGCGGCGCTGCCAGGTACGCCGCAGCGCTTGTTCGCGCCGCCAGCGCTGGATGCGAGCGTGGTGTCCGCCGGTTAATACATCGGGCACCGTCAGCCCTCTGAATGTCGCCGGGCGTGTATAGTGCGGGCCTTCCAGGATACCGGTGGCATGGCTGTCGTTTTCGGCGGCGTCTGCCGCGCCGAGCGCGCCGGGAATCAACCGGGCCAAGACATCGATCAGGACCATGGCTGGCAGTTCGCCCCCGGTCAACACGTAATCGCCAATACTGATCTCGTCCGTTACAAAAAGCTGGCGTACGCGCTCGTCAACCCCCTCGTAACGTCCACAGATCAGGGCCAGGCGCGCCTGCCGGGCCAGTTCCTGCGCGACCTGCTGCGTCAAAACACGCCCTTGTGGGGAGAGCAAAATCACGGGCATGTCGGGCAGGGCATCACCCAGAGTCGTTGCCAGGGCAGCAGCGATCGGGTCCACTTTCATGATCATGCCGCCGCCGCCGCCGTATGGTGTATCATCGGTGATATGGTGCTTATCGGTGGTGAAATCCCGGATATTATGGCGCTTGATGGTCAGCAGGTTGTTTTCCTGGGCGCGGGCGATGATACTTTCCGTAAGCGGCCCCACAAACATGTCGGGGAACAACGTAAACACGTCAATCTGCATCAGATTGTGATTTTCCTTGTCGTATTTAGTAGCCGTGTGCTTTTGTTTCCTATACAATCACCTATTATACAGTTTATTGTCGGAAGAATCTTTGCTGACAACTGCTGCGCTGTTGGTGATGAGCCGGGCGCGCAGCCGCCGGAGAGTGTTATATGTCTTTGTCATTGATTGGACGTACCCTGGGTAAATACGAGATTGTTGATAGTTTAGGTAAGGGGGGCCGCCGTTTATAAAGGTTACCAGCCGGAAGTGGATCGGCATGTTGCCATCAAGGTGCTGCCGCCGCACCCCGGCCAGGATGTCCAGTTTGTGGAGCGCTTTCGCCTGGAAGCGCGGACCATTGCCCGCCTACAGCATCCGTAT
>DAOUEM010000564.1:0-2653 GCA_034430555.1 Anaerolineae bacterium | reverse complement strand
CCCGCCTGGAACGGGTCAAACAGGCCGCTCACCGCATCATCGACAACTTAGGCGAGGAAGATGTGCTGTCGGTGGCTTCATTTAGCGACCGGGCGGAGGTCGTGTTTAAGGCAACCAATGTCGTGGAAAAAGCGACACTGAAAGCTATGGTCAGCACGATGCAAGCCAATGGCGGCACCGAAATCTTCCAGGGTTTGCGCGCCGGGGTCACGGAATTGCGCCGCTCAGTAAACCCCCGGTTTGTCAATCACCTGATCCTGCTGACGGATGGCCAGACCTATGGCGATGAGCAAGACTGCCTTAACCTGGCCGACGAGGTGCACGAGGAAGGAATCGGCATCAGCGCCATCGGCATCGGCCAGGAATGGAACGATGCATTCCTGGATGACCTCGCCTCACGGACCGGCGGCACTTCTGATTACATTAATTCGCCGTCAGCCGTTATACGGTTCCTGAACGATCATGTTCGCAGCCTGGGCGCGTCATTTGCCGAGCGGCTCCGGCTATCGGTGGCCCCAGACAGCGATGTCACGCTGGAATATGCATTTAAGCTGACCCCCAGCCCACAGCAGTTGCCGATCAATACGCAGGTCATTCCCCTGGGCAGCATGGAAAAAGATCGCCCCATCACAGCCATCCTGCAACTGCAAATGCCCGCTTTACCGGATGAGGCTTTCCGATCAGCGATACGCGTGGATGTTACTGGGGATATCCTGCCCGACGGCTGTCGAGACTACAAAGTTGTCAGCGACTTTTCAGTCGAAGTCTCTGAAAAGGCGTCACAAACACCCCCGCCCTTGGCCATTCTTGACGCGCTAGGCAAACTTACGCTTTACCGTATGCAAGAAAAGGCTCAGAAAGCCATCAGCGAAGGTCGCGTGCATGAAGCGACCCGCCGGCTGGAGAATCTGGCCACACGTTTATTGGAGAATGGCCAGGAAAACCTGGCCCATGCCGCTATTGCGGAGGCACGGCGCGTGTCACGTACTGCAATGCTTTCCGAGGAAGGGCAAAAAACGCTAAAATATGGCACCAGAGCCTTACTGCTGCCACCGCCTTCCGACGAAGCGCTGTACGATAGCACGAATAGGCCATAAGGACCTCCGTCCAGGCTTGATAAAAAGGGTCCTATGACAATGCTAAACTGCCCATACTGTGGACATGATAACCGCGAAGGCACCTTGTTTTGTGAAGAATGTGGGCAAACGCTCTTTGGCGATCAATCAGGTGCCGCGGCCGCCACCAAACAGCTCCAGAATGTCCCGGACGAGTTGGGGATGAAGGCCACCTGGGGGACTGCCCGGTTCAGCCGTGATGCCTCCATCATCGTACACATCCGGGATGCTGCGGATCCAATCGTGCTTAAGCCTCAGCAGGAGACGGTCTTTGGCCGGTTAGATCCAAACAGCGATATCGGACCCGACCTGGATATGTCGCCATTTGGGGCGCTGGAAAAAGGAGTCTCGCGGACACATGCAGCCGTCAGGCGCGGGGAAGATACCCTGACACTGGTCGACCTGGGCAGTGTCAATGGCACATTTTTAAACGGGCAGCGCCTGACACCCAACCAACCACGCGTACTGCGTGATGGTGACGAGATCCGACTCGGCAAACTTGTCATCCATATTTACTTCAAGTAACATCATCCTGCATGTGACGCCTGCCATCTAAACCGCTCGTGTACAGTCACGGAGAGGAACTTCATGGCTATCTCTTTATATCTGCATATCGCAGGCGAAGACGCTATTGTGGTAGATGTTGAGGAACTGCCCAACCCCACCGACCGGATACTCATCTGCACCAACCCGCGCTATCGGGATGGTAAAGAGGTTCGCAACATCATGACCGAAGTGAATACCGTCATTTTCCCCTGGTGGCGCATCAACTTCATCGAGATTTTGCCGGGCAAGGAAGAAGAAGAGGTCTTCGGCTTCTACCGCGACTGAATCTCTGGCGGAAGATCGGCCGTACCAGCTCAATAGCATGTCGATTGCGTGAGGTATACTCAACGCATTCAAAGGATTCAGTTTTTGTCATGAGTGCTAAACTTCCCCGATCCACACCACGTGATAGCAAGCGCATCCTGGTGGTTGACGATGAAACCCGGATGATCGGATTCATCCGCATGAACCTGGAACTCGAAGGATTCCAGGTGCTTGAAGCCCACAACGGTCTTGAAGCGCTGGAGATGATTCGCACCCAACTGCCCGACCTGGTGATTCTTGATGTTATGATGCCCGAGTTGGACGGATTCGAGACCCTGCGCATCCTGCGCGAATTCTCCAATACCCCGGTGATTATGCTGACGGCCAAAGGCGAAGAGGACGACCGCGTTTTTGGCCTGGAACTGGGGGCGGATGATTACATCACCAAACCATTTGGTCCGCGCGAACTTTCCAGCCGGGTGCGAGCCGTGCTGCGCCGGGCCGAGATGCCGACCAGTACGCCTGATCGCGCGGTCCTAAAGATCGATGACTGGCTCAGCATTGACTTCAACCGACGCGAGGTGGTGGTCAATGGGGAACCGATCAAGCTGCGTCCCACCGAGTACCGGCTGTTGTACCACCTGGTGGAAAATGCCGGCTGGACCGTCCCTCACGATCAACTGCTAGCCAAGGTTTGGGGCTACGAGTACCGCGACGAAGCCCATTAT
>DAOUEM010000563.1:0-27785 GCA_034430555.1 Anaerolineae bacterium | reverse complement strand
GCCTGCCCGGTGGCTAGAAGAATTTCACCACGATATCGCTGATGGTGTTGGCGGCGAAATCGCTGCTGCCGACGGCGTGCAGCATGTGGCGGTAGATCTCGCGCAGCTTGAGCATGTCGACCACGTGCGCCAAGTCCTTTGGTCCCTGGAACAACTCGGCCAGCGCGGTCGCGTACAGCGTCTCCATGCGGTTGTCGATGGCCTTGGCCCGCACGGCGTGGTTTTCCGCCACGTTGGGGTGGTGCTCCAACCGCTCCATCGCCATGTGCAGTTCCTCGGCGGCATCGTACAGCATCTCGGCCATTTCCAACAGGTGATCGGTCGGTTTGACTTCCAGGATATCCATCTCGTTGACGACCGAGTCCATGTAATCCAGCACGTCATCCAGGGCGCGGGACAGGCTGAAGATGTCTTCGCGGTCGATGGGCGTGACGAACGAGCGGTTCAGCTCGTCGATCAGGATACGGCGAATCTCGTCGGCTTCTTTTTCGATCTTACGCACGGTCAGGGCGTTTTTATTGTTGGGTTTGCGCATGTAAAGCACCAGCGCTTCTCCGCCCTCCACCAGGAAGGCCGACTGCTGCGTCAGGCGCTCGATGAAGCGATTGGCGCGGCGTTTGGGCAGTATAGACTGGATGCGGTTTTTAAAACGGTCGATCGCGGTATTCATGACAATAAACCTCCTGCTTGCTCGGCTAAAGGAAGCTGACCATGATCTGGTAGGTCAGAGCGCTGACAATGGCCGCGAGTGGTATCGTGAACAACCAGGCGACAATGATGTTTTTGAAGACGCTCCAGCGGATCATGCGCGCCCGTTCCGCGCTGCCCGCCCCGACTATAGCTGAACTGACGACCTGGGTCGTGCTGACCGGGCCGCCCAGCAGGGCCGCCCCCAGGATCACGCTGGCGGAGGCCATCTGCGTGCCCAGGCCGTGAATCGGTCGTATTTTGTAGAACTTGCCGCCCAGCGTGCGGATCAGCCGCCAGCCGCCGAACAGCGTGCCCAGCGCGATCGCCGTGGCGCTGGCCGCGATCACCCAGACGGGCACCCGGAACTCCGGGATGACGCCGGTCACCACCAGACCCAGCGTGATGATGCCCATCGTCTTCTGGGCATCGTTGGTCCCGTGCGAGAGGGCCAGCCATGTCGAGGCCAGGATTTGCCCGCGCCGGAACCAGCGGTTGATGCGCGGCGTGGCGTAACTAGCCAGGTAGCGCAGCAGCCGCACCATCACGAATCCGGCCAGCATCCCCAGCGGCGGTGAGAGAAAAAGCGCCAGCAGCGTTTTGCTCATCCCGCCGGGTTCGATAGCCTCTGGCCCGTAACCTGCCCACACCGCGCCGATGATGCCGCCGATCAACGCGTGAGACGAGCTGGAAGGGATGCCAAACGCCCAGGTGATGATATTCCAGGCGATGGCGCCGACCAGGGCTGCCAGCACCACCGGCAGCGTCATGGCTTCCGGGGCGACGACTTCGCTGCCGATCGTTTCGGCGACGGCCACGCCGAACAAAAATGGCCCGGCGGCTTCGGCCAGCGCGGCCAGTATCAGCGCCCGCCGAGGCCCCAGTGCCCGCGTCGAGATCACGGTCGCCACCACGTTGGAGGAATCGTGTAACCCGTTCCAGAAGTCAAAAACCAACGCTACTGCGACCAATAAAAGCGCCTCAACCGGCATCAACCCTCGACCCCTTCCACAGGACACCCCCATCATCATCGCTCAACGACCGGTTTGACCACCGGGGGGGTAAAAAGCCAACGGGATGGGGGACCCGCTGGCTTTTTACCAGTGTAATAAGTTAAAGTTATGTTAAATACTTTCATTGATTTTAACATAACTGTGTCGCATGTTCAACCCGTGGATTTGGATGGGTGCATTCCACTATGGGGGCAACTTATCAGCCTGAACGAGGATTTGCCATGAATTCAGCGAACAACGTCCTGAAAATGGCGCTTGTTATCCGTACAAATACGAATCCTGCCCCAAATCTGGAATGCACCCCTTTGGATGTGAGGGCCAGGTTAGAATCCCGGTCGCCGGCCCGGGTGGGGGGTGGGTGGTGCCACGGGCCGCTGGCGCCGCCGACCAGATTCGAGCAGAATGCGTGGGCGGATAGCCACCGTTACGCCTGGATCATGTGGGGCAGCGCCGCTGACTGCCCAACCGTCCAGCCGGCCTGCGAGCCGCCCGGTGAAGGAGTCGATGAGACACCCCTGCCGTTTTGCCCGGTTTTGCCCCTTTTGGGTGTTGATAACCGGCTGTATGCTGGCTGGCCTGCTGCTGGCCGCCTGCGGCTCGTCGGAATCGGCCAGCAGCCTCGCGCCGCCGGTCGATACGCCTGCGGCCACACGCCGGCCGTTCACGCTGCCGCCCACCTGGACGCCCACCTGGACGCCCACGCCCATCCCACCGACCGCCACGCCACTGCCCAGTAACACGCCGGGTTCCACCCCCATGCCCAGCGACGCCGACCGCTGCGCGGCCTTTGTGATGATCAGTCACCCGGCGGATGGCGCGCCGATCGCCATCAACAAGTTTCGGGCGGTGACCTTCATCTGGAATTACCCGGTGGTAGCAGGCGCGTCTTTGCTGGCGGTGGTCCGCGCCGGGTCCGAGGGGGGAGAGGCGCTGCTCGTGCCGGGGCCGGATACCGTGGTGGCGACCATCCCTTTACGGGCGCTGGCCGGGCCGGGCGCCTACCGCTGGACCGTCGCGCCCATCGGTGCGGACGGGCAGCCGATCCAGGCCTGCGCGGCCTCGGGGCGTTTTGCGCTGGTGCTGCGACCGCGGGAGGAAAATCGCTATCCCATCCCCTGATCGCGGGCCGGGGGTGTGGTATGATGGGGTAACCGATGAAGGAGCAGGAGAGGAACCCAGTTTTGATAGAGGACGAGTTAGTCAGAGAGCGGATTCGCGCGTTCATCACCATGGCCCTGATCCGCGATCCCGATTACCCGCTGGCAGATGACGAACCCCTGATTTCTGGCGCGCTGATCGACCTGGCGGCGCTGGAAGACCTGGCCCTTTTTATCGAAGAAGATATCGGTGTGCACCTTGACGAAGATGAGCTGACCAACGAAAACATCGATACGTTGGATGACCTCGTCGCCTTCACCCAGAGTCGCATGGCATAAGCCGGCCGGCCGCCCTCCGGCGACGGTGCCGGTGGCCGCAGGCAAAAGGCTCCCATGACCGACTTTAAGACGATCTACGCCAAACACGCCGTTATCTACCAGCACATGATCGACTACGAGGACTACCAGGGCAACCTGCTGCCGGCGCTGGCCCGCCTCCGGCCCCTGGCGGGCCTGGAGGTGGTTGAATTCGGCGCAGGCACCGGGCGGCTGACGGTGCTCCTGACGCCCCTGGTCCGGCGGCTGTGGGCCTTCGATAGCTCGGCTCATATGCTGGGGCAGGCGGTGTCCCGGCTGGGAGCGGTCGGCCGGTTGAGCGGCCGGGTGGCCGTGGCCGACAACCGCCGGATGCCGGTCGCCGGTGCCTGCGCCGATCTGGCGATCGAAGGCTGGAGCTTCGGCCACCTGATTGGCTGGCACCCGGATACCTGGCGCGACGAGGTCCGCCGTGCCCTGGGCGAGATGCAGCGTGTCCTGCGACCGGGCGGCACTGCCATCCTGATCGAAACGCTGGGTACCGGGCGCGAGACGCCCCAACCACCTCATGAAGGGCTGGCTGCCTTTTACGACCTGCTGGAAACGGACCACGGCTTCAGGCGGGAGTGGATTCGCACCGACTTCCGCTTCGAGTCGGCGGCGCAGGGCGCGGAACTGACGCGCTTTTTCTTCGGGGACGAACTGGCCGACCGCCTGCTTCAGACGAACAGCCGTTTCCTGCCGGAGTGCACCGGGCTGTGGTGGCGCACTACCGCTTAGTCGACCGCCCGGAATAAAGCCAGCAGTTCCCTGCCGAAACTCTGGAAGGCTTCTGGGTTCAGGGCGGCGATGGGAAACCAGCGGGGACAGGCGGCTTCGTCGTCGTCCACCTGGTCGTCCGGCAGCAGGTCGAAGGTCAGCGGCAGGCAGTGGTAAAAAAACAGCAGGCCGTGGAAGGCTTCGTCCAGCGGATCGTAGTAGAAGAAGTCTTCGATAAAATGGGCGAAGTGTTCCACCCGCACGGCGATACCCGTCTCTTCCCGAATTTCGCGTTGCAGCCCCTCGACCAGGCGCTCCCCCACCTCGACGCCGCCGCCGGGCAGGGCCAGCTTGCCCGTGTTCCGATTGGTGACCAGCAGCGCCCGTCCCTGGTGGGTGATCAGCCCGTAGGCCGACGGCCGCAGGATGAGGCGCTCGCGGGGGATTATTCTGGTTCCTCCCAGAAAGGCCCGGCACTCAATCATCGGCGCGTCTGCCGGCATAGTAGTTCCGCGAGGGGTAGCGGCTGAGATACCACACCACGTACAGCGGGATCGCTAGCTGGGCCAGCAGCGAGCAGGTGTTGATCGTCTGCCCGATCTGTGACGCTGCGTTCAGTTCGAAGGGATTTTGCTGCGCGGCGGCATCGCCGAGCAAAAAGGCCAGGTTGATCACGGCCACGACCAGCACGGCCCCGATCAGGATGAGCCGGATGGCGGGCGGGCGGCCCCGCCAGGCCGGGATCAGCAGCAGTAAAAAGGCCACCCCCATCACCAGGGCCATGGCCAGACGCGCCGAGATGCCGCTGCCCATGCGGGCATTGACCGAGATGAACAGCACCGCCTCCAGCAGGGGATAGATGCCGTACAGAATGGTGCAGGCCAGCAGCGCGATCGTCAGCCCTATAGGACGCCCAGGTCGCATGAACCTCTCCTCATCTCATCCCGTCCCCACGCCCTCCCGTTATAGCCGGGCCGGGCGGGTGCGTCAAGCGTCAGGGCCGCCAAAAAGGTATTGTCAAATCCACCCCCGAATGCTATCATATGGCGCAGCAGGATTCTTTATGGCGACGTAGCTCAGTTGGCAGAGCGGGGGACTCATAAGCCCTAGGTCACTGGTTCAAGTCCAGTCGTCGCCACCAGGAAAAGGGTCAAACATCCGCGTTTGGCCTTTTTGTTTCACCCCCTCCGCGGTCTGCAGGAACCTCGGGCCGCTTATGTTCTGGCAGGCGAAAAAAGGAGCGCACATCATGAAGTACCGCCGGTTAGGTTGCACCGACCTCCGCGTTTCCGTCGTGGGCATCGGCACGTGGCAGTTCGGTGGCGAGTGGGGCAAGACGTTCGCCCAGGATGAAGTCGACGCCATGTTCCGGCGCGCCAAGGAGTTGGGCATCAACCTGATCGATACCGCCGAGTGTTACGGCGACCATACCTCCGAGCGCCTGATCGGCGCGGCTATAACGCATGACCGCCAGGACTGGATCGTCGCTACCAAGTTTGGGCACAAATTCCACGGCCCCTTCGACCGGACCAACCACTGGACCGGGGCCGAGGTCGTCCGGCAGCTTGATGAATCCCTGGCGGCGCTGCGCACGGACTATGTGGACCTCCTGCAGTTCCACTCCGGTGGGGACGACGTCTTCGACAACGCCGAACTCTGGGAGGCGCTGGCCGCGCAGGTGCAGGCGGGCAAGGTGCGCCACCTGGGCATTTCCATCGGCAGCAACGACAACCTCCACCAGACGGCGCAGGCGACGGCCGTCGGCGTCGGCGCGATCCAGGTCATCTACAACCGGCTGGACCGCACCCCGGAGGAACGCGTGTTTCCGTCCTGCACCTCGCAGGACCTGGGCGTGCTGGCCCGTGTCCCCCTGGCCAGCGGCTACCTGAGCGGCAAGTACAAGCCGGGCACCACCTTCACCGATCCCGCCGACGTGCGCTCCCGCCACGACGCGGAACAGGTCCAGCAGCGGCTGGCGGAAGTCGAAGCGATCCAGCGCGACGAGGTGCCTGACGGCGTGCCGATGGCGGCCTGGGCCTTGGCCTGGTGTTTGCAGCAGCCAGCCGTCACCTGCGTGATCCCCGGCTGTAAATCGGTGGCCCAGGTGGAATCGAACGCCGCCGCGGCGGACCTGGTGCGCGAGGACCATCCGCAGGCGCTGGGTTAGGCCGGAAGCCGTGTCTGATTATCCATTTCAGCGACACTTTACCCCTCGCCACTCGACTTTATTCTGTGCGTCTCTGGCGTAAAATAGAGCAAGCAAGCCTGGCTTGGGGTTAGGGAGACGCTCATGGATGATGCCAACAAAACCAGAGAGCAGCTTATCGAGGAGTTGGAAGCGCTTCGTATTCAGGTGGCAGCCTCACAACAGGCTGAAACCAAACGCCAGCAGGCGGAGCATGCGCTGGCTGAGGAACGGAATCTGCTGACGACGGTCCTCGACTACCTCCCTGTCCAGGTCTACGTCAAGGATTTGGAAAGCCATTTTGTGCTGGCCAATGCTGCTACGATGCGTGGTCTGCGGGTGACCACGCGCGAAGAATACCTTGGCAAAACCGACTTTGACTTTATGCCTCAAGCGCCAGAAACTGCAGCAGAGTATTTCGCTGAAGAGCAGGCGGTCATCCAGACTGGCCAGGCAATGCTTGACAAGGAACATCTCAGTTTCACCCCGGATAAAGCGCAGGTGTGGACCGTTACCAGTAAATTGCCCATGCGTGACACCACGGGGAAGATTACGGGTATTGTCGGCATAGGTATGAACATCACCGAGCGGAAACGGGCCGAGCAGCAGCGATTGTTGCTTGCCGTCGAGCAAGAACGCGCGCAGGTCCTGACCGATTTTATTCGGGATGCCTCCCATGAATTCAGAACGCCGTTATCGGTCATCCAGGCGAACCTCTATCTATTGGAAAGGGCGGCCAGCCCAGCAAAACGCGCCCAGCAGGTAAAGCACCTTAAGGAACAGGTCGCCTACATTGGGGAACTGGTCGAAGCCATGCTTACAATGTCCCGCCTGGATAGCGATCACCGTTTCGCGTTCGAGTCCCTGAATTTGAACGACGTGATGAGCAAAATTGTGGCCCGGTTGCATTCACCGGCACAGGAAAAGGACCTTTCACTGACCGTGGACCTGGCTGCGAATCGGCCAGTTGTTCAAGGTGATGAGGAAGCGTTCCATGATGCCCTGTTGAATGTGGTCGAGAATGCGATCCGGTACACGGAAACGGGGGGCATAGCTGTTCGGACATATATCCAGGATGCCTATGTTGTGGTCGAAGTGAGAGATACAGGCATCGGGATTGCCGAGGCAGACCTGCCGCGCATCTTCCAGCGCTTTTACCGGGCGAATAAGGCCCGGACACTGCGAGGGGTGGGCCTGGGCCTTTCGATAACCCAGAAAATCGTCGAAGCCCACCGGGGCCGTATCGAGGTTGAAAGTAAGCTGGGTGAGGGGACCACCTGCCGGGTTTACTTGCCCTTCGAACAGTAATTATCTTGTGCAGCGCCGACTGAATCGCACTAACACCCGGTGAGAGGCCGGGTGTTTTTTACTGTGCTAACGCCACTTTCATAAAGTGGTTAAGGCTAGTATAATGATCCTGCAGGCGGCACCAGACCGGCGCCACCGCCGCCGACCCTATCACCGCAGCCCTGCCCGGCGCATGGGGAGGAGTTGATTTGTATGGCAGCGTTTGCGACGTACCTGCATCCCCACACCTGTTTTACCTCGCGGCCAGTGACCGATATCCCGTTCATTGGTTACGCGCTGCCGCACTTCGCCAAGGTGCGGCAGGAACTGGTCGCCGCGTTGGAGGACCAGTACCCCCAAATCCCTGTGCAGGAAGCCGGCGATGACATTTACCGGGCCGTACATACAGACGATTACCTGGACCAGCTGCGGCGGATGGCCGCCGGCCAGGCGGTGGACGAGCCGCCGGAGTTGAGCGTGGAATGCTCCGGTTATGAATTCTGCCTGCCGGGTTACCGCTACGGCCTGGGCGGGATGCTGGCCGCCATCGACCGGTTCAAGGCCGGCCGGCTGGCACGCGCTTATATCTTCAGCCTGGGCGGGCACCACGCGTATCCGGCGCGGGGGCACGGTTACTGCCTGCTCAACCCGCTGGCGGCAGCCGTGCGGTACGCGCAGGCCCAGGGATTCGCCCGTGTCCTGATCGTGGACTGGGACATCCACCATGGCGATGGCACGCAGGCCATTTTCGCCGGTGATCCGGACGTTTACTGCCTCAGCATCCACAGCGGCGTGGACCTCTACATGACTTTGCAGCGCGTGATACACGCCGGCACCACGACGGCCGCCGCAGCCGTCGGGCACTGTAATATCCCGCTTCTGTCGGACCAGTACGACGAGGATATCGTCGCCCGGCTCAACCTGGAAGGGCAGTTCTACCGGGCGGCGGAGAGCCTGCCGCGTTTTGAGGCCGCGCTGGCCGATCTGCCCTGGCAGCCGGACTTGATCGCCATTTTTTCGGGTTTTGACGGGCACCGCGAGGATGTGGGCGAGGGGATCACTGGCTGGGACACGGAAACCTTCGCGCGCCTGACGCGGGCGGTGCTGGCCCTTGCCGCGCAAACGGGCTGTCCCATCCTGTCCACCCACGGCGGCGGCTACAACCTGCCGGTGACGGTCGCCGCGGCGGTGCGGCATATCGATGTGCTGGCCGATGAGTAACCACTGCCTGGTGATATTTCGGCCAAGATCGATTACAATCAAGTTATCTACCACCTCTGGCAGGCGGACACAAACCACGAGGGCCGATGGCAACTACCCTTTCGGGGCCATGCATCGATCCGTGGCGGCGAGGATGGTATGTTTTGCCGCGCACCAGGCAGGACACGGCGTCGATTCATGACTGCCCTACCGATCCATACGTTAGAAGCCAATCTAAACGCTGCCAACACGCCGCGCGACCGCGTCGATGCCCTGAATGCGCTGGCCGAAGCGCTTCTCCATAGTGATGTGGCGCGGGCCGGCCAACTCGGTCAGGAAGCCCAAAACCTCGCCATCAGCGGCCCTTTCCAGGATGACCCTTACCGGGTAGGGCTGGCCCACAGCTTGCAAAATCGCTCTTTGGCCCTGCTCTACCAGGGTAAATACGAGGAGGCGCTGCCGAACGCCTTCGAAGCGCTGCGCTTGTTCCGCGAGATCGACGACCTGACTCGCCAGGCCGACGTGCTGCACAACATCGGCGAGATGAACTACGACCTGGGCAATTACCCGCAGGCAATGGAATACGAGCTTGAGGTACTGCGCATCACGGAACAAACCGGCGACCGCAAACGCGAGGCCGGCGCCATCAACGTCATCGGGCTGGTCTTCGGCGCGCTGGGCGAATACGATAACGCGCTGGCCTACTTCGAGGTCAGCCTGGGCCTGTACCAGGACCTGGGTTTCATCACCGGGCAGGCCGAGACGCTGGATAACATTTGTAACATGTACTGCTACCAGCAGGATTACGACACGGCCCTATCGTATGGGCAGGCCAGCCTGGCCCTCTACCAGGAATTGAACGATCGTAAAGGCGAAGCAGCGGTCTTGAAGAGCATCGGCGAAGTGTACCAGGCTTCCGGTGACTACCGGAAGGCGCTCCACTACTACCAGCGCTGCACGGAGGTCGCCGTTGAGATCGGCTACAAGCTGCTGCATATATGGGGGCTGCTCGGCAGGGGCCGGGTGTACCTGCTGGTGCAGAAGCCTGGCCGGGCGCTGACTTGCCTGTCCGAAGCGCTCTCCCTGGCCGAGGCCACCGGGTCCCGGCGGCTGCTGTATGAGAATCACCAGTCGCTGGCGGCCGCCTACGAGCAGGCCGGCAACGAGGTGCAGGCGCTGGCCCACTATAAGCAGTTTCACCAGGTCAAAGAGGAGGTTTTCAACTCCCAGGCGGACAGCCGCTTGAAGAACCTGCAAATCATCTATGAAGTCGAGACGACCCGGCGCGAGGCCGAGATCGCGCGGCTGCGCAACGTCGAGTTGCAGCACAAAATCGAGGCGCGTGAGGTCCTGATCGCCGAGCTGGATTCTTTCGCCCACACCGTCGCCCACGACCTGAAAGGGCCATTATCCCTTATCGCGGGTTTCAGCGAAATCCTGTGCGAGGACCTGACGCCCGACGCTGATTCCGAGACGGCCCAGATGCTGGACGAGCTGGTGCGCATTTCCCACAAGAGTATTCGTATCATCCACGAGCTGCTGCTGCTGGCCGGAGTGCGCCACCAGAAGATCGCCGTGCACCCGCTGGATATGGACGTCATCATCCGCGAGGTGGAAAGCCGGCTCCAGCATTTGCACGAAACCGGCGACGTGACCATCCTCCACCCGGAGACGTGGCCGCAGGCGCTCGGCTATGCCCCGTGGGTAGAGGAAGTGTGGTTCAACTACCTGAGCAATGGCATCAAATACGGCGGAGAGCCGACCCGTTTGCTGCTGGGCGCGACGCCCCTGCCGGATGGCCAGGTGTGCTTCTGGGTGAAGGATAACGGCCAGGGCCTCAGCCAGGAGGCGCAGGCCAGGCTCTTCACCGATTTTGAGCGGCTGGATAATACGCGCGCCCAGGGGCACGGCCTGGGACTGTCTATCGTCAAGCGCATCGTGGAAAAGCTGGGGGGCGAAGTCGGCGTGCAAAGCACCGGTGTGCCGGGGGAGGGCTGCACGTTCAGCTTCACCCTGCCCGCCCTGAAGCGGTCATGATCAGCCACGCCCCGGCGGATTACGCCTGCCCCTTCTGCCTGATCGCACGGCGGGCTTTCGGTGATGAGCGGGTCCTGTCCGCGCCGCACGACGTGGTTTACGCCGCCGACGCGGTGATGGCCCTGGTCAGTTCGCACCAGTGGCCCAACAATCCCGGCAATACGCTGGTTTTTCCCTGCCAACACTACGAGAACATCTACACGCTGCCCCCACGGCTGGCTCTGCCGATCCAGCGGGCCGCGCAGGCTATCGCCCTGGCGATGAAGGCCGCTTACGGCTGCGACGGCGTTTCTACCCGGCAGCACAACGAACCCGCCGGCAACCAGGACGTGTGGCACTACCCTATGCACATCACGCCGCGTTATACGGGCGATGACCTCTACGCGACGCTGGTCGGGGCGCGGGCCTTCATGCCACCGGAGGAGCGCGCCCGCCACGCGGCCTTGATCCGCGCCCACCTGCCGGCTGATATTGGTGATTGATCGGGTTTGGGCCTGACCGATGCCGATTGAGATTGTGTCCGGCGATCTCTTTGTGAATCACTACAATGCCCAGGCTTACGCGCATGGCTGCAACTGTCAGGGTTCGATGGGAGCTGGTATCGCTAAGGGCTTCAAAGAACGTTACCCGGATATGTTCGAGGTATATCGGGCCATGTGTCAAGCCGAACCCCGCCAATTTAACCTGGGAGATTCCTTCCTGTGGAAAGCAGAAGACAAACCCTGGGTATTTAATCTTGGCACACAGGAACGTTACTGGCGCGCACGAGCCAGCTACGAAGCCATAGAAACGGCGCTGAGCAAAATGAAGCAGCAGGCGAACGACAATAACCTGCAGACTATCGCTATTCCCCGTATCGGCACCGGGTACGGCGGACTTTCCTGGAAGAGGCTAAAGGTCATCATCGAGCGGGTATTTGCCGATTGGCCTGGGGTGCTGTACGTCTACGAAACATACGAGCCAAACCAGTAAGCGTCATCTCTCAATCGATCAGGCCGGTTTCCAGGGCATAGCGGATCAGGTCGGCGCGCGTGCTGAGGTCCAGCTTGCGCAGGATGTTGTCCCGGTGGCGCGAGACGGTCTTGGGGCTGATGCCCAGCAGTTCGGCGATGTCCTGGTTGCGCTTGCCCTCCCCGATGTGGATCAACACTTCCCGCTCGCGCTGGGTCAGTTTTCCCAGGGCGGCCTGCTGCTCGTCTACGGCAGGCTGATGCCCATCCAAAAAGTCCTGGACCAGCGCCCCGGCCACCGAGGGATGCAGGTAGACCTCACCGCCGGCCACCGTCCGGATCGCCTGGATGAGGTCTTCCGAGGCCGCTCGCTTGGGCACATAACCCACCGCGCCCGCCTGGAGCATGGCAAAGAAGTAGTCCTGGCCCTCGTGAATGGTCAGCGCCAGCACCTTGACGTGCGCGTTGCAGCATTCCTTGATGCGCCGGGTGGCCTCCAGGCCGTTCATGCCCTTCAGCGTGATGTCCATCAGCACCACGTCCGGCTGCAGATCGCGGGCCAACAGCAGCGCTTCCTCGCCGGAACTGGCCGCGCCGACCACCTCAAAATCCGGCTGTGCGCTCAGCAGGGCCTGCAAACCGTCACGGATCACGTCATGATCGTCAACAAGAAGAATCCGCACTGCTTCACTCATGGGAATCATCTTTCCCACCGATTGGCACAACCGTCTCGCCCTGCTCCCGCCTCGTGCCGATGTTTGACGATTGGGCAGGTGTGTGAACGTCCAGCGGCAGCCAGGCGCTGATGGTCGTTCCCTGGCCTGGCGCGGACTCGAACGTCAATGTACCGCCAAGCTGCATGGCGCGTTCGGTCATCCCCAGCAGTCCCCACTGGCCCTGCTCGTTCAACAGGGTCTCCAGCGGCAGGTCGTCCGGCAGCGCAAAACCCGCACCTTTATCACAGATGCACAGCGCCACCGCAGCCGGTTCAAACGACAGGCGGACTTCAGCCCTATCGACCTGGGCGTGCCGGACGACGTTGGTCAGCGCTTCCTGGGCGATGCGGAAGACCGCCAGTTCAATGGCCGGTTCCAGGCGCCGGCGCTGCCCGACCAGGCTGAACACGACCTGTAAACCAAAGCGCTGGTAGTAGCTCTTCGCCAGGGAGCGCAGGGCGGCGGCCAGCCCCAGGTGATCAAGCTGGCTGGGGCGCAGGTCGGAGACCAGGTGGTGCAGCTCCGAGACCGCGCCGGACGTCATCTGCCGCAGGTCATTAATGCCTTGCGCCACGGTTTCGTCGCCGTTGGCCGCTTGCAGCAGGTTCTCCAGCCCCAGGGTCAGCGCGGTCAGCGTCTGGCCGATCTCGTCGTGCAGCTCGCGGGCGATACGCTGGCGCTCTTCCTCCTGGGCGGCCACCGCGTGGTTGAGCATCTGGTGGCGCATGGCTTCTCGCCGGGCCAGTTCATCGCGGGCCCGCTGCTCGGCGTCGGCCAGGGCCTGGCGGCGCTCCTGTTCAAACATGGCCAGGGCCGGGATCAGCGTCAGGGCCAGCACGGCCGCCAGCACGGCCCGCAGCAGCTGGATCGGCACCCCGAACGTCTGCTGGAACAGGGCCGCGTTCACCAGGTTGGAAGGGAAGAGGTACGTTTCCGAGACGAACAGCTGGCCGATCACGCCATAGACGACAAAAGCCAGCGCAGCCGTATACAGGTGGCGGGCAAAGCGCTGCTGCATCCCGTGCAAACGGCGCGCCTGCCGCCACAGCGCGTGCGCGCAGATCAGGGAGCCGGGGATCGCCAGGCTGTAGCGGCTCCAGGTGTCGGCCATCTGCAGCCAGGACCGCACGCTGACGCGGGTGGGATTGCCGGGGTGGAAGATCACCACCATCACCAGCACGCTGGCCAGCCAGAAGGCGAAAAACCCGGCGGCGATGTACAGGTCTGATTTGAACGCCCGCTCGGCCGGGTAGAGCAGCTTGGCCCCAAAAGCGACCAGGGCGGTGAACGACACGGCCAGCAGCACCACCCGCAAGCCGTCCAGCCAGAGCGGCACGACCTCCAGGGTGTGCGCCATTGCCTCGCGGATGAAAAACTCCAGCCACTCGTGCCCGCCATGAATCAGGCCGAAGATCGCCAGCGGCAGCATGGCCTGGGCAAAGGGCAGCGCGCTGTCCGAGCGCTGTACTTCCAGGGCCACGGCCAGCCCCAGCGTAAAAAAGGCCAGCCCGTAAAAGAAGTAGATGATGACTAGCGAGTCTGCGGGAAGTAAGGATGCCATGACTGCTCGTATAATTGCCTCTTCGGGTTCAGGAACGGCGGCAGCGACGGTGTTGCCGCCGCCCCTGCACGATCTGGTCTGATGGTGGGGCGGCCATGCCGACGCGATCATCGACTGGGCACGCCTTCAAGACGCAGCCCATTGATCGGCTGCACGTAATGCGCCGTATGGCAGTCCGTGCAGCCCACCGGGAAGCCGCGATCCAGGTATTCGTTATAATGGGCCAGGACATCCGTGTGACACTGCTCGCACACGGCGGACATCTCCAGGCGGTAGGCGCGGCGGCCAGTCGGGGGCGGCCCTTCGTGTGGGAACTGGTCCTCACCGTGGCAGTCCAGGCAGCCCAGCGATCCTTCCGCGTAGCTGTCGCCATGCACCGAGGCGGCCTGCGCTTCAAAATCGATGCCGACGTTGAGCGTGCTGCCATCGGCCAGCGTGACCAGCCAGTCGGTGCGGGCGTGGCAGATGGCGCAGTAGCTGTTCTCACCGGTGGCGGCGATGCTGTAGTGCGGCGACACCGGCAGCACCACGGCCACCACGATCAACACCAACCCCAGCAGGAAAGCCAGCGGTCCGGCGACACGCAGCCAGCTGCCGCGCCGGCGGATGACATAGGCCGCCAAACCGGCCAGGAGGCCCAGCGCCCCCAGTCCCAGCAGGACCAGGCCGGTCGTGTCGAAGCGGTCGTTGATGTCGTCGATGATGGTGCGCGGCGGCGGTTCTTCTTCCGGTTCTTCCGCCGCGGCGCGGGCATAGATGCCCAGCGCGGTATCGACCGCGTCCATCAGGTCGTCGGCATAGCGGTAGTTGTGGATGCCCAGGCTGCCGTCACCTTCCACGAACGAGATCGCCAGTCTGACCCATTCTTCGGTGTCGTCCTCGACTGCCGCCTGTGCCGTCTCCAGCCGTTCCCGGAAGGAGGCCTGCGTCGCCGCGATGAATGTGGCAATGTCCTCCGAGGTCATCAGGAAGCCATGGCAGCTCGAACAGGCATCGGGCGGGATGTTGGCCGGGTCGACGTCATCCTCGGCGACGGTGTCGCCGGGCAGGATGGGCCGCAGCAGGTGGCTGGCCGCGCCGCCAAAGGCGCCAATGGGCACCGTATCCGGCATGTGGCAGGTCATACAGTCCGGGCCATTGCGCGCGGTGAAGTGCGTGGCCGGGTAACCGGGGACGGTCTCCACCAGTTCGGCGCCTTCGAACATCTCCTTGACCGGGTTATGCAGTCCGCCGCCCACCAGCAGCAGCTCACCTTCGGGGGTGGCGCTGTTGTGGCAGCTGGTGCACAGGTCGTAAGGTTCCGCCCGCAGCAGGAACGCCGGCGATTCCGCCGCGCCCTCCTGCCAGACCGCGCCGCCATCACTCGGCGGCAGCACGCGCAGCATAGCTTCATTGGTCGAGGTGTGGAAAGCCGCTTCTTCCACGCTGTTCAAGTCGAACGGGCCGCGCGGCGCGCTGTCCGTCCTGACGCCGTGTGGATTGTGGCAGGCCACGCAGGTCACGCCGAATTGGGCTTCGGCCAATACTGGGTCGCCCTCCGGCGTGAGGTCGGTCGAATCGAGCGGGGCGCCGTGGCAGCGCAGGCAGGAGTCTTCGGCCAGGTCGCTGGCTTGCAGGTCGACCAGCGATGCAGCATGGGCGCTCATCGTCCACTCGTTGTACTGGCTGTTGGTGCCGCGCGCGTGCCCGGTCGCCCAGAACACCTCCGGGTCGTCCGAAGCGGCCATCACGAATACCATTTCGTCGAAGGCCAACCCAGGTTGGTAGTCCAGCGGGAAGGGATGATCGCCCTCCGGTGTGAGGCCCCTGGTATGGCACTGGGCGCAGACCTGGGCATCCGGGGTGCGCGGCAGCGGGTTGGCGCCGCCGTCATGATCCCCGGCCGGACCGTGGCAGGCTTCGCAGCCGACGCCGATCTCGACATCGCCGATCAGCATGGTATTGAGCGTGGCCAGCGGGGTCCCGTCTTCGAGCGCCTGGCGGGTCAGACCCGTGGTGTGACAGCCAGCGCAGGTCCGCCGCCAATCGCGCTCCGGTTCGGTCCAATCCTGGGGATGATAGGCGCTCCAGGCGCCTTCCTGGTTAGTACGCTGGGGCACGTTCCACACCACCGGCAGGACGTAATAACGAAGGTCGCCGTTTTCGTCCGGCTGCACGCTCACGTACTGCTGGATGTAGCGCCCGCCGATGGCATAGGTGATATCGTCGGCGGTGATGGGGCGCGTCTCGCCATCGGGCCAGGTGACGGTCAGGGCTTCCGTGTCGGTCAGGTCGCCCCAGATGGTATCGGCGGTGGCCCGGCGGACGGTCTGGGCGTGCATGGTGCCGGCCCAGGCATCCCAGATGGCCGCGCCTTCGTCGTTGTGGCAGGTATCGCAGCGGCTAGAGCCGATATAAGCCGCGCCAAGATTGGGCGGGTCGGCGTAACTACTGGTCGCAGCGCTCACCATGATCACGCCGGACAAAACTAGGGTGCCCAGGCCGAGTACCATCAAGGTCAGCCACAATCCTCGTCGGTTCATGCAAACAGGCCCTCCACAATTATCAGGCCAGACTGGTGTACCATAGAACGGCAGGGACGTTGACCAATCGGCGTGGCGTCCCTGCCAGTGAATATCGCGATGCTTTACTGCGGGGCGTGCATGCCCCTGGCTGCCTCGGCCATCTCTTCGACCGTCCAATCGGCGTGGCAGCGCGTGCAGGCGTACTGCACCGTGATGTACGGCATCAGGTAGCCCCCATCCTCGCTGAACTGCGCCGCTGCCGGGTCGGTGTTGATCTGGTAGAGGTGCGCCCGCAGGTCACTCCACAGCAGGTCCGAGTCGTGGGAGCCGCTGACGCCCATCGGCGGCATGTGGCAGTCCGTGCAGGTGACACCGGCGGTCTCGTGGCTGGGCGAGGCATGCGTCTCGAAGTGACAGTCCGTGCACAGGGCCCGCCTGCCCTGCCGCGGGTTGATGTCCTCGTCGCCGTAGCTGACGCTCTGGTGCGGGTCGTGACAGGTCACGCAGTCCAGCGCGGCATGGGGCGAACTGAACAGTTCGTTGTAAGAGCTGTGATGCAGGATGAAGCCGCCGCTGGTCCGAATGGTGCCCGGTTCGCCGCGCCCGTGGCACACGCCGCAGGCCTGGCTGTTGCTGTTGACGGGCATGTTGACGCGGATCGGGTCTTCGATGTGCAGGCTGCCCGGCCCGTGACATTCCTCGCACTGCACACCCGGTTCCGCCCACTCGCCGCTCAAGCCCGGCATGTCGTCCTGGTGGGTATTGGGGTTGTGGTTGTAGCCGGTGCTGTGACAGTTGGCGCAGGTATAGGGCCGTTCGGCCTCGCCGGGGCGGTACGGCTCGAAGTTGGCCTCCACGATCACATCCCCGGTGCGTTCGTCCACGATCGGGAAGTTGAACTGGGTCGCGGCATTTTCGTCCGGCCCGGTGATCACGTAACCTTGCTGGTCCAGGTAACGCGCCCGCCAGCGAAAGCCGCCGACCACGTAGCTCACGTCGTCCCAGGTATACCCTTCCGGCAGTTGGGGCGCTTCGCCGGAGGGATAGCGCGGCTCTTCCCCGCTGACAGGAGTCAGGATGTAGCTGTGGCCGTGGCGCTGCTGCTGCTGGCCAATGTCGACGTGGCAGTCGGCGCAGGTATCGGAGCCAACCCATTCCGGGATGACGCCTTCCTGGGCATCGGCGGTCCCGGCGCTGCCTAATACCAGGCTCAACGCGCCCAGCAGGATCAGCGCGCCCAGCATAGTCGCCGTAACGGATAGTTTTTTGTGCATCAGCATTCTCCCCTTCGGTTAATGCCGATATCGGGTCAGGTCGGATAAACTATCGACAGGGTTGGGAAACGGCCAGGACGACCGACATGAAACTTTTCCCATACCATGTGAGAATTTGCCCCAGTATTATAGATGAGTGACAGATGAGAATCAAGTTAAGGATGTCATACATCGCAGCCCAGAACGACCTGTCATTTCCCGCTGGCTGAAAGGACATGACAGACCGGTGACAACCACACAGTCAGATACGCCAGACGTAACTTTTCAGGGCGTGGCCCTGCACAACATGCCCGCGATGATCGCGGCGGATGACGGCGCGCGCCGGTTGTGCCGCGCCCCCCTGGACGTGCACGCCCAGCTGAATCCCATGGCCCGGGTCCGGAATTTTGAAGCGACGGGCGGCGAGCTGCGCTTCAACCTGGCAACCTCAGCGTCCGGCCTGCCGGTCCCTGGTCTGCCCGCCTGAGCCGTCAGCTTGGCGTGGACCTGTTTAATCTGCGCTTCGGCGGTGGTGCTCACTGCGAGGGGGCGCTGGCCGATCATATTGCCACCCTGGATGCCGGCGTTCCGCTCACCTTATAAGCGCCAGGGAGAACCAAACGGCCCTCAACGGCGTCTGATAGATAGGGGGCGGGCATCTTAATGGCCGGCGGCGTTTGACTTTTGGGATCAATTTGGGTTTACTGGCAGTGAGATTATGGCGGCAGGTCGTTCAGCCAGCGGAGGCGATGAGGGTAGGTACGAGAGTGATCGCTTTTATTGTGTAGATGGGTAAGCGCTCCAGGAGAATACGTTAATGATTCGAAAAATGATTACCGGGCTGGGCGCGGTGCTGGTCCTGCTGATGCTGGGCACGTTGGCCGGCGGCAGTCCGGTCGCGCCTGGCGCGGTCCTGGTCGGACCCGGCGGCGGGTTCCAGGCGCAGACGGGCACCCCCAGGCCAGCATCCAGCCCGACCGTCACCCCTACCTTTGAACCGGGCGGGGGCGAACTCAGCATCGGCGACGTCGGTGAGGGTTTCATCAACTTCCCCGACCAGGTCGATTCGTGGACCTTCCCCGGCAATGCCGGCGAGATCGTCGCCATCAACCTTAGCGCGACCGGCGTGGACCTGGTGCTGTCGCTGATCGGGCCTGTCGGCAACCAGCTGCTGGTCGCCAACAACAGCGTCTACGGCTTCGATGCCCGCATCAACAACTATGTCCTGCCCCAGACCGGCTTCTATGGCATCCAGGTGAGCGCCAGGGGCGGGCGAACCGGGTCCTATGCGCTGTCCCTTATGCCTGCCTCGCCAACCTTCGCGCCGCCGACGCCGGGGCCATCGCCGACGCCGTTCGACCGGCCGATCGATCTGGCAGAAGCGGCATCGGCCCAGATCTTGCCGGACAGCCCGGGCGACCGCTTCGTGGTCGAGGTGGAACAGCCGGTGGTCGTCGAGGTTCTGCTTGAAGCAGCCGATCGGTACTCCACGCTGTACCTGGACCTCGTCACGCCGGATGACTCCATCCAGACGCTGATCGACTACCGCAACGAGTCGCCGGCGGTGCTGCTGCCGTTCGTATCCCTCTCGATGCCCGGCGAGTATGTCTTCCGCGTGGTCAACCCCCGGAATTACCCGGTCGATTATACGTTTACGTTGGCAGAAAATGCGTCCGCCAGCGTGCCGCAGGGCCGGTTAGTCTACGGGCGGGGCGTCAGCGGCGAGTTGTTGTTCCCGGGGCAGGAAGATCGATGGGTGTTTGAGGGCCGCCGCGGCGATATAGTGGATATCATCATGAATGGTATTCGCCCGCTGGACAGCTACCTGACGCTGTACAACGCCGACGGTGAGGACCTGATGCGGAGTGACAATGTCGGTCGGCGGCCACTGGATGCCCGGATGACGTTCACGCTGCCCGCCGATGGCGCGTATACCATCCGTGCCAGCAGTAAAAACGCCGCTTCGGTGGGACAGTACCGTTTGCAGTTATACCTGGTTGGCGAGCAGTAAGTTGTCTTCCGTCGGTTTAGGTTGATTAAGGAAAGGTTCTGATGAGTAAAAGAGCGTTTGGGGTGGGGGCGCTTCTGGCGCTGTTGATGGTTTTGCTGCCGGTGCTGCCGGTATTGGCTCAGGGAGGCCTGGGGACGCCGCAGGGCGAACTGGCCTTCAGCCGGCCCATTGCCGCTATGCTGGCGGCCGGGGAATCACACACCTATACCTTCCGCGGCCACGGCAATGAGAGCGTGAGCATCAGCATGGAAGCGGCCAATCCGATGCTTGACCCGGTGCTGGAGTTATACGGGCCGGGCCACGTGCTGCTGGCCTTTAGCGATGACATGGCGATCGGCGAACCCGGCGCGCGTATCGCCGGCGTGGTCCTGGCCGGGGATGGCGAGTACACGGTGGTCGCCCGTTCCTTCGGCAATACGGGCAGCGGGGCTTATGCGCTGTTCGCCACGCGCGCAGTCGTGACCGGCGGCGCGGGCGGCGGCGAACCAGGCATGGCGATTTCGCTCGGCGAGACGGTGACCGAGGCCATCGACCCGGTCGGCCAGGTCGACCGGTGGATGTTTACCGGATCGACGGGCCAGGTGGTCAGCATCGCCCTGAACCACACGCCCGGCTCTTATCTCGATCCTCTCCTGGAACTGCTGGGGCCGTCCGGCAATGTGCTGGCCACCAGCGACGACGAGGGCGGCGATCTCAACAGCCTGATCAGCGGCTATGCGCTGCCGGCTGATGGCGTCTACACCATCCTGGCGCGGTCCTGGGGGAATTCCTCGACCGGCGGCTATACCCTGACGTTGAGCGAAGGAGTCGTCTCAGCGGTTGGCGGCGGCCAGGTCACGGTGGGCAATACGGGCAACATCGAACCGGGCCAGACCGTGGAAGCCGTGCTGACTCCTGGCACCTTCGATGACTGGACGTTTGTCGCGGAGGTCGGTCAGGTCTTCAGCGTGGCGCTATACGCGGAAGCCGACTCCTTCGACACCACACTCAGGCTGCTGGACGCCGATAACTTTGAGATCGAATACAACGACGACGGCGGGCCGGGCCTGAACAGTATGGTGCGCGGCTGGACGGTCCCGGCGGACGGCGCGTATACCATCCGCGTGGGCAGTTACAGCGGTTCCTCCGGCGGGGCTTATGCGCTGGCGGTAGAACCGGGCGACCAGTTCTTGCTGCTGGATGCCTGGCGGCAGGGCGAGCTGATCCTGGGCGAGCCGGCTGAAGGTCATTTCCAGGGGGGTGTGACCACCCACGCCTGGACCTTTGACGTGGACGCCGACCAGTTCCTGGCGGTCGACTACACCGCCGACGACCTGACCAGCCTGTACATCGAAGTCATCGGGCCGGAGGGCGACTATTACGGTTACCTGGAACCCGGTCTGCCGCTGTACTTCGAGCAGGCGGGGCAGTACTTCCTGTTCGTGGAAGGCTACGGCGCGTCCGACTACACGCTGACCCTGAGCGAGGCCGAGCCGCCGCCGGTCAACACGGGCAATATCGAGGCGGGGCAGACGATCGAAGCCGAGTTAGCGCCGGCTGCGACCGATGAATGGACCCTGGTCGCGGAAGCCGGGCAGGTCTTTAGCATCGCCGTTTACGCCGAGGGCAATAACTTTGATACGACCCTGAGCATCGTCGATCCGGATGGCAGCGAGATCGCCTTTGACGACGACGGCGCCACCAACCTCAACAGCATGCTGCGCGGCTGGCGGTCCCCGGCGGACGGCGCGTTTGTCATCCATGTGGCCAGTTACAGCGGGCGGGGTGGCGGTCCTTACGCGCTGACGGTCGTGTCAGGGGACAGCTTCGTCCTGCCGGAAAGCTGGCTGCAAGGCCCGCTGCCGCCTGCCGAAACGGTCGAAGGGTCTTTTGAGGAGAGCGGCCAGACGCACGTCTGGACGTTTGAGGCCGGGGCCGGGCAATCGCTTCAGTTGGAATATACCGGCGACCTGTACATCGAGGTGTTGGATGCCGACGGTGAGTACTATACTTACTTCGAATCCGGCCAGCCCGTCACCTTTGACCAGTCCGGGCTGTACTACCTGGTGCTGCAAACCTACGACGCCGGCGACTATACGCTGGAAATGACCGCCGTCGCGAGTGAAAGCGATAGCGATAGCGGGTAAGCGATAGCGACGGGCGCGCCCCAGGCGGCGCATCAAGTGGAAGAAACCCCAGCCATGCGGCATCTATAAGGTGTCGCATGGCATTTCGCGCCCCTACTTAAAGGAGCCAACTGATGATAAAACGGTTACTGTTGGCCGGCCTGCTGGTCATGGGACTGGCCGCGCTGATCGTGCCGGCTGCTGCTCAGGGAAATCCCCCGGAACCGGCGCGCATCACCCTCGAAGGCGCAGACGGGCAGACGCTGGTCGGTGCCTTCTACGCGCCACCTGGCGATTCCGGCGAGGATGGTGGATCGCCCGGCGTGCTGCTCATGCACCAGATGGGCATGGACAAAGACGCCTGGCCGGAACTGGCGGCGGCGCTGGTCGAGGCCGAATACGCTGTGCTGTCGGTCGACCTGCGGGGCCACGGTGAGACCGGCGGTAGCCGCCTGTGGAACCTGGCCGAAGTGGACGTGCAGCGCTGGCTGGATTGGCTGCGCGCCCAGCCGGGCGTGGACCCGGACCGGATGAACATCGTCGGGGCCAGCATCGGCGCCAACCTGGCGCTGCGCGGCATGGCCAATGACGCGGGCGTGATCACGACGGTGGCGCTTTCCCCAGGGCTGGAATACTCCGGCGTCACTACCGCGGACGCCGTCACCGCCATCGGCGACCGGCCGCTGGGTCTTGTTGCCGGCCGCGGCGACGTGTACAGCGCCGACAGCTTGCGTGATCTACTGGCGCTGGCGGAGGGGGATACGCTGCTGCGTCTTTACGACAATCAGTTACATGGCAACCGCATCTTCCCGGTAGAAGCCGATCTCGCCCCGTCAATCGTGTTCTGGCTGGAGAGTCACAACCGCTGAACCGGCGTTTCATGGGGATGATGATGGGACAGGGCAGCCGGAGCGAGGGCTGCCTTTTGTGTTGAGCCGGCCCGGACGGCACTCATCGCGCCCAGACCACGAACGGCTCCGACCAGATGGTGGGATTCAAGGTCACGCGCGGGTCGGGCGTCCAGGGCGTGAGGGAGGGCGTTGGCGTGAAGGTCGGCGTGCGGCTGGGGGTGATGGTGGCGGTCGGGGTCGTGGTGGCCGTCAGGGTTGCGGTGGGCGTCGCGGACGGGGTAAACGTCAGGGTGTGAGTCGGCGAAGAGGTCGGGGTGGAGGTGTCGGTGGGCGCATAGGTCAGCACGAAGGCTTCCAGCGACATCAGCAGCAGGTCGCCGTTGGCGGCCTGTTCGGCCACCCAACCGGTGCGCTCTTCCTCGGTAGGGCCGTCGGCGCTCCAGGCATCGGTTCGCAGGTAGCGCACCTCGCGCCACAATAGACCGTCCCGGCATACCGACCAGCCCAGCGCCTCGTAGATGCCGCCGTCGGGCAGCAGGTCCACCGGCGTGCCGGCCGGCTGCCTGCGGACTTGCAAGCCGCTCTCCGAGACCACGATGACGGTCTCGTCCCGCCCGATCACGCTGTCCGGGCAGGCCGGATCACCCTGGGCGCTGGCCAGGCCGGCGCCCACGATCACGATCAGCAGCCACCCCAGCGCTAGGCCAATCGCGTTCCGTTGATTTACAGGCATCGCTCGGTTGTGATTCATCGGGGGAAGACAACTCCCTGCGTGTGGGTGGATTGTCGCCGCCGTCCCACCCGAACCCGACCATCCATTCTACCGCGCTCTGGTTACTTGCCAACAAGTTGACGACGAGGGCAGGCCATACCTGTAAGGTCACCTGCTGCCAACCTGGGCGCCGGTCAGGCATCCGGCGGGCGGAAGAACATGCTGTTCGCGATGGCTTCCACCGCCGGTTGGTAGGATGCCAGCCGGTCGACATCGGGGAAGTTGGCGGTAAAGGCGAAGTAGGCGTCTTCGCGGGTGACAAATATCTGGAGCGTGTAGCGGGTCTGGCCCTGGTCGTTGGCTGGCAGGTGATACATTCTTTTGGCGGCGGTCAGCCCGTCGATGGGCACGACCTCCGCCCAGTCGAGCGCGACGCCGGGATTGCTGGCGGTGAAGTCGCGCCAGAACGATTGGTCGATGGCTTCCACGGCGGCCGGCTCGCTCAGCCGGTAGCGCACCAGTTCGATCCGCGTGTCTTCCGCCGGGATGCCGATCGACAGCAGGCACGTCACGTTGATCTGGCTGCAGATCGCGTTGTTCTCGAAGCCGTAGCGGCGCCACTGCGGCGGGTAGACCAGGGTGACTTCCGCCGAGCGGAAGACCTGGTTCCCGCTGGGGGTGGCGACCATCCCGGCCTCGGTGGCCGCGTCGGTCCCGGCTGGTGAGACGCTGGCCGCCCGTAGCCCGGTGACGAAGGATACCCCGCCGATGGCCAGGCCGAACAGCCCCAGCGTCAGCCCGATGGCAGCCAGCAACCCCTGGCCGGAGAGACTCTGGGCGGCCAGCAGCGCGCGCAGCCCTGCCCACAGGCTCAGCAGCGCGGCGATCGCCGCCACGACGCCGATCTGGTAGGTCAGGATCAGCGCCAGTATACTCAGGATCAGCGCCAGCGCCCCCAGGCCCAGGCTGTAGGTGCCCTGGGTCAGCCGCCTGGCCGGTGCAGGTTGTTCGGTCATAATGAGGATTCTCCCGATCGCCGGTGGATAATGGAAAAGTCCGCCAGGTTGACCGTTAAATTTAGGTAAGACCAACCCTGGCATTCTGCATCAATTATAGTATAAGTCAATACAGTTCCGGTTGAAGAATTTGTGAATACCTGGTGGAAGGGGATTCCAGATGGCAAATCGTAAAACTGCCACGGTGATCTGGCGTGATGATATGACCTTCGATGGCTACGGCAGCACCTGGCCGGATGGCGTGATTCGCTTCGATGCCGACGAAGCGGTGGGCGGCCACGACCAGGGCTTCCGCCCGTTGGAGATGTTGCTGGTCGGCCTGGCCGGCTGCACGGCGATGGACGTGATCAGCATCTTGGGGAAAAAGAAGCAGGACGTGACCGCCTTCGAAGTGGTGGTCGAAGGTATCCAGGTGGAAGAGCATCCCCAGTATTTCGGGGAAATCGAGCTCGTCTTCCGCGTGACCGGCCGCGATGTGCAGGCGGCGGCGGTGGCCCGCGCCATCGAGCTTTCCGAGGAGAAATACTGCGGCGCTTCGGCCATGCTCAAGGCCAAAGCCAGGCTCACCACGCGCTACGAAATCTTCCAGGCCGAGCCGGCCTGATCGGGCCGGAAGGCCCGGCATTGACGGGGGCGCGGCGAGGCGTTATGCTTTTGCTGGGGGTGGTTGTGTCCCGGTGGATGCCCCGGTCTTCAAAATCGGTGGCGGGTTGCGCAGAGCAGGCCGCGGTGGGTTCGACTCCCATCCACTCCCGTTGATCATCATCAAGAGGCCGCATCCGGCGACATAAAAATGGGAAATGCCAACGGTTGTGCTGCAACAGTTGTGGTTATTGTCACTGCTATAATCACAGTTTTCTTGGGCTTTTTCTCTAACTCTATCCCTTCTGACCCTCAATTCGGTGAAGAGACTTTTCCGTTCGTATTGGCTGAAGGGGGTGTGGAATATTCTTTTCTAGAAACGTTTAATTGCAATTTTGTTATTGCTGGCAACATTGAATATTTGAATGAGGATGCAATTGACCACGAAAATCAAGTAATTATGGTGCAACCTTTAGGTACTTATGATGACCGTCCCGCTGCTATTGTTCTTATTGGAACTGATACTCAATTTGGAGAGAATGGATGGTCTCAATTACTTGTTGGACGCTATTTGTATTTAGTGTGGGTACATGATTTAACTTCAGATGCGCCATTATCTGAGAGAATTTTGGTAGATAACCTAGACTGTGCAAATGAGCGCATACTCGCGCTAGTCAACTTTCGGCAAATTCTACCCCTTGAGTAAACTCAACAATAGGCTAAACGGCTGGGCATGAAGCAAGCTGTTTAGCCTATTTAGGTTGTTGATTGTGGTTGTCAATCGGTTAATTGACAACCATTTGTCTCACGGCAGCTACTCGACCGTCACGCTCTTGGCGAGGTTGCGCGGCTTATCCACGTCGGCCCCGCGCCGCACGGCGATATGGTAGGCCAGCAGTTGCAGCGGGATCACGCTCACGATTGGGCTGAGCAGGTAGGGCACCTCCGGCACGTAAATCACGTAGTCGGCTTGGCCGGCGATCAGTTCGTCGCCTGCCGTCGCCACGGCGATCACGATGCCGCCGCGCGCCTTGGCCTGCTCCACCTGGCTGAGCATTTTTTCGTAGACGTGATCTTGCAGCACGATGGCCAGCGTGGGCATATCCTCGTTGATCAGCGCGATCGGGCCGTGTTTCATCTCGCCCGCCGGGTAGCCTTCCGCGTGGATGTAGCTGATCTCCTTGAGTTTGAGCGCGCCTTCCAGGGCGATGGGATAGTTGATGCCCCGCCCCAGATACAGGAAGTTTTCGTAGTTGGCCAGCTCGACGGCCAGGTCGGCGTACTGCTGGTCGGCTTCCAGCACACGACCCACGATGTCCGGCAGGCGGGCCAGGTCCTGGGCGTGACGGCGGCTCTGCGCCGCGTCGATCGTGCCGCGCAGTTGCGCCAGGTAGAGCGCCAGCAGGTACTGGTCCATCAGGCTGGTCGTGAACGCCTTGGTGGAAGCCACGCCGATCTCCGGCCCGGCCTGCATGCTGATGAAGCCGTCGGCGATGCGCATGGCCTGGCTGCCGATCACGTTGACGATGCTCCAGATGCGCGCCCCTTTCTCTCGCGCCTCCTCGATGGCGGCCAGCGTGTCGACCGTCTCGCCGCTTTGCGTGATCGCCATAACCACCGAGTTGTCGTCGATGACCGGGTTGCGATAGCGGAACTCGCTGGCATAGTCCACCTCGACCGGGATGCGCGCCAACTCCTCGATCAGGAATTTGCCGACCAGGGCGCTGTAGGCGCTGGTGCCGCAGGACACGATCACGATTTTGTTGAAGCTTTCTACTTCATCCGCCGTCAGCTTGAGATCGGTCAGCGTGACCTCGCCGGTCTCGAAGTCGATACGGCCCCGTAGAGTGTCAGTCAGGGCGCGCGCCTGCTCGAAAATCTCCTTTTGCATGAAGTGCGTGTATTCGCCCAGCTCGGCGCTCATCGGGTTCCAGTCGATGGTAACCAGGCGAGCCAGCACCGGCTCTTTATCCAGCGTCTGCACCATGTAGCCGTCGGCGGTGACGGTCGCCATCTGGCGGCTTTCCAGGAAGACCAGCCGCCGCGTGTGCTCCAGGATGGCCGGGATATCCGAGGCGATGAAGTTTTCGCCCTCGCCCAGGCCGATGGCCACGCCGCCCGCGTTGCCGATGCGTGTGGCGACCAGCCGGTCCGGCTCGCGGGTGCTCATGGTGACGATGGCGTGCGCGCCGCGCAGATGCAGCACGGCCTGGCGGGTGGCCTCGGTCAGGTCGGCGCCGTCGCTCAGGTAGCGCTCCACCAGGAGCACGATGACCTCGGTATCCGTATCCGAATTGAAGACCGCGCCTTCCGCCATCAACTCCTGGCGCAGTGCCAGGTAGTTCTCCACGATGCCGTTGTGCACGACCACCACGTCGCCGTTCATGCCGATGTGGGGGTGGGCGTTGCGCGGGCTGGGTTCGCCGTGGGTGGCCCAGCGAGTGTGCCCGATGCCGATCGGCCCGGAGACCGGATCGCTGCTCAGCAGGCGCGTCAGGTTATCGAGCTTGCCCACGTCGCGGCGCATGGCGATGCCGCCGTCCTGAATGACGGCCAGCCCCGCCGAATCGTAGCCGCGATATTCCAGGCGTTTTAAGCCGGCCAGGATGATCGGGGCGGCGTCCCGCGCCCCGATGTAACCAACAATTCCGCACATGATGTGTCCCTCCGGTGGATGGATTTTACGGTTAACAGGCATCAGCAGCCGGCGCGTCGAGACTCAAGCCTACGATGGCCGTCTCGTGCGCGGCTGACATCACGTGCAGACGGGTTGTGCCGCCCGTTGCCGGGTGGTTTTCGCGTCTGCTTGGCTTCCCGAAGAAAATACTCTGGGGAAGATTGGGAGGGGACAATAGGACGGTGAGTGTTCGCCCTGGCGGCATCCGCCGAAACTTCGATTTTTCGATCTGCCCGGTGTTGGGGGAGATCGTTAGCCCTGCCCACT
>DAOUEM010000562.1:0-5392 GCA_034430555.1 Anaerolineae bacterium | reverse complement strand
ACCGCCTGGTAGCGCGTCCGTGTCGCTGCATCCTTGCTTTCGCGATACGCTCGTTGCAGTGCCTTCTCTTGTTCTTCCGTGATTTGAAATCGTTGTCGTGGCATCTTTTGATTATACGTTCTTGTTCTGTTTTCTCAATTAGATGCCAATAAGGAGTGAAAAGTTGTGTTATGCGCGAAACGCAGCAAGCCATACTGGAGATCATCAAACGGCGCAGCAGCGCCACCGTAGCCGAGCTTTCGACGATGGTCAGCATCTCACCGGTCACCGTCCGGCACCACCTGTACACCTTGATGGCCGATGGGCTAGTCGAGCGCACACCCGTTCGCGAGGGAGTCGGCAGACCGGAGCATCACTATTCGCTGACCGACAGCGGACGGCGGCGCTTCCCCAGCCGCTACCACACCCTGACCACCCACCTGCTCAGCGTGCTCAAGGAGCAGCGGGCCGGCGTTGACATCGCGGGCATACTGGAAACGATCGTGCGCCAATTGCTGGCCCTGCCGCAGGGCCAGGACGGGCTTTCACCGGCCCAGCGGCTGCGACAGTTCGAAGCGCACCTCCAGGCCCACGACATCCCGATCCGCATCCGGGTGATCGCGGATGAAGCAGCACAAATGGAGATGGGCTGCCCTTACTATCACGTCAGTCAATATCACCCGGAGCTTTGCGCGATCGACCAGAAGGTCATCGGTGATATCCTGCAGATGCCTATGCACCGCACCAGTTGTTTGCTGGACGGCGACAAATCGTGTACGTTCAGCATCGAGTTGACTGAAATGACCCCGTCTTCTATGCCTAATGAACCTGGGAGCGAGTGATGAGCGAACAACCCACCCAAACTACAGAGGAACAGGTGCGCGAGGCGCTGCGCGCCGTCGTAGACCCCGAAATCGGCATGAACATCATCGAGTTGGGCCTGATCCGCGAGGTTGAGATTCAGGACGACAAAGCGCACATCGTGATGATCCTGACTACGCCCTTTTGCCCCTATGCTCCGCAGCTCATGGAGCAGACGCGCCGTACAGCCCAGGAAGCACTGGGGGGTATTCCAACCACCATCGAGATGGGCCTTCAGATGTGGGACCCCAGCATGATGGAAGATGGCGCCATAGCCGACTGGGGCCTGTTTTAGCGCACGGATTATGCACCAAAAACCAAGGGCATCTCTATGGCTGAGATGCCCTTGGTCGTTCATCGCCCCCCCCCCCCACGAAACGCTTACGGCTCTGGCGGGCGATGATCGAGCGTATACTGGCGCGGGTCGACGTAATGCGTCATCACGCCGTCCAGGTCGAGCTTGGGCCAGTGCCAGGGCTGGGATTGCAGTATGTCGGTGGGGCTGATGTCCCAGTGCAGATGGTAGGGGTAGATGCCCTCCGCATTGCCGACGCTGGCGATCTGCTCGCCGCGCACGACGCGCTGCCCCACCTGCACGCGGATACCTTCAACATGGGCGTAACGGCCGTAGACCACCTGCCCATCGGTGATCAGGGGATCGTGGCGTATCACGACCACGTTTCCCCACCCTGGCAGGCGATCGGCATACGTCACCACGCCGTGGGCAGCGGCATAAGTCGGGCTGTGCGCGTCGGCGTCCCAGTACGGATCGTTGAGGTTCAGATCGACACCGGTATGATAAGCCTCGTAAGGCGTGCCGATCCGGTAGCGCACCGCATAACCGGTGGCGTCCAGCCAGTGCCCCGGCCAGACCTGGCTGCTCTGCCGCTCGGAAGCGATGCCAACGGGGGAATCGAAACCATCGGCCAGGTACTGGGTCGATGGGGTCACGCCCAGGACCTGCCGCCAGCGCAGCGCATCAAAGGCAATCTCCCGCCCGTCTTCGCCCGTCAGGTCATTCAAAAAGACCACGCCAGCCACCGGGTCATTCGCATCAAAATAAAACACGCCCAGCGGTGCCCACAAGTTAATGTATCGACCCTGTGGAATCACGCTGAGCAGTTCGCCGCTGCGCCCACGGACGCCGTGTATCTTGAAGCGGGCGTTATTGGTGTTGGCATGTTCCGCCGACACAAACACCGCCACTTCGTACCAGCCGCTCTCGGCGATCTGGGGGTCCCAGCGCGCCCAGACCTGACTGCGCTGCGCTTGTGAGCTTTTATAGTACGCGTTCCAGCCCTTGGCGTTACGAAATGACCGGAAGACCTGGTTCGGGTTCTGGCCGGTATGAGTACCAAAGGCGAAACGCTGATCTTCCGAGGTCACGATAGTGGTCCGCCCGTAAGTGCCCGCATCGCCGCCGGGCTGGTGCGCCGTCATCGGCACGTTGATCACCGGCCAGGAAGCCGCGCTGATGACCCCGTGCCGCCACCAGCTCACCCCCTCCGAGCCATAAACTTCGATGCTGCGCTGGCGGGCCAGCTCCATATCCGCTGCCACGGCATTGCCCTGCAAGATGGCATACAACGGCCGTCCGTAGTGCCGCCAGGTATTGAAGGCTTCATCGACAACCGCGTTGACCGGAAGCTGAAATGACTCCCAGTAGATCATCAAATGCACACTGTCGATAAATGGGAACCACTGGTCGGGGAAGATGCTGTCAAAGTGGCGCTGGCGCGGGTCCACCGCAATGCCGATGTGGAATGAGCCAGGCAGGTTCTTCCGAATACGCGCCATAAAGGGACGAACCCCCTCGGCTCCGGCCTCCCAAAAACCGGCATAAGGCTCGATATCGAGAATCAGCGAGCGCACGCCGGACTGCTGGCAGGTCTGGATGATGAGATCGGCCTCGGCGTTGATATCACGCCCTTTGGGCACTGCCCAGGCGTGGAATTCCAGGCCGTTCGCCTCCAGCGTCTGCGCCCAACGTTTGATGCTCTCCGGCCCGTCAATTGCCAGCGCGCGATCCGTATCATAGACGCCCTGCCACCGGGTGCCATCGCTGGTCTTCACCAGCACCTGTGTGACGTGCGGCGCCCAGGTCTTCAGCGAGTTCGCCAGAGCCTGCACCGACTCCTCGACGATTGAGTCGCCCTTCCAATGCCAGATTCCGATCTTGCCATCATAAGGCGTAGCCATGCTTCACTGCTCCCTGATGAGAAAAAACGCTGAACACTGGTTACTGCTCGATGGTCAGCGCCCGCGCAAATGCTCCGGCGGGCGATTGGCCTTCAGGAAGGCCAATGGGTCCGTATAATTATCGACCAGCGCGTTGTGATCCAGGCGCGGCCAATGGCCTGGATTCTCCGCGATCACACCGCTGGTACAGATGTCGAAATGCAAATGATAAGGTGCGCTCGCCGGCTCCGGCTTGCCGATGACGGCGATCTGCTGCCCACGCTGCACCCGATCCCCCGCGCTGACAGCCAGGTGATCCAGGTGGGCATAACGCGCCCAGACCGGATTGCCGTCCAGTTCGGTTGGGTCATGCCGGATCACCACCAGTTTACCCCAGATCGCCAGGCGATCGGCGAATACCACCTCGCCGGCGGCGATAGCATACACCGGCGCGTCGCGATCGGAGTCCCAGCGCGGGAAGTTGAGGTTCAGGTCAGCTCCGGTGTGAAAAGCGGTGGAACTGGTGCTGTCCGGGTAGCGCCGACCGAAGGCATTGGCATCGATCCAGTTGCCGGGCCACATCTGGGCGGAGGCTCGCTCGGGGGCCGTGCCCACCGGCGCATCATAGCCATCGGCCAACGCGCCGCCCGGCTGCTGGTCATCGATCAGCAGCCACCGGATCGGTGAAAAGGCCACTTCACGCCCCGTTTCCCCCGTCAGGTTGGTCAGGTTGACAGCCCCCGTATCCGGGCGCGCACCATCCAGCTCGAAAACGCCCAGGGGCACAAACCGATCGTAATACTGGTTCTGGTCTAATTCTACAACGACGGTGCTGTCATGCCCGGCGATGCCGCGGATATGGTAGCGGGCGCGCCTGGTCGTGGCATGGGTGCCCGGCACGAAAACTGAGATCTCGTAGCGGCCGCTCGTTTTGATACCCGGCACCCACTGCCCCCACAGGGTGCTGCGGGTGGGATGCGTCGGGGCATATTTGACCGCGCCGTAAGCGCTCTGCGTGGCGCTAAAGCGTATGGTGTTCAACCGCCCGTAGATGCCATCCATGTAACGCCGGTCGCCGGGCGGGATGATCTCCACGCCATCCCCGAAGGGATCGTCCGGATCAGACGGGCCGGTCGGGCCGGTGCCGGGCGTGTCCACCGGCCAGGGATAACGTTCAACCGCATCCCACAACTGCGTGCTGGTGTAAACCGGGTTGCCAGGGTCGCTGCGGGCATGCTGCCAGCTCCAGAAATTGGCAGCGGGCAGGCCCAGGGCGCGCACCTGGTTCAGAAACAGCTCGACCTGGGCCGGCGTGGCCGACCAGCCGAGGGTACCATACCGTTCGCCAAAGGCCGCCCCGGTCGGCACATAGGGTTTGTTGGGGTAGCGCCGGGTATACTGCGTATGATTTTCACGCAGCGTGGCTGCCGGATCGCCGCCGTCGCGGGCAATCCAGAATACCTGCGGCATTAACACATCACACTGGGCGACAAACTCGTCGATGGGAAAACGCCGCGATAGCGGCCAGGCAGTGGTGTCCAGGGAATCGGGGTCGCGGAAGAGGCTGAAGGCGACCAGCAGGCGAGTGGTATCGCTGCCCAGGTCCTGCCGAAGGGTCGCCATAAACAGGCGGGCTTTGTCGTGCTGGCCGCTGTACTGGCTCTGCGGGTTAACCACCAGGCCGTCGAGGTCCCAGCGTAGCAGGCGGCTGGCTGCCCGGTGCGCTTCCATCTCCGGATTAGCGCCCTGGGTGTGAGTCAGCGCCCAGACGGTAATACCGGCCTGCTGAAAGGCCCGGATCGCCCGATCGGTCATTAGCTCATACCGGCCGCCGGGGTCCTGCGACGGGAGCGGAAAATCATAGGTGCCATCAGACAGCTTAAAAATCACGTGCGTGATCTGCGCCGCCCGTGCCAGGGCTACCAGCCGCACCGGGTCACCGCCGTCGCACTTCTGCACCTGCCAGATATACATGCCTTTGCCTTGCAGCATGTGCATCTCCCTCGCCACATCCGTTTCTACCTGCTGTCACTTGCGGGCGGGTTCTTCCACAAACACAAAGCCCTGACCGAAATATCTGCGCTCGCCCACACCGTCATTGTACGAGCAAACGGCTTTCAAGCAAAACGAAAAATGGCACGACTACCCAACCTGCCCCTAAAAAAAACAAAAGCGGGCCATAGAGACCCGCCTGCTCACTGAACTGTTCATGAAACCCTCAGGCGCTGGCCGGCTTTTTGTTATTGCGCCCTTCCCACCCGACCGGGTACAGCAGCAGGTCGAGCCTGGTCCACAGGTGACGCGCCTCATGCTCCGGCAGCCGCGCCCACCAGGTGTCCTTGCCGGCCCAGCCGATCACCTCAATATAATTGTC
>DAOUEM010000561.1:0-2101 GCA_034430555.1 Anaerolineae bacterium | reverse complement strand
ATACTTGAGCACAATCAGGACAAATCGCTTCCAGCGCCAGACTATGGGCATGGATGACCAATAAGTCGTCGTATTCTTCTACTTGGCTGATTTCAAATCCGGGTAATTCAAATGGGATTGTATTGGTTGTGGGCATTGGTGTACGTCGTCGAAATCTTTGGGACAGAACCTCACTAAAAATAAAGGAGACTCCTATCGATATTAGACGGTGTACAGCTCGGTGCGCAAGTTGAGCTTGCGCCGCTCTAGTAAGGTCTGGTGTTTGATGATCGCGCGGTGGGTAAGTACCTCCTGTTGTCTGCCAAAAAACACATCGGCGGGCGTGACATTATCGAGTGATTCGTGATAGCGTTCGTGGTTGTAGTAGGCCACAAAATCAGCGATTGCCTGCTCCAACTCCCAGGGAAAGAAAAAGGTGTTGAGTTTGACGACCGATTTCATCGAGCGGTGATAGCGTTCGATCTTGCCCTGGGTCTGGGGATGATGGGCACGCCCATGGATCTGGTTGATCTTGAAAGGTTCCAAGTAGTCGGCCAGCGCTTCGGCGATGAAGGCCGGTCCATTGTCCGACAAGAGACGTGGGCGGTGTTTGACCTGGACATGTTCGACGCCGGTGAGGTCCAGCGCCATCTGAAGCGTGTCCTGAACATCAGTTGCGGCCATAGTGGGAGCCAAACGCCAGGCCAGAATGTAGCGTGAAAAATCGTCCAGGATGGTACACAGATAGTACCAGCCCCAGAGCACCACCTTGAACTGGGTGAAATCCGTCTGCCACATCTCATTGACGCGTTTGGTCGGATTCTTGAACTTATCGCTCGCTTTGACGATGTCAAACGCTGGACTGGTGATCAGGTCATAGCTTTTCAGGATACGATACACGCTTGTTTCGGAGATGAAGTAGCCCTCGGTATCGGTGATATGCCAGGCCAGCTGGCGCGGCGACAGATCGGGACGGTCCAGGGCGATTTCGACCACATGCTCGCGCACCGCCGTGGGGATCTTGTTCCAGAACTGGTGCGGCCCAGGCTGCCGCTCAGCCAGACCCGCATAGCCCGCCGCCTGGTAGCGCTCGTACCACCGGTAGAAGGTGCTGCGCGGCACCCCCAGTTCTTCCAGTGTGCGTTTCACCGGCAGGTCCGATGTCTCCACTAACCGGATGATTTCCAGCTTCTCGGCTGGCGTGTAGCGCATTAGTCGTCCCACCCGTTCGCCGAGCCAAGCACACTTTTTTTCAACACACGATTCTTCAAGGCCAGTTCGGCCACCAATTGCTTGAGTTGCTCGTTTTCCTGACGCAGGTCGTCCACTTCGTTGCTGCTGGCTTGCCGTTTCGTATTCCCTGACAAGCGCGCCTTCCCGGCTTCCATGAATTCCTTGCTCCAACTATAGTACAGGCTGTCAGCGATCCCTTCCCGCCGGCACAACTCGGCAATCGTCACGTCCCCCCGCAGCCCTTCGACCACAATCCGGATCTTTTCTTCGGCGCTGTACTGCCGCCGCGTCTTGCGTTTGATGTCTCTGATGGTGGCTTCTGCTGAGCCTTCCTTCGCCATTTTCCTGCTCCTTTTTGCTCTGTCCGGCGTTGAAAGTCTCCTTTATTCTAGCCTACCTTTTTGTCCCACGGTTTCTGAAACGGAACACTCTGCTCCAAAGTTTGACCTTGTTGGCGAAGTCCTCTGAGCTGCCTTCTAACGGAACTATGGGATAAAATGAGCGAAGTGAAATCGAACGGTGATAAGGAACAAGATCATGCTCAATCCCCAACGCAACTACGAGATTCCAGAAGAAACCCAACGAGTAGCACGAGCCGCGTTTCCCAAGGGAAATCCCTACATGCGACTGCGAGATGAGATGGGCAGTCTATATGGGGATGAAGCGTTCGCGCCCTTGTTTTCGGACATGGGTCAACCCGCGTTGGCCCCCTGGCGCTTAGCCTGGGTCACGGTGATGCAATTTGCCGAAGGCTTGGCTGACCGTCAAGCGGCTGATGCAGTGCGCGCGCGGATTGACTGGAAATACGTACTGGGTTTGCCGTTGGATGATCCGGGGTTCCACTATTCCGTATTGAGTGAATTTCGCAGCCGGTTAGTAGCGCATGAGA
>DAOUEM010000560.1:0-11675 GCA_034430555.1 Anaerolineae bacterium | reverse complement strand
ACGTGCCCCACGGCACCACCATCCTCAAAGCCGCGCAGAGCCTGGGCGTGGCGATCGAGTCGATCTGCGGCGGGCGGCAGACGTGCGGCAAGTGCCTGGTGGCGCTGGAACGCGGGCAGTTCCCCAAACACGGCATCACTTCGGATGATAACAGCCTCACTCCACCCGACGAGGCGGAACTGGCCTACGCCGCCCGACACGGCATCGACGTGAACGAGCGGCGCATGTCCTGCATGGCCCGGCTGGTCGGCGACGCCCTGATCACGGTGCCGGAGGAGAGCCAGGCCCGCAAACAGGTCATCCGCAAAGAAGCCAGCGACCTGCTGATCGAGGTCGCGCCGGCGGTGCGGCTGGTTTACGTGGAGATCGAACCGGCGGCGCTGGGCGGCCCCGCCGACTGGACGCGCCTGCAAACCGCCCTGGCCGAACAGTGGGACCTGCCCGATCTGAGCATCGACCCGGTGGCCCTGCGTGACCTGCAAGCACCCCTGCGTGATGGAGATTGGGCCGTCACGGTCACCGTCTGGGAGGAACGCGAAGTCATCCGCGTCGCGCCGGGTTACGAGGAAAGCCTGTACGGGCTGGCGGTCGACGTCGGCTCGACCACGGTGGCCCTGCACCTGTGCGACCTGCGCACGGGCGCGGTCCTGGCGACCGAATCGATGATGAACCCCCAGGTCCGCTACGGCGAAGACCTGATCAGCCGCATCACCTACGCCATGCAGGAAGCGCAGGGCACCCAGCGCCTGCACCGGGCCATGATCAAGGCGCTGAACGACCTGACCGTCAGCGCCGCCGAGTCGGCCGGGGTCGAGGCGACGGCCATCACCGACGCGGTGCTGGTCGGCAACACGGTCATGCACCACCTGCTGCTGGGCATCAATCCGCGGCACCTGGGCGCGATCCCGTTTGCCCTGGCCACGCAGGACGCCGTCGACCTCAAAGCGCGCGACCTGGGGCTGAACGCCGTCCATCCTGGCGCGATGGTCCACCTGCTGCCCTGCATCGCCGGCTACGTCGGCGCGGATAACGTGGCCGTGCTGCTGGCCGAGCAGCCGCACCTGGACGACCAGGTGGCGCTGGTGGTGGACATCGGCACCAACGCTGAAATTCTGCTGGGCAACAGCCAGCGGATGCTGTCCGCCTCCAGCCCGACCGGCCCGGCCTTCGAGGGCGCGCAGATCACACACGGGCAGCGGGCGGCTCCGGGGGCCATCGAGCGGGTGCGCATCGACCCGGCGACGGGCGCGGTGCGCTACAAGGTCATCGGCGACGAGCGCTGGAGCGATACGCTCGACGATGACGTACAATTGGGCGCGACCGGCATCTGCGGCTCGGGCATCATCGAAGTGGTAGCGGAGTTGTTCACCGCCGGCCTGATCGACCCCAGCGGGCGCTTCGTGACCGACGCCGACCGGCGCAGTCCTGCCGTGCGCTTCGACGGCAACCTGGGCGCGATCGTGCTGGCCCCAGCCGGGACCACGGCCACCGGCGGCGACATCGTGGTCACGCAGAAGGACATCCGCAACATCCAACTGGCCAAGGGGGCGCTGTACGCCGGGGCGCGGCTGCTGATGGAGCGCCTGGGCGTGGACCACGTGGATCGCATCAAGCTGGCCGGGGCCTTCGGCAGTTACATCGACCCGCGGCGGGCCATGACCATCGGCCTGATCCCGGACTGCGCCCTGGATCGCGTGACGGCGGTCGGCAACAGCGCCGGGGACGGCGCGCGCATCGCCCTGCTGAATTGGGAACAGCGCGCGGTCGCGGCGCGGGCAGCCCGTGCAGTAGAATACGTCGAGACCGGCGGTGACGTCGACTTCCAGGAACGTTTCGTGGAGGCCATGCCGCTGCCGCACGCCGTCGATTCCTTCCCCCATTTAGCGGATCTGCCGGCACCGGAACGATCCGGCGACGCATAGACGGACGGCTGCTGCCGTCACCGTGCCATTTAAGGAGAAGCACCGATGAAAACTACCCTGCAAGCGCTGATCGACACCGGCCAGCCCGTCATCGCCGACGGCGCGATGGGCACCATGCTCTTTGCGCAGGGGTTGGCGCAGGGCCACTGCCCGGAACTGTGGAACATCGACGAGCCGGACAAGGTGCGGGGCGTGCACCGGGGTTACATCGAGGCCGGGGCGCAGATCGTGCTGACCAACACCTTCGGCGGCAACCGCTACCGGCTGGAACTGCACGGCCAGGGTGCGCGCGCCGCCGAATTGAACGAGGCGGGCGCCCGCCTGGCCCGCGCCGAAGTCGACGCCGCCGATCATGCGGTGGTGGTGGCGGGGTCCATCGGGCCGACAGGCCAGATGCTGGAGCCGTACGGGCTGCTGACCCTCGCCGCCGCGACCGCCGCTTTTGCCGAACAGGCGCGGGCGCTGGCCGCGGGCGGGGTGGACGTGCTGTGGATCGAAACCATGTCCGCGCTGGAGGAAGTGCGCGCCGCCGTCGAGGGCTGCCGCCAGGCCGCGCCGGGCTTCCCGCTGGCCGCTACCATGACCTTCGACACCAACGGCAATACCATGATGGGCGTCACGCCGGAGCAGGCCATCGAGGCCCTGGGCCAGCTCGACGTGCTGGCGCTGGGCGGCAACTGCGGCAACGGCCCGGACGAGCTGGCAGTCGCCATCGGCAAGATGCGGGCCGTCAACCCGGACGCGGTGCTGATCGCCAAGGCCAATGCCGGCGTGCCGCGCATGGAGGACGGCATCGCGGTTTATGACGCCTCGCCGGCAGTGATGGCCGAATTCGCCCAGAAGCTCTACCAGGACGGCGCGCAGATCGTGGGGGCCTGCTGCGGCAGCACGCCCGATCACATCCGCGCCATCGCCCAGGCGCTGCACACGGCCTGAACATGTCCGCCGGATTAGCAGGGACAAAAGGAGGGGGACCTATGCGCCGCACCAAGATCATCGCCACGCTCGGCCCGGCCAGCAATACGCACAGCCGCATCGCCGATCTCATCGAGGCGGGAATGGACGTTGCACGCCTGAACTTTTCGCATGGCAGCCACGCCGAACAGGCCTCGCGCCTGGTGATGGTCCGCGCGGCGGCGGCGGAACTGGGCAAGCCGGTCGCCATCTTGCAGGACCTGCAGGGGCCGAAGATTCGCACCGGCTCGCTGGCGGGCGGCGAACCGGTCGATTTGCTGGACGGGCAGACGTTTATGATCACCACCCGGCCCGTCGAGGGCAACCGCCAGCAGGTCAATACCAGCTACGAGGCGCTGCCGGCGGACGTCTCCCCCGGCGACGTCATCCTGATCTCGGACGGCAAGATCGCGCTCAAGGTCCACAAGACGACCGAGACCGACATCTACGGCGAGGTGATGACCGGCGGCGAACTGCGCGAACACCAGGGCATCAACCTGCCCGGCGTCCAGATCAGCGCCTCCTCGGTGACGAGCAAGGACATCAACGACCTTCATTTTGGGTTGGAGCAGGGCGTGGACTACGTGGCGATCTCGTTCGTACGCCACCCGGACGACGTGCGCCAGGTCAAGGACCTGATCGCCCAGGCCGGCAAAGACGTGCCCGTCATCGCCAAGATCGAGCGGCCAGAAGCGCTCAAAACGCTGAATGGCATCCTGGAAGTAGCCGACGGGGTGATGGTAGCCCGCGGCGACCTGGGCGTGGAAATCCCGCTGGAACAGGTGCCGGTGTTACAGAAGCACATCATCGAAGACGCCAACAAACAGGCCGTGCCGGTGATCACCGCCACCCAGATGCTGGAATCGATGGTGCACAGTCCCACGCCCACCCGCGCCGAGGTCAGCGACGTAGCCAACGCCATCATCGACGGCAGCGACGCCGTGATGCTCAGCGGCGAGACCGCCATCGGCCAGTACCCGGTACAGACGATCAAAACCATGGCCCAAATCGCCCTGACAGCCGAATCCAGCGGTTATTGCCAGGTCAGCGGCAGCGCCGACGACGCGATCTGGCTGACGCACGACGTGGACAGCGTGCCGGAGGCCATCGGGGCGGCGGTAGCCTCGATCGCCCATACGCTGGACGTGGCCTGCATCTGGGTCTTCACGCAGACCGGCAGCACCGCCCGCCTGATCGCCCAGTACCGGCCCGCTGTGCCGATCCTGGCCTTCACCCCCTACGAGCACGTCTACCGCCGCCTGAGCCTGCTGTGGGGCGTGACGCCGGTGCGCGTGCCCTTCTTCGAGACGGACGAGGAATTCTGGCAGCGCACGGTGCCGGTGATGACGGAGCGTGGTTACGCCCGGCCCGGCGAGAAGGTCGTGATGACCGGCGGCCATCCCTTCAGCCAGCACGGCCAAACCAATTTTTTAAAGATCATCCAGCTACCGAAGGCGCAATAAGCTGCCGGATGGAAGCGCTGACCGCCGGCAGCATGGCCGCCCTGACGATCTACGACATGCTCAAAATGTACAGCCAGCAGATGACCATCCGCGGGCAGCGGCTGCTGCGTAAGACCGGCGGCAAGAGCGGCGACTACCGCGTCCCCGATTACGTCCCAACCGCGGAGGCGTAACACCGAGCGGCGAACACCATCAGGTCGGGCACGGGGCGCTCTTTTAGGGTCGGCTCGACCAGCCGCTCCAGGGTGAAGCCGGCGGCAATCAGGCCGTTCAAGTAGGTCGCCAGGGTGCGATGAACTGCGCCCACCGTGGCCCGCACGGTATCGATATTCCGGCCCGAACGCCAGAAGCCTTCCTCCACGTACTGGACCACGCGCCGCGCCGTGAACGCGCCTTCATCATCGGTTTCCGGACTGGAGTGCGGCGACTGGAAACAGGGGTGTGTGATCGAGGCGACGAAACGTCCGCCCGGTCGCAGAATGCGCGCCACCGCCCGGTAGACGGCGGCCAGGTCGGGGATGTCCATCAGCGCCATGTTGCTGATCGCCAGGTCGAAGGCGGCGGCGGGTAGGGGCAGGGTCTGCTGCGCGTCCGCCAGGAGATAGTCCAGACCGGGCCGGGGAGTCCGCTGGCGGGCCAGGGCCAACATCCGGCGAGAAACATCCACCCCGACCACGCGCCCACCCCGCGCCGCCAGGACCCGCGACAGGTGGCCCTCGCCGCAGCCCAGGTCACAGACCCGCAGCCCATCGACCTCCCCCGCCACCGCCAGCACGTGAACGGTCGCGCCGCCCAGCGCCGTCAGCGGATCGGCGGCGTCGCTGGCGACAAAAGCCGCGTAGGAGTCGGCAAATCCGTCGTAACCGGCCTCAGGCATCATCAAGCCTCCCTGGCGAACCGCGCTTCCTCCTTTTTACTACCACATTTGGCGGATTACCAGCGGCAGGATACACTCGTCCCTCACACCCGATGATTCGGCGAGATGACACAACAGACATAAACATCTTATTGGGAGAGCGCTAGATGACCTTACGAATCAACCCCCGCCGTTGGCCGGTGCGTCTCGTTGTGCTGCTGGCGCTGACCCTCGCCCTCAGCCTACCGCTGGCGCTGACGCCGGGGGCCGCCCAGGAAGGCGAACGGGTCCCCCCGGCGGTGCGCCGCTCGACCTGCGCAGCCTGCCGCAGGACGGCGTTTTTGTCTTTTACGATACGCCCACCGGGGCGTCCCAGACCGGCAAGCCGCTCGATATCGGCGACTTCGACGGCGACGGCTGCGGCGACATCGCCATCACCGGTCAGAACGCCAGCCACGGCGTCTCCGGCGTGACGATGCCGGCTTACGGCGGCCAGACGGACTGGGGGCGACGGCGATCTGTGGGACATGGTGGCCTACCTGCGCTTCCTGGTGGCCCGGCAGCGGGAGTAAGCAAGCAAAGGCGGGCCATTGCTGACCCGCCCTACATTCCAGTATATGAGACCCGCGTTCACAGAGGACGCGGGCTTTGTCGTCTGTGGCCGCCTAGCGCTGGCGGACGCTGCCGGAGCCGGTCCGGCTGACGTGAACCTCGGCATCGCCGGTATGGGTAATAGTGCCGCTGCCGGTCAGCGAACCGTCGATGGAATCGCTGGCGTTCACCTCGATGCTGCCGCTGCCGGCCAGCGTCACCTGGACCGTTTCCACTGCCAGGTCGAAGGGGCGGACGTCCCAGCCGTAGGCCGCCGCGACTGCCTCGTCCATCCCGTCGCGCAAACGCCGCAAGCAACCGCGCGAGCACGATGCCTGGCTCTACCGGGAGCGCGCTTTGGTGGAGTGTTTCATAAACAAGATCAAGCATTTTCGTCGCATCTTCTCGCGTTTTGACAAACTCGCCAGCCGCTACCTTGGTTTCTTGTGCTTTACTGGCGCTCTGATCTGGTTGCGCTGAAATGTCAACAGAACCTAGTTGCCTAAATCCAATCAAAAATGAATATCGTTTTGCTCCGAACTTTGTCTAGGCGGAGTTTTTGGGGTTACGGGGCTTTTTGGCCCCCACAGGGGATCGTCGTCATCACCCTCTTATCACTTAACGACACCCAGAAGTTCAGACGGCGTACAACTCTATCTTCGCTGCCCCTGATTACCGTTTATATTGCGTGACAGGAACAGGTTGCTAACGTATAATGGCTGGCGCGCTGCACGGCTAAAATGCAATATGATGCTTGACAAGGATAATACAAATTATGACTGAATCCACCTCGACTCAACGAACTGTATCGTCGGTTGTCTATCTGGACCCTTCCCGTCCAATTGCCGAACGCGTCCGGGATCTGCTTTCGCGATTGACGCTCGACGAGAAAATCGGGCAGATGCGCAACCCGGCCCAGGCGATTCCGCGTTTGAACATCCCAGCCTACGACTTCTGGAGTGAGGCCCTGCACGGCGTCGCCGGGAATGGGCGCGCCACGGTCTTTCCCCAGGCCATCGGTATGGCTGCGACCTGGGATTCGGTACTCATCCAGAAAATCGCGTCGGCGGTTGGCGATGAAGCCCGCGCCAAACATCACGAGGCGCTGCGGCGCAATGGTTCTACCGGCATGTTCCAGGGGCTGACCGTCTGGTCGCCGAATATCAACATTTTCCGCGATCCGCGCTGGGGTCGGGGTCAGGAAACCTGGGGCGAAGACCCGTTTCTGACCGGCGAAATGGGCGCGGCCTATGTGCGCGGGCTTCAAGGCGATCATCCGAAGTATCTCAAGGTGGCGGCGTGCGCCAAACATTTCGCGGTACACAGCGGGCCGGAAAAACTGCGCCACGTCTTTAATGCGAAGGTCTCGCTGCGCGACCTGCATGCGACGTATCTCCCGGCTTTTAAGAAGCTGGTCACGGAGGCCGGGGTCGAAGCCGTCATGGGCGCTTATAACCGCACCAACGATGAACCGTGCTGTGCAAGCCAGTTGCTGCTGGTCAAGACGCTGCGCGGCGATTGGGCTTTCCAGGGGCACGTCGTGTCGGACTGCGGCGCGCTGACGGATTTTCACCAGGGCCACAAAGTGACCAAAGATGTTGTCGAAAGCGCTGCCCTGGCGCTCAAGGCCGGATGTGACCTGAGCTGCATTTGCACCTACGATCACCTGGGCGAAGCGATTGATCGCGGGTTGATCACGGAAGCCGATATCGACCGTTCGCTGGGGCGCACCCTCGCCACGCGCTTCAAGCTCGGGATGTTTGATCCGCCTGCCGACGTTCCGTATACGGCGATTCCCCTCAGCGTCGTCGGCAGCCCTGAACACCGGCAGCTCGCTTACGAAGCCGCCGTCAAATCGATTGTGCTGCTGAAGAACAAAGGCAATATCCTGCCTATCCGCGAGCAGGTTCGGAAAATCCTGGTGGTCGGGCCGACTGCTGCCAACATCGAAGTGCTGCTTGGCAATTATCACGGCCTGAACGACTCCTTGACTACGCTCATACAAGGGATTGTCGCCCGCGTGCCGGAGGGCGTCGCGCTGCAATACCGCCCCGCCTGCCCACTCAGCCAGCAGGTTGAGTTGAAGGATTGGTCACTGGTTGGTGCGCCGACCGCTGACGTGATCATTGCGTGCATGGGCCTCTCGCCGCTGCTGGAAAGCGAAGAGAGCGATGCCTGCTTGTCCGATGAGAATGGGGATCGCGCGGCTATCAGCTTACCGCCGGTGCAGGTCGAGTACCTCACGAAACTGGCGCTCGGCGGCGCGAAGGTGGTGCTGGTGCTCACCGGCGGCAGCCCCATTGCCCTGGGCGACCTGGAAGACCTGATGGAAGCGATCGTATACGTCTGGTATCCCGGTCAGGAGGGCGGCAAAGCCGTGGCCGACGTGCTGTTCGGTGACGCAGTTCCATCGGGCAAGCTGCCGTTGACTTTCCCCAAATCCCTGGAACAGCTCCCGCCTTTTGAAGATTACAACATGGCCGGTCGAACCTACCGGTATGCCACCGAAGAACCGCTCTATCCGTTCGGCTTTGGCCTGAGCTACACGCGCTTCACCTACAGCGACCTGGCACTGGACAAGAGCACGATCCAGGCGGGCGAATCGCTGTCGCTCCGCTGTACCCTGACCAACAGCGGATCGGTGGAAGCGGAAGAAGTCGCCCAGATCTACCTGAGCGACCTGGAAGCCTCGACGGTCGTGCCACTGCACAGCCTGATCGGCTTCCGGCGAGTCCATCTCAAATCCGGCGAGCGTACCGTCATCACGGTCACTGTAACCCCCGAGATGATGAAAATGGTGAATGATGCCGGGGATCGCGTCCTGGAACCCGGCGAGTTTCGCGTGACGGTCGGCGGCTGCTCGCCAGGTGAGCGCGGCGTGCGGCTGGGCGCTTCCGCGCCGGTCCGTATGGCCTTCACTGTTACCGCATAAGATCTGAAAGTTTGCTTCGCTTGCCCCTATTCACCTCGAAAGAGGAAATAGTTCTCATATATCTAAAATCACCTGGAGATAGAAACGATGTTTAAGAAAGACGACTGCACCCTGAGTCGTGAACAGGTAGAGGAGAAGGCCCAGGCGCTGCTCGAGCAAATGACCCTCAAGGAAAAGGTCTGGATGCTCAACGGCAACTGGGACCCGATAGACAACTTTCAGAAGTACAATAACATGTATAATCCCGTCCCCATTGAGACCACCGGTTGCCCGCGGCTCGGTGTCTCGCCCATTGGGTTTACCGACGGCCCACGCGGCGTGGTGATGGGCCATTCGACCTGTTTCCCCGTGTCGATGGCGCGCGGTGCCAGCTTTGACCCGGACCTCGAAAAGCGGATTGGCGACGTGATTGGCAAAGAAGCCCGCGCACAGGGTGCCAATTATTTCGGCGGTGTCTGCATCAACCTGCTTCGCCATCCTGCCTGGGGGCGTTCTCAGGAAACCTATGGCGAGGACCCCTTCCTCCTGGGCGAGATGGCCAAGGCGTTAACCGAGGGGGCGCAGGCACACAATGTGATCGCCTGCGTCAAGCACTATGCGGTCAACAATATCGAGAATTCCCGTTTCTGGGTGAACGTCAAGGCCGATGAGCGCACCATGCGTGAGGTTTACCTGCCGCACTTCAAGAAGTCCATCGATGCGGGTGCCGCCTCGGTGATGGGGGCCTACAACCTTTTTAACGACGATCACTGCTGTGAAAGCCGCACCCTGCTTACGGACATCCTGCGGGACGACTGGGGATTCGAGGGCTTCGCGATCTCCGACTTTGTCGCTGGCGTCCGCGATACCAAGAAGGCCATCGAGGCCGGCCTGGATATCGAGATGCCCATGCCTATCCATTACCAGCGCAACCTCCTCCAGGCTGTCGAGGAAGGCCGCGTGTCTGAGGAAACCGTCGACACCGCCGTGCTCCGAATACTGCGCACCTTGCTCGTTTTCGAGAACACTCCGGAGAAGATGGCCTACAGCATGGACCTCGTCGCCAGCAAGGCACACACCGAACTGGCGCGGGAAGTCGCTGAGAAATCGATGGTGCTGATCAAGAATACGAAGGGTGTGCTGCCGTTCCAGAAGACTGTCAAGCGCATTCTGGTTGCCGGGGAACTGGGGAACAGGGCCAATACCGGTGATGCGGGTTCCAGCAGGATTGACGCGCCCTATGTGGTGACCCCGCTTGAGGGCCTCCGTGACTATTTCGGCGCCGACGCTGAGATCGTGTTCTGCGATGAGAGCGAACTCGATAAAGCGGCAGCCGAAGCAGCCAATGCGGACTGCGTGATTATCGCTGTTGGCAACGATATGCACGATGAGGGCGAATTTATCTCTGCACCTAAGGAGGGCGTGGACGAATTCTCCTTCGGCGTCGCGGTCGGCATAGGCTATGAAAACATGGGTAAGCCGCTAACGGGTTTTGACATGTCAGCTTTTGAAGCAGATGATGGGGGTTCGTTAGGCGGTGATCGCGAGAATCTTTCCCTCAAACCTGCCCAGATCGAACTGATCAAGCGGATCGGAAGCATCAACCCCAATACTGTTGTCGTACTCATCGGCGGCGGCATGATTATGACCAAAGAGTGGGAAGACACGGTTCCGGCCATCGTGTACGGCTGGTATTCGGGGATGGAAGGTGGTAATGCCCTGCCTCGAATCCTGTTCGGGGATGTGAATCCCTCGGGCAAACTGCCTTTCACCATTCCACAGGATCAAAGCCATCTGCCGTATTTCAGCAACACTGACGCCGAGATCACCTATGATCTGTATCACGGCTACACGCTGCTCGATAAGAACGGACACACGCCAGCCTATCCCTTTGGCTTCGGGCTTTCCTACACGACATGGGAATATGGTGAGCCACAGCTCGACAAGCAGGATGACCACGTAATGGTAACGGTTGATCTCAAGAACGCTGGCGACGTCGCAGGTGCTGAGGTTGTTCAGGTTTATGTCGGCATAAAACAATCTGCGGTAGATCGCCAGAAGAAACTCCTCAAGGGTTTTGAGAAGGTAACCCTAGAACCCGGACAATCAACGACCGTCTCGATACCTGTCGATCTTGATGAACTCCGGTATTTCAGCAATGAGCAACGGAAGTGGGTATTTGAACCGGGAACCTACTCGTTCTACGTCGGTTCAAGCTGCGATGAAGCTACCTTACAGGTCAAGGAAGTAGAACTCGTCTAGAGACATTCTCTACAAAATTGGGGTGCAATAGACAAAGTGTCAAGTACCCTTTTTATGAAGACAAATGGCTGAGACCATTTTTGAGGCAAAAACGGCGACGGGAGGCTCAAGTGGATCGGGCGGGTGCTCTCCGTCCAGCCGCGCATTCGGTTGACGCGCTCATTCGATCAACGCAGTCACCGCTATCTGGGCTACTGCCTGGTGATGGATGGCATGATCGGGGAAAAGCAGCGGGCGTTCTCAGTTGGCATCGGCCAAGCAGCGCACGACAAACACCAGTTTGAGGTTGGGATTGAGGCGAGCGGCGTGGCGCTGCCAGTGGCAGATCCGCGCCTGGAGCCGGTGGAGTTCTACCAAGTCAGCAAGCTGACCATGTCGCAGCGACCTGAAGGTAACACACAGCAGCCCCCGCCCTGGCATAGAGTTCCTGACCCGCTGGAGGAATACCAGTGGCGTGGTCACCGTCGGCTGTCCGCTCGGACCTATGAGAGCCGGTGCCGGAGCTGCATCTGGGGATGCCGCATGCCGGTGGTGATCATCGTCGACCATTGGCAGCCGGACAAGAAGCGGTATCGTTTTGAGACGTTCTGTTATGGCCCATTATCTTGTCCGATTTACAAGTCAGGGCCAAGACGGCGGGTACCTGGACGGCGAGGGATAGTCTGGGAGGAACCGGACTGGGTGGATGCAGAGGCTACGAGCCAGCGGGATTGGGA
>DAOUEM010000559.1:0-3745 GCA_034430555.1 Anaerolineae bacterium | reverse complement strand
CTGGTCGCGAGCAAGCTCAACAGCCGCTTCTCCGCTGGCTGCCTGGATGATTCGATGCTGGGGTAATTCCGCCTGTAACCATGCGCACAGGGCTGTGCGCACGGCGTCGTGATCCTCAACGATCAAAATGGTCCCTGGCAAAAGACTCCTCCTTGCCAAACCGGGGTTGGGTCTGCGGGTCGCTGGTTGCCCGCTATCTTCATCTTGCCAGAGATTGCGCCGTTTGTCTGTCAGGAGAGTTTGACACTTGGTGTAGGGAATCTTTGACTCTTTGTTAGGTACGGGGCCACAGAACGGAGGTGCGTGGCAGAAGGTGGACATCGTGCAGGATGGCCCGACCCGAGGATTTGCCTGGGGGTATCATGCGCAGAAGTATCGCGAAGCACTCCTGGCGAATAACGGCCTATTCTGGCGGGATTAATTCGTGCCGGATGGCGAACCTGACGAGATCGGGAAGATTATCAATGTCCAATTTATCCATCATGCGACTGCGATAGGTCTCAATGGTCTTGGGCGACAGGAACAAGGTCTCAGCGATGGCCGTATTTGATTTGCCCTCTACGACGTACTGCAGGACCTCAAGCTCCCGTGGGGTGAGGCGCGCCAGGGGGCTTTCCAGTTCGCCAGCCCTCCGCTGTTCTACATAGTCATCCACGATTTCATTCGTGATCTTTTGGCTCAGGTAGCGCTGACCGGCATGCACCGCGCGGACGGCACTGACCACCTCGCTGCCCGCTGCTTCTTTCAGCACAAAACCACGCGCGCCAGCCTCCAGCGCCCGAAAGACGTGTTCGTCGGTCGAGTGCATGGACAGGATGATGACCTGGGTCGATGGACACGCTTCGCGGATTTGCTGTGTTGCTGCGATACCATTCAGCTTGGGCATGGCGATATCCATGATGACTATGTCTGGACGCAGTTGCATGACCTGCTGGACTGTCTCGCGCCCACCGGCCGCTTCGCCGACGACTTTGACGTCGGGCTGAGTCTCAAGCAACAACCGCAGCCCATCCCGCAATACGGTATGGTCATCGGCCAGGAAGACGTTAATACTCATCGCGGCACCTCCACAATAACCCGGGTGCCTTTCCCAGGCTGCGACTCGATGCGAACCTGGCCGCCGATGCCTTCAACTCGTTCGGCCATTATGAATAGTCCCCAGCCTGAATGCTTATCAGGGCCAGCCAGTTGTGTAGGATCGAAACCCACGCCATTATCGAGGATGATCAGCCGCACCGTTTCGCCGTGTATCTCTACTGTTACTGTGACCTGCGTCGCCTGCGCGTGTTTGGTTACGTTGGCCAATGCTTCCTGCGCGATGCGGAACAGTTCGTTTTCGTGGTGGGAGGCCAGCCGGGGATCCGGTTCCTCCCCCTGGACATTGACAACAATTTCTGTCCGCCCCGTAAACTGTTTCCCATACCAGCGCAGCGCAGCCAACAGCCCGTAATCGTCCAATGCGGGTGGACGAAGGTCGGCCATCACGTCGCGGATAATCTCGGTCGTTTGCTCTACCATCACCTGTGCATCCGACAGATGGTTATGGACCTGATCCGCTATCCCCCCCGTCAACTGCGACTGTATGATAGCCAGGTGGAGGCCGAGCGCAGCCAGATTTTGTCCCACCCGGTCGTGTAACTCGCGCGCCAGCCGCCGTCGCTCGGTTTCTTCAGCTTCAGCCAGTCGCGAAGTCAGGAAACGCAGGCGTTCAGTGTCACGTTGAACCTTTTCGAGCAGTCTGGCCTGTTGAATGGCAATCGCCAGTGAGTCGGCCACCTCGCGGACGGTTTCGATGTCTGCGGCAGGAAAGGCGTCAACTTTAGTCGACATGATGTTGAGTGAACCGAGCAGTTTGCCCCTCGCCAAGAGGGGGGCGTTGATGTGGGACCGCAGCCCCTCCGCGATCAACTCCTTCTGAATGGCGCCGAGTTCGGGGAGAGCAAGCAGATCTCGCGTGACATAGACGTCGCCCCGCTGTAACACTTCGATGACATTGGTGGAACTGGGGAAGCGTAGCCCCTCAAGGTTCCTCCCCAGAGACTGACCAGCCAGAACCACCATCTCGCCCTGGTCAGCGTCGAAGAGTGAGACGCTCGAACGCTCGTTGGGCACCAGTTCGGCGAGATCTCGCAGAACTCCCTGGGTAATCGTTTTCGGAGATTGCGCGACCAGAATAGCTTTGTCGATCTTATGCAGAATCTCCAGCCGGTAGGTGCGGTGTCGCAGCGCCGCCTCCGCCTGTTTGCGTTCGGTAACATCCAACCCTATCGCCAACAGTCCCACCGTATTGCCATGAGCATCTTTCAGGGTTTTATCGTACCATTCAATTTGGCGTTCATGGCCCTCGCGGGTCACAATTGGACTGACATTCCCTCTGGTTTGAATACTACGGATGGCTTTCAGAAACATCGCCCGAATCGGTTCTTGATCCCGTTCGGGAAGGAAGGTTGTAAACCAGTCCTTACCCTGGACTTCCTCAAGACGATATCCACATAGCTCCTCCAAATAGGGGTTGAAACGGACAATCCGCCCCTCAAGATCGAGGACGAGCACAATAGCCTGTGCGGTGTTGATCAGGCTGTCAGAAAAATCGCGCTCGTCCCGCAATTGTCTCTCTGCTTGCTTGCGGTCGGTGATGTCACGAGCACTGAGGGTCAATCCGACTACTCTGTCGTGCACTATCCGTTGCATAACGCGTGATTCATAGTAGATAGTGTCCCCGTCTTTTGTATCGAATTGGGTCTCGTAGGTGGCAGACCCGCCTGTCTCCAGTACATGCTCAAGAATAGCTTTGATTTCCGCCTGCCGTTCTCGCTCAATGTAGGTATAAAGGGGCGTTCCTATTAACTCTTCGACTGTTAATCCTGGTGAGGCATAATTCGCAAACTGAATATTCAAGTCTCTGTCCAGAGTCAATATGTGGTCGGGCGAATCCTCGGTCAGTGAACGCCAGCGAGACTCGCTCTCGCGCAGCGCCGCCTCCACCTGTTTGCGCTCGGTGATGTCTATGATGGATCCCTCCACGATGCCCTGCTCGCGGAAGAGAGTTAATGACGCGAGGCATACCCGCTCCTCACCCTGTTTGTTCAGGATCCCGCACTCGAATTCCGTCACGCGGCCTTCAGCCTCAAGCCTGCGGACCATTTCCTCCCGCTCACGCGGATCGGCCCAGTGAATCACCGAGGGCAAGCCCCGCATCTCCTCGCGTGTACGGCCAAAGATTTTGAGGAATTTTTCGTTCATGTCCAGGATCTCTGATCCATCGAGTCTCGTCCTGAACATGCCGACTTCGGCATTGTTGAAGAGACTGCGGAACTTTTCCTCGCTCTCGCGCAGCGTCTCCACAGCCTGCCTGCGTCCAGTGCTCTCAATTATCTCCCACCTGTCATTTCGCTTGATAAGCGCGAATTGGTGGTTGGATACTACATCCATGATCTCGAGTGCCCCACACTGATCAAGCGAATAGGTGCACACGGCAAGCATCCGATGGTGGCCGATCACACGATCTACCATTGCTTCATAATCGACGAATGTGCCCCAATTTTCCTCCTCAAGCCAGAACGTATTCCCGTTGAGACGGAGCCCCTCAAACCCCCGTTCCACAGCTTGATCCTCTTTGTCAATCCAGCCCTGCAACACCTTGTCGGCTTCGAACCTCCCTGAGGGGATGTACCACCGGCGGTAGTCGAGAAACTCGATCTGCCCCTTTTCAATATACTCATCTAAATTCGTGACTGACTCCCGT
>DAOUEM010000558.1:0-6337 GCA_034430555.1 Anaerolineae bacterium | reverse complement strand
CCTGGAATCGCGGCTGGACAACGCCGTCTATCGCCTGGGACTGGCCGAATCACGGGCCCATGCCCGCCAACTGGTCGGCCACGGCCATATCACCGTCAACGAACGCCGGACCAACATTGCCTCTTACGTGGTCGTCCCCGGCGACATCATTGCCGTGCGGGGCGAAAGCCGCCAGCGGCCCTACTTCCGTGAACTACGCCAGGTGCTGGAAAACCGGCCCCCCGTGCCGGAGTGGCTGGAGATGAGCAGCACCGATCTGAAAGGCACCGTTCTTCGTAATCCTGAACGCAGCGACATCGACCTGACGATTAACGAACAGTTGATCGTGGAATACTACTCACGGTAAAAAACGGGGCGATGACGCGTGGGCCGGTGGGCGCTGGTCGCCCACTGCTCATATTTCCCAAATGCCTCAGCCTGAGCAGGAGGGGGTTTCTTGACAAGTAACAGCAGCAGCATGGTACTGCCCAAAATTGAGGCAGATCAGAATACACAGAAATACGGGCGCTTTTTCATCAGCCCGCTGGAAGGCGGCTTTGGCATCACGGTCGGCAATGCGCTGCGCCGGGTGCTGCTGTCTTCGCTGCCAGGCGTGGCCGTCACGTCGATTCGCGTGACTGACGTGCCCCACGAGTTCAGCGCGGTGCCTGGCTTGCAGGAAGATATGACACAGATCATCCTGCAGGTCAAACAGATCCGCCTGAAGATGTACGACGTGGACTCGGCCCACCTGTCGCTGGAAGTGCGCGGCTCGGGCACGGTCACCGCGGCGGACATCCTCTGCCCGCCGGAGGTTGAGATCATCAATCCGGACCTGTACCTCTTCACGGCGGACAGTGAAGACACCTACCTGGACTTCGAGTTCGCGGCCCATAACGGGCGCGGCTACAGCCCGGTGGAAGAGCGCGACCGCCTATCGATCGGCGAGCTGCCGGTGGATGCCATCTACAGCCCGGTCCGGCGTGTGAATTACGACGTCGAACAGGCGCGCGTCGGCCAGCATACCAACTACGACAAGCTCATCCTGGAAATCTGGACCGATGGCAGCATCCGCCCCGAAGAAGCGATGAGCACGGCGGCCGGCATCCTGATGAACCATTTGCGGATCATCGCCGGGGTCAGCCCGGAGACCTTCCTGGAACCGGAGCCGATCGAAGAGCCGGAGGAAACCGCCCGCACCGAACACTACGACATGCCGATCGAGACCCTCGACCTGAGCGTGCGCGTGTTCAATTCGCTCAAGCGGACCGGCATCACCAACGTGGGCGAGGTCCTGGAAATGCTGGAGCGCGGCCAGGATGCCATGCTGGCCATCCGTAACTTCGGCGAAAAATCGCTGACCGAACTCAAAGACAAACTCAAGGAAAAGGGCTACCCGGTGGAAGACACCGAAGTGACGGCCTGATTGATGCCGGGTAATGCCCGCAGCATCCCAAAGTAGAGTGACACTATGCGACATCGTGTAGCTGGAAAGAAGCTGAACCGCAGCACAAGCCATCGTAAAGCGCTGCGCCGCAACCTGACTATCGAGTTGTTCCGGCACGAGCGGATCAAGACGACCCGCGCCAAAGCCGAGGCGATGCGCGGCGAGGCCGAAAAGATGATCACGCTGGCCAAACGCGGCCTGGCCCACGAAGACCCGGCCCGCGCCGTACACGCCCGCCGCGTGGCCCTGTCTCGCCTAAACAACCGGGATGCGGTCGGCAAGCTCTTCGACGAGCTGGCCCCGCGCTACGAGGACCGCCCTGGCGGTTACACCCGGATGTTTAAGCTGGGCCTGCGCCTGGGCGACCGTGCGGAAATGGTCATGCTGGAGCTGGTGGACCGGGAAACGGACTGAGGCCCTTCGGGAGCCGACGCCTGTGTCCGCCGCGCGCCGCTACCGCGCCATCCTGGCCTACGATGGCACCGCCTACCAGGGGTTCCAGCGCCAGGTAGCCGGCACGCCCACCATTCAGGGGGCGGTGGAAGCGGCCCTGGCGCGCGTGATCGGCCAGGCGGCGACGGTGCTGGGGGCGGGACGGACGGATGCCGGGGTACACGCCAGCGGGCAGGTTATCGCCTTCGACGTGGACTGGCGGCATGAGACGAGCGACCTGTTACGGGCGCTCAACGCAAACTTACCAATGGACATCGCGCTGCAAAGCATCGCCCTGGCGGACGCCGGTTTTCATCCGCGCTACAGTGCCCGCTGGCGGACTTACGTCTACCGGCTGTACCGGCGGCCCGTCCGAAACCCGCTGTGGGACCGCGATCGCTGGCGGGTGCGGGCCGCGCTGGATGGCCCGGCCATGCAGCAGGCGGCGGCGCTGCTGGTGGGGGAGCGCGACTTCGCCACCTTTGGCCAGCCGCCCCAGGGCACGAGCACCATCCGGCGAGTGCTGCGCTCGACGCTGGACTGCCAGCCCGCCGATGGCGGCGAGACCTGTGTCTACACCATCACCGGCAACGCCTTTTTGCAGCGCATGGTGCGCTGCATCGTCGGCACGCTGGTGGAAGTCGGGCGCGGCGCGATGAGTATCGAAGAATTTAGCGCGGCGCTGGACGCCGCCGACCGGAGCCGTGCGGGACCCACTGCCCCGCCGCACGGGCTGACCCTGGTCAATGTTGAATACTGAAGCGGGCGAGACGCCCTGCATCATTGTGGAGTGGCACTATGCGTACCAAAACCTATGTCACCAAACCTGCCGAAGTGGAGCGCGACTGGTGGGTGGTGGACGCCAAAGGACAAACGCTCGGGCGTCTGGCGGCGCGGCTGGCGCCGATTTTGAAGGGCAAGCACAAGCCGACCTACGCCCCTAACGTCGATACCGGCGATTTTGTCATCGTCATCAACGCTGATCGCATTCATGTGACCGGCACCAAGCTTGACGCCAAGATGTACCATCGGCATTCGGGGTATCCCGGCGGGCTGAGCAGCATCACCCTGCGCGTCATGCTGGACAAACACCCCGAACGCGTGATCCAGTACGCCGTTCGCGGGATGCTGCCCAAGAATCCATTGGGCCGTAAGATGCTCAAGAAGCTCAAGGTCTATGCGGGCGATCAACACCCGCACCAGGCGCAGCAGCCCAAGACCCTCGAGCTATAAAGGCACAGGGAGAACCATGTCTACACAGTATTATGAAGGCGTTGGACGCCGCAAGACCGCGACTGCCCGGGTGCGCATCTACCCCGGCGGCACCGGCAGCGTCATGATCAACGACAAGCCGGCGGAAGAATTCCTGCCGCGCGAGGGCGACCTCACGCGCATCATGGAGCCGCTGACGGTCATCGGAGTGGAAAAATCCTACAACGTGACCGTGCACGTCAATGGCGGCGGCGTCACCGGCCAGGCGGACGCCATCTGCCTGGGCATGGCGCGGGCGCTGGTTAAGGTGGACGAGAACCTGCGCAGCCCGCTGCGCCAGCGCGACCTCCTGACCCGCGATCCACGCATCAAGGAACGCAAAAAGCCCGGCCTCAAGCGCGCCCGCAAGGCCCCGACCTACACCAAGCGTTAGGACGGCGGCGTACCATTCAGGGCAATAGTTGGAGGGGCACGTCACCCGTGCCCCTTTTGTCCGTTACTGGTATACTGGCAGCGGCTGAAACCCGGTATAACCGATGTTTAACGGTCCCGATAAGGACCCCATAAGGACTCCCTGGCATGATCGACAAAGACATCCTCCACGACAGCGCCCACGCCCAGGACGACGAGCCGATCGAGGCCTACTGCGTCCGCTGCAAAGACAAGGTCGAGATGGAAGAACCGCAGCCGGTGTGGACGCGCAAAGGCACGCCCGGCACGCGCGGCCTATGCCCGATCTGCGGCACGACCGTCTTCCGCATGGGGCGCACCGATGCTCACCAGGGGCTGAAGAAACCCCGCGCCATCAAAGTGGCCGACGGCGCGACCGCCAAACGGCAGTCCCGCCCCACCAAGGCCGTCTGCGCCACCTACGTCAATTACGCCGACGCCGACGCGGTCTTTGCCCACCGGCTCTCGGACGACCTGGGCAACATGGGCGTGCAGACGTGGGTGCCGTACGCCGACAACGGTGAGATCGCGTGGGCGGGTGGCGTCAACCCGGCGCTGGAAGACTGCACGCAGATGCTGGTCATCCTCTCGCCGGCGGCGCTGGATGAGGCGCGCGTGCAGGAGGCCTGGCAATACTTCCGCCAGCACCGCAAAAAGATCGTGGTGGCGCAGACGGCCGCCGGCGCGGTGCCGGACGACATCCGCCGCGCGCCGCGGGTGAGCTTCACCGGCGCGTATCCGCCCGCCCTGCGTGAACTGGTGCAGGTCCTGGCGGAGTAACCGACCATGCCTTACCAGGATTCTCCTTGACCGACGAAACCCTCTCCCTGCTCATCCTGCTCTCCGGGCCAATGGTGGTCGGCGCAGTGACCGGCGCCTGGCTGGCGACCGGCCGGCTGTATGTGGCGCGCCTGGGCGGCGTGCGCCTGCCGGTGTGGGTCCCCTGGATCATGGCGCCGCTGGGGGCCATCGCTGGGCTGGTCGTGGCCGCCGGGCAGTTGATCGCGGCCACCGAGCGCCTGATCGCCGGTCCCAGCGTGAATGGCGGCAGCGCGGCACTGATGGCGGTGCTGCTCAGCCCGGCCTGGATGGGCGCGGCGGCGATGGCGGCGCTGGGCGTGGCCCTGCACTACGTGCTGGACCGCCTGCTGGGGATGATCGCGCTGAGCGAGGTGGTGTTCGAGGGATTGGCGGGAGGGCTGCGGATCGCCTGGGCGGTGATCGGCCTGCTGGCGCTGCTGGTCAGCCTGCAGGCGACGTACACGGCGACCACTGCCGGCACCGGCATCAGCCTGGAACAACTGATCCGGCAGGGCGGCGTCTTCATGCTGATGACCAACGTGCTGGCCATCGGGCTGGCGCTCTTCGCCATGATCGTGCCCTGGCTGATGGCGCGCGTGGCCCAGGAAGAACCGGCCCCGGCCAGCGACAGCCCAGCAGCCAAACCCGGCGATTCCCCGGCTGACCGTTGACCTCACCCCATCATCACCACGACCGCTGCGGCTTTGTCGCCCTCGTGCGTCAGGCTGACCTCCCACTCCCGCAGGCCCAACTCAGCCGCGATGACCGCCGCCTTGCCGTGCAGCAGCAGCAGCGGACGCAACCGCTCGTCGCGGGAGACCTCCACGTCCACCCAGCGGACATCGCCGATGCCGCAGCCGAGCGCCTTGGCCGCCGCCTCCTTGGCCGCCACCCGCGCCGCCAGCCGCAGCGGCTCATCCTGGCAGATGGCGCGCTCCTCCGGCGTGAAAAACCGCGTGTAAAAGCGCTCGCCATAGCGGTCCCGCGCCTGCGCCACGCGCTCGATGCTGATCAGGTCAATCCCTACTCGGAGCATACAGCGGTCAGCTTTCAGCTATTGGCGGTCAGTTTGACTTTGGCCCACTGGCGTTTCGACGGGCACGCCGTCCGGCAGGGCGACGATCGCGACTTCGTCGGCGGCTATCCAACCTTCCAGGGACAGCCGATATACGAAGCTATCAGGATATCGCACGCGCAGCCACGGATCATCGGGAGACCGCGCCATCACCACCAGTAAGCCCGTCACGTCCTGCACAGGCATACCGTCTCCGGCAGAAAACTCTAGCACCTCACCTTGCGTATCGACCAGGCCGCTACGGTAAGACCACGGATACCCCTCACTATCGTACAGCAAACAGGTCCCCCAGAAGTTGACGATCAGCAGGGTCTGGTCAGGGCTGAACGCCCCGACTCTATTATGAGTTTGCCCCTCCCCGGCAGGCACTGCGAAGATCATCTGCCCGTTTGCTGCGTCATACAAACCCTCGTCCCACAAGACGGTCATCGTACCGTCTGGGCTTGGGATACCCTCCGCCAACGTGCCCTCGTACGGCTCCCACGTACCTACCTCATACACAACCTCGTCCACTGCCAACAGACGCCCATCGACACTGAAGCGGGTTGAAAAGCCCTCAATCGTCAACAAGCGTTCGCCGGTCGCCACTTCATAAACGGCCTCGGCTCCTACGGCCAGCAGCGACCCATCCGGGCTGAAGCGCCACTGTCCTAAGTTCCCGTTCACCAACTCAAACACCGTCTCGCCGGTCGCCACCTCGTAGACGGCATCCCAGGCGACCAGGTAACGCCCATCTGGACTGAACTGCGGCCAATTATTGTCGTAACGTGTTCCCTGGAAATGAAACAACTGCTGCCTGGTGGTTGTGTCATACAGCCCACTGTTGGCGACGGCGAGATATGCACCATCAGGGCTGAACGTCATCGCATAACCATAAGCAAGGTCAATGAGCTGCGCTCCGGTTGAGATGTCATAGAGACCATCTTCAAATACAGCAACCG
>DAOUEM010000557.1:0-3838 GCA_034430555.1 Anaerolineae bacterium | reverse complement strand
GTGCCCTTCTCGGCCTGGCTGTACCGGATCGCGCATAATCTGGTCGCCAACTGGCACCGTGATCGAAGCCGCCGCCAGATTATCTCGCTTGAGGAATACATCGGCAATGGCCTGAGCAGCGAAGCGCCCGAGCAGGCTGTCGAATCAGGCGAAGAGCAAAACGCCCTGCTGGAGGCGGTCAGAAGTTTGCCGGAAGACCGGCAGCAACTGCTGATCTTAAAATATATCGAGCGCCTGTCCAATGCCGAAATCGGGGACATCATGAATCGTACGGAAGGGGCGGTCAAATCACTGTATCACCGTACATTGCTGGCGCTGCGAGAAGAGCTTACCAAACGTGAGCACCCCTCACAAGCTGAAGAATACCCGGCCGACGACCGGCCAAAAGGTCGCCGCCGGCGTCTGGGTCGATGAACAAGGTGAATGATATGGAATCCTCGTCCAATGGTTACCAGGACCTACAAATCGCTGACTTTCTGGCGGATTACGCGGACGGCGTTGCGCCCCTAGAATCCTTACTCACACAATACAATCTTTCATACCAGCAGATCGATGACCTGGTCGATCTGGCCGAACAACTCCGCGAAGTACTGGTTGAGGTGTCACCATCACCGGCTTTTATGGAGGGCCTGCTGCACGAACTGATCGGCAGCAAACACGCCCAGCACCTGTGGTGGAGCCGGGTTCAGACCATGCCCAACCGAATGAAGATCGCCGCCGGTATCGGAGGTATCACCCTGACGGCCGGCATGCTACTCATCACGGCCCGCTCGCTGTCATTCTTGCTGGGGTTACGGCACAGGGAAGATGCACCTCAAGAGGTCGCTGCCTAGGATAACGGTCTCGCCAAACACACTGTTCATCACAACGCGGCGCCTGGCGCGGCGCTTGTGCTGCGCCAAGGGGAGTCATGATTATGAGCCGCTATGCACGGATTACTGGGTGGGGAAAATACGTCCCGGACAAGGTCCTTACCAACGACGACTTGGCCGAAATGGTCGATACCAACGACGAATGGATCACCGCCCACACAGGCATCAAACGGCGGCATATTCGCAGCGATCATGAAACTGCTTCCTCCATGGCCGTCAATGCCAGCCGCCCCGCCCTGGAAAAAGCCAAGCTTACCCCTCAGGACCTCGACCTGATCATCGTGGCCAACAATTCGCCAGACTACATCCTGCCGGGTGTGGCCAACATCGTCCAGGACAAACTGGGGGCGGAATGCGGCGCTTTTACGCTGGTTAACGGCTGTTCCGGCTGGGTCTACGCCCTGGTCACGGCCAGCCAGTTCATCCAGACCGGCATCTATAACAATATACTGGTGGTGGGGGTGGAAATCGTATCCTTTGCGGTCGACTGGGAAGACCGCAAAACGTGCGTGCTGTTCGGTGATGCGGCAGCCGCCGTCGTCCTCCAGCCAAGCGAAGAGCCTTCCGGCGTGTTGACGTTCGAGCTGGGATCAGACGGCTCCGGGGCGGAGTATCTATACGTCCCGGCCGGTGGCACCGTCAAGCCGATTGCCCTGAATGCAGAAAGCATAACCGCCAACCGCGATGGGTTCCTCAAAATGAACGGGCAGGGGCTGCTGCGTTTTGCCACCCGGACGGTCGCCAAGTCCCTCAAGCGGGTGATTTACCAGGCAGGGCTGACGCCCGATGACATCGACCTGTTCATCCCGCACCAGACTAGCGCGCGCCTGATCGAGTTTTTCGCGCGCCAGTTACGCCAGCCACTGGATAAGTTTTTCATCAACATTCACAAATATGCCAATACCTCGGCTGCCTCGGTTCCCCTGGCGCTGGTGGAAGCCATCGAAGAAGGCCGGGTAAAATCCGGCGACACCGTCGCGGTGATCGCGTTTGGCGCCGGCCTGACCTGGGCTTCCGCCGTGATCCAGATGGGCGTGGGCGAGATCAGCCCGGCGCACAGCCTGTTTTCTATTGGCCGCGCCCGCTACCTGGCGAAACGCGCCCAGGGTGTGATTGTAGACACGGCGCAGGCGGTGGTGCTACCGCTCTATACCTTCGTGCAGGTCAGACGCCAGGCGAACAGACGCAAATAACATAAAGACCGTCGGCCTCTCAAACCGTCTCTTCGAATGATGAGGCGGTTTTTCTATGTTTCCTCGCCGGCCAACCGCCAGAGTTGATATTCGTCGGTTTGTACGGGTTGCCAAAGGTGTGTATCATTAACCCTATAGTCCTGAGTGAAGATTCAAACGCTTGTTGCAGCCTAAAGACGTTGGCACCCTCCATCTTGCCTTTTATGGTATACTGCGGCATGCAATGGCAACATCTGGAGGGGGGCGTCTTCAATAAGTTGTAACCTCCATAAACAGAGGGACACAATGGCACAGCATAATCAGGCAGATGCCCTGGACAAGATTACGGTGCTGATCGTGGACGATCACCCGTTATTCCGTGAAGGGCTGAGCAAAATCCTATCGCTTGAGGATGACCTCGACGTGGTCGGTGAGGAAGACGACGGCGAAAAAGCACTGACCCTGGCCCGCGAGTTGCAGCCAGACGTGGTGGTAATCGACATCAACCTGCCCTCAATGAACGGCCTGCAGGTGACCCGCCAACTGAAGGCCGACCGCACCGGCATTGCGGTGATCACGCTGACGGCTTATCATGACCAGGAACAAGTGCTGCACGCGATGCGCGCCGGCGCTTCTGCCTACTATCCCAAAGATGTCGAGCCATCGACCCTGGTCGATGTCGTTCGCCAGGTGGTGCAGGGTTATTACATTGTGGGTGACCAGATATTCGACGAGTCTGGATTGCGCGCCTGGTTGGATGCCGGAGTTGAGGCGGCTACCGGCCCCTACATGGTCGACCCGGGCGAGCACTTCGTGCCCCTCAGCCCTCGAGAAATGGAGATCCTCCAGTTTGTCACCCGTGGCATGAGCAACAAACAGATCGCTTTGGAGCTGGGCATCAGCCACCAGACGGTTAAAAACCATATGACATCCATCCTCAAAAAGCTTGACGTAGAGGATCGTACCCAGGCAGCCGTCTATGCCCTGCGGCGCGGCTGGGTCCGTATGCAGGATACCTTGTCCGAACCAGACGACAATAGTTTGTAGCCGACAGTCAGAGACAGGCAGGCAATTGACGGAAGGTGACTATGGCCGATACAGCTCAGACTAATTCAAGGCAAATACTGCTAGACCAGCTTCACCAGGAACACAACACGGCCAAAGCACAATTGACCGAACTCCAGGCACTGGTCGAGCAAACGCACAACGAGGTGGAGCGCCTGCAGCAGAAAAATGCGATGGTGACCAACCGGCTTCACCAGATCGAGTCTAACTTCGACAGCGTCCCGCGGCAGGATATCCGGGTGGCGTACAACGAAGCTATGGACACGCGCAACCGCCTCCTGACCATGCGGGGTAACCTGGAAAAGCTACAAAGCGACCAACAACAGCTTGAGCACTTATCGGAAATCCTCACCCAGGTACTGGGGCAGCTTGAGGGGTTGTCTTCGATGGCGTTTCAGGCGGATGCCAAGACGCCGTCGGCCGAGCTTTCCCCAGCCGGCAGCCAGATTGTCCGGATCATTGAAGCCCAGGAAAACGAACGGCAGCGCCTGGCCCGTCAGATGCACGATGGTCCGGCCCAGTCGCTGACCAATTTCATCCTGCAGGCGGAAATCTGCCAGCGCCTGTTTGACCGTAATCCTGACCGCGCCGCTGAGGAACTGAATAACCTTAAAACTGTAGCCAGCGGCACCTTCCAGAAGGTGCGCGACTTCATCTTTGATCTGCGGCCGATGATGCTGGATGACCTGGGTCTGATTCCGACCATCCGGCGGTTTGTGGAGAATTTCG
>DAOUEM010000556.1:0-5679 GCA_034430555.1 Anaerolineae bacterium | reverse complement strand
CGGCCAAAACGCGTTTTGGGGGACTGTATTGTCCTCCAAAACTAGCACCATTGGTTATTTATGTTTTTTTTATGCAATGGCTGGCAAAATATGGTAACATACAATTGGGAAATTAATATATTAACCGCTCCCCACTGTTGTTTGAATAACAGAACAAGTAAAGCAAGCGTGGCCATTGCGCGATCACCGTCATTCGGAGTAATATTAACTTGCGTATAAATGTCTGCTTTTGTACAATTTGTTTTATGCTGGATCAACCTCAATATTTAGGACGAGGTTTTTAAAGCCGCTAAGACATATAGGTGAGGGCACGATATGAGTAAAGCCGAAGAACTTGTCAAAAAAGGACCGACAGCGATCCGCAAAGCGACCGGCGATTCACCGGTGGTCGTTCTCTATCCCCGGAATCGCTATCGGAACGCGTATTTACAGAAGTACTTGCGGGAGCCGGACACGGGGTTATTTTATTACGCGCTGCAAACCTCCGACCGTAATCTGCGCAAGTTCCTCAACAACCTGATCCATGACATGGACGCCTCGACCGAAGGCTTCGGCGCGAACCTGCGCTCGGCGCTGTCCGCCAAGGCCAAAGCGCCGCAACTGGCCGAAGCCATGGCCGAGGACCTGGCCGCGCTGTCCGGCAATCCGTTCTCGCTCCTGCTGGACCAGTACGACCGCCTGCCGGAAAAGGACGAAACCAAGCGTTTCATGGAGGCCCTGGTCGCCAACATCCCCGCCCACTGCCAGATCATCATCAATGCCCGCGAGCAGGCTTACCTGCCCTGGTTCGACCTGGTCTCCGAAAAGAAGGCGACCGTGCTCGGCGCGGAATACGTGCCGGAAGAAGGCGGCCCGCCGGAAGAGCCGCCCGAGGTCCCCCGCATCGAGGTGTACTCCCTGGGCCGCGGCTACACCCTGGTCAACGGCGCGCCCGTCACCCACTGGGATGGCGAGCTGCCCAAGAATCTCTTCTTCTTCTTCATGGATCACGAGCTGGTCACGCGCGACGAAATCTTCGACGTGTTCTGGCCGACGCTGAGCGTGAAGGAAGCCACCAACGTCTTCCACGTGACCAAGCGTAAAATCAACGAGCGCCTGGACTACGACCTGACCCAGTACGCCAGCGGCTTTTACAGCCACAGCGAGAAGCTCGACATCTTCTACGACGTGGCCTCCTTTAGCAAGTCCATCGAAGAAGCCATGATGGCCGACGAAAAAGCCCAGACCAAACACTGGACGCAGGCCATCCGCCTGTACCGCGCCCCCTTCCTGCACCGGCTGGACATGACCTGGGCGCAAGAGCGCCGCAAGGAACTGACCGCCCAGCACGCGCAGGCCCTGATCGGCCTGGGCCGCATCATGCAGTCGCAGGGCAACATCAACGCCGCCCTGACCAACTATTCCCGGGCGCTGGCGGATACGCCGGAGCGCGAGGACATTCACCGGCAGGTGATGGAGCTATACTACCAGCAGGGCCAGACGAACGAGGCCATCCGCCAGTACGAGCGGTTGGAGCGCTCCCTGCGCGAGACGCTTAATATCTCACCCTCGCCAGAGACGACCAATCTCTACAAACTGATCACGGGTGAGGCCTGACCCGCCGGTTCCAGGGTTAGCCTCTGCGGAAAAGGAGCAAGCCCTCACCTGCGGCAACTGTAGTCGCTCCCCACCACCCTGATCGTAAGAAAAATGCCCGGCTCAGCCGGGCGTTTATGTTGGTGAGACCAACCTTCCGCGCGCCGCCCTTCGGCGGCAAAATCCGGATCGCCCTACCCGCCCGGCGGCAGCGGCGGCAGCGGCGACGGCGTGAGGTTGGGGTCCTGCGTGGGCAGCACGACCGGCGTCGGCTGGGCCGTGGGCGCACCCTCCTGCCCGGCAGGCGCGCCTGGCTGGACGGGCGCGCCTGGCTGGACGGGCGCATCGTCGCTCACGCAGCGGAAGCCGATGAACAGCGTCTGGGTGTTCGGCGCGTACTCCTGGCGGTGCATGGTGCGGGCGAAAAAGGGCACCGTATCCCAGGAACCGCCGCGCACGACCTTGGTGGTGCCGACGGTCGGCCCCTGCGGGTTGAGTCCGCTGGCTTCCGGCTGGCTGTAGTAGTTGGCCAGGTACCAGTCCTCCACCCATTCGGCCACGTTGCCGGCCATGTCCTGGATGCCGTAAGGGCTGGCCCCGCCGGGGTAGCTGCCCACCTGCTGCGGCCCGCTGGACGTCGGCTGGCCGGAGAGGTCCTGGCGGTTGGTATTGGCCAGGGTGGGGTCCCACTCGTTGCCGTAAGGATAAACCAGGTTCTCGGCCCCGCGCGCGGCGCGCTCCCATTCGGCTTCGGTGGGCAGGCGGCGGCCGATGGCCTCGCAGTACGCCCTGGCCCCGTACCAGGTGACGTGCGTCATGGGCAGTTGGGCGAAGAGATCGGCCACGGCGTAAACGGCCCCGTCAAAGGTGATGTTGGAGGTGGACGCCTCAGCACTGGTGGCCGCGCAGGGCTGGTTCAAGCAGCCGTTCAGGTGACCGTTCGGCCCCAGGGTATTGAGGAAGGCCGCGTACTGGCCCGCGGTGACCTCGTAGGTTTCCATCTGCAAGCTGTTGACGATCACGCGGTGGGGGGGGAAGGAATCCTCCGCGAAGGAAATGTCGCAGTTGCCACCGTACTGGTTCACGCAGACGGAGACCGCCCGCGCCACTTCGGCCTGGTCGGTGCCCACCGTGAAGTCGCCGCCGCTGACCAGCTCGGTCGTGGTGCGGATGCTGGCCAGCACCGGGGCCAGCCCGCCTTCCACCAGCGGAGTCGGCGTGGTGAGCGGCGTGCCGCCCAGCGCGGGATTCTGGGTGGGGCCGGCCACGATCCCGGTGGCGTCCGCGCCCTCGGTGGCCTGGGCCTGGGCCGGGTCGACGGTGGTGGGGAACGGCGTCACGGTCGGCTGGCGCACGGTCAGCGCCGGCGAGGTGGCCGTCACGATGATGACCTGCTGTTCCTGGGTGGCCGTGGGGCTGGGCAGTTCGGCCACTTCGCTGACCAGCACGGTCGGCTGGGCCAGCGATTCGGCGACAGGCGTGCCGCTGTTGAGGTTAATGGTGATCACGCCGGCGGCGTAACTGGCCAGGCAGGCCACCGCCGCGCAGCCCAGGCCCAACACCACCCCGATCATCAACCACTGCCAGCTGCTATCGCGCGTCTGGCGGCGCAAAGTAGACATACCCATACCTCCCTAACCGCCGGACCCCCGGTCCACGCGGTTTTATTCGTCATGCTGTGCCCCCCAACAAGACCGGCTTGCCGGCGCGACGTACCAGTGTACCGTTTTCCGGGGCAGAGTACCAACTCGCGGAAATCGCCCCAACACGCTCGTAGGGGTCAGGCGGTGCCTGACCCCCGGCCCATCATGTCGCGTGGTGCGTCGCCCGCCGGGCAATGCACCGCATGGCCCCTACGATGCCCCCGGCACTCCCGATTGCCATGGCCCGATTCTTGCCGCCGGGGAAACGCCCGCCGGGCAATGCACCGCATAGCCCCTACGATACCCCCGGCACTCCCGATTGCCATGGCCCGGTTCTTGCCGCCGGGGAAACGCCCGCGTATACTCAACCGGCATAACTAAACCACCAGCCCAGGATCACACCCACCATGCCCACCCTGACCAACGACGGCGTCACGCTGCACTATTACGTGCAGGGCGACGGCCGCCCTATTTTGCTCGTCCACGGCTTTGCCAGCAGCTTCCGGCGCAACTGGGTCAACACCGGCTGGGTCGACCTCCTGCTGGACAACGGCTACAAGGTGATCGGCCTGGACGTGCGCGGCCACGGGCGCAGCGACAAGCCCCACCGCCCGGCGGCCTACGACCCGGCCCTGCTCTGCCAGGACGCGCTGCTGGCCCTGGAGGTGGCAGCGGAGGGCAAACCCGCCGACCTGCTCGGCTTTTCCATGGGGGCCGGGATCGCGCTGCGACTCGCCATGGCCCACCCGGAGCGCTTCCGGCGGGTAGCCGTGGGCGGCATCGGCGACGACGCCATCTGCACGTTGGCCGACCCGGCCACCATCAGCGCCATCGCCGACGGGTTGGACGCGGCAGACTCATCCACTATCACCCTGCCCACCGCCCGCCGCTTCCGGACCTTCGCCGAGGCGGACGATACCAACGACCTGCCCGCCCTGGCCGCCCTGATGCGCGGGCGCGGCTGGCCGGCCTGCCTGGACGACGTGCTGCCCATCCCCCGCCCGGTGCTGCTGGTCCACGCGGCCAACGACGAATTCATGCCAGCGGTGGACCGGCTGGCCGGGGCGATCAGCGGCGCGCGACTGGTCACGCTGGACGGGCACGATCACCTGTCGATGGTCGGGGCCGATGCCTTCCAAGAGACGGTCGTCGATTTTTTCTGGGAAGGGCTGTAAGGGCGGCGCTTACACCAGCCAGGCGTGATGCGTCACCGCCACGCGGGCCAGGCCCAGCCCGGCCCAGATCAGCAGGCCGTACACGGCCATCCCGACCGCGGTCACCACCAGCACCAGGTCGCCCGCCGAGGCCGCCAGCAGCACGTGCGTCGTCATCCACAGGGCCAGCGCGCCGATCATCACCAGGAAGCGCACCAGCAGGATCAGCAGCGTCGTCAGGAGGCCGCCCCGGCTCAGCAAGGCAGACAGCACACCCAGCGAGGCGGTGAAGGCCATGTCCAGCCCGGTGTAAACGAACGTGATCACGGCCAGCAGCGGCACCAGCAGCAGCAGCGACGGCCGCTCCGTCAGCAGGTACTTCTGGCTGACCAGCAGGTCCAGCTGCACCAGCAGCCAGGTGACCATGCCCAGGCGCACGATGGCCACCATCATGTGATCGCCCAGCAGCGTCCGGTTGGAGGCCCACCATTTGCCGAGCGCGATCTGGTGGGGGCGTACGTCGGTCAGCAGCAGGCTGTCCCAGGTCTGGCCCTCTTTTTCCCGCGAGATGCTGCCCGCCGCCAGGGCCAGCGTGATCAGCGTGACCACGAAATACAGCGCGATGTTGGCCGTGAACATCAACAGCCAGCCGACGCCCGCCAGCCCGTCCATCCCCGTGAAGATGGCCTGCGCTTCCGGCAGGAGGGGCAGCAGCAGCCCCGCCGCCACGTACACCACCGCCATCAGCAGGGCCGGGGCGACCAGCAGCAGGGCCAGCACGATCCAGATCAGGTTGGCGCGGTTGGTGCGAATCACGTAGCGCTGGTGTTTGAGTTCGGCGGCCATGACGGGATTCTGCGCCGAGATCGCAGTTTTCAGCATACGGTTGTCCCCCTCGTGGTTCGGAGACCGCCTGCCCGCAGCGGTTCCTTCTGAGGGTACACGAAAGCCGCCCCCCCGGTCAATGGGACCTGGGCGGTGGTGGGCGCGCGATGGGGTGGGGATGGGGTTACAGTGGGGTGTAGCCTAAAGCATTCAGCAGCCTGTTGACAGCATTATTGTACTGCTCAGCATTCTCCGGTTCGACAATGATTGCCTGCTTCTGGTTGACGGCTGCTTCCAGATTGGGGTAGCTGCCGGGCTTATACTCGAAGCCGTTGTGCCAGATAGGGATGATGCGCTTACCTGCATCGAGTGCCCAGGTAATTTCCTTCTGCACCCACTCTGACTCCAGCGTGGTAGGGCCTAGTAGGCAAACGAAGTACTCATTGGCCTGAATTTTATCCTTCAGGTGGGCGTGCCACTCA
>DAOUEM010000555.1:0-2599 GCA_034430555.1 Anaerolineae bacterium | reverse complement strand
CCGGGATCGTAGGCTGTTTTATCAAAAGGCGGCATGAATAAAAGCAAAAGCCGATCCTCAGGGCGAATCAGATGCTCGGCAACGGCGGACATCGCCTCTAACGAATGCATCGGATCGCCTGCTTCGGAAAGCACCGCCCACGATTGAGAAATCGAGTCGATCTGGCACTCCAGATTCCGTGCTGCTCCCAACGGAATCCCATCGTCATAATAGGCGCGCCGATACCATTGTCCATCCCAACTTTCAGTCTCCAGTGTAGCCTTGAGACGATCTGCTTGCTGCTCGTAAGCACTGGACTGTTCGGAATCCGCTCTCTGCTGACAAAGAGGCGCAAAGTGTTTCAATACACTGTATAGAAACCACCCTAACCAGACACTTTCGCCGCGCCCCTGAATACCGACGCGGTTCATCCCATCGTTCCAATCACCCGTTCCCATCAAGGGCAGCCCGTGAGCACCAGCAGTCGAGCCACGTTTGATGGCACGAAGGCAATGTTCATATAGGGAGTACGTCTCCGTCGTAGTTTCGTACTGTCCATACCGTTCTTCTTCTCCCAATTTCAACGGCTCGCCTCGAAGGAACGGAATACTTTCATCCAATATCGCCTTGTCTCCGGTCGCCTCGACGTAATAAGCGATCACGAATGGCAGCCAGAGCAGATCATCTGAGATACGTGTCCTCACGCCGCGTCCGGTCGGGGGATGCCACCAATGCAGCACATCGCCTGCCTCAAACTGATGTTGTGCAGCACGAAGAATATGGTCATGAGCGATCTCGGGAGCAGCCCACACCAGCGCCATCACGTCCTGCAACTGGTCACGGAAACCAAATGCCCCGCTGGATTGGTAGAAACCTGACCGCCCCCAAATGCGACACGAAAGCGCCTGATAGAGCAGCCAGCCGTTCAACATCATATCCATCGCAGGTTCCGGAGTATGGACGCTCACTGTGCTTAAAACTCGATCCCAGAACATGGTGACGGCTTGCCATGCCGCTTCCACCTGTGCCGGGTTCTGATAATCCTGAATGAGCTGTAAGGTATGTTCCCGATTGTTTCCTTCACCCAATAGGAAAAAAACTTCTTCGCTTCCTCCTACAGGCAAATCAACGTGAAGCTGAATGGCTGCACAAGGATCAAGCCCTGGTTCAACAGTACTCGCCAAACCAATACGTCGGAGCGCCGCCGGTCGGCTGAGATCGCCCATACGGCCTAAAAATTCGGTGCGATCTGACGTTAGGCTGTGGGGCGCTTTGCTCGCCGCCAGAAAAGCGACACGCTCTCCGAATTCGGTATTGTAGCTGTTGCGTGCCAGCAGGGCGCCGCTGTTGTGGTCATACTCCGGAACAATATACGCCTGCGAAGTACTCCGGCTTGGGCCAAGTACCCATTCGGCATAGTAGGTGACCGTCACACGACGAGGGTGGTCCCAGGTATTTTCCAGGCGCACTTTGATGACCTTGACCGGTGCATCGCGAACGGCAAAAAGCTGAGTCCTCTGCTTTAATCCCTGGCTGTGATGTTCGAACAGCGAATAACCCATGCCATGCCGCACCAGATAAGGCTCAGCGTCGCGGCTTGGCAACGGCATGGGTGACCAAACTTGAGCCGTTTCCTCATCGCGTAGATAGAGCGCTTCGCCGGGTGCATCAGCGACTGGGTCATTGCGCCAGGGTGTCAGCCGGTTTTCGCTGCTGTTTTCCGCCCAGGTGTAGCCTGCTCCGGACTCGGAAACCAGAAAACCAAATTGCTCGTTGGCGATCACGTTCACCCAGGGAGCAGGCGTCCATTGCCCATCTCTAAGATAAATCACATATTCCTTGCCATCGGCGCTGAAACCGCCCCAGCCATTGTCAAATTGCAGGTCCTTCGGTCGGGTCAGAGGCGGTGTCGCTTCTAACACCTCCAGATTTGACAACGACGGTGTGAAATAGGGCGGCGACACACGTTGTGCAGAAATGTGGGGCAGTTGTTCGGCGACTGAACCCCTTTGACCCTCCAGAATGACACGCGCGGCCGTTTCGATTAAGGTTCGGTCAGCTTGCTTCATTTGATCGGCATTCACCACGAAAATACCGCCACGCCTATTGAGCCATGTGCTGCCATTGGAGCGCGCGATCAGGCGATGAAGCTGTCCTTGGAGCTCCTGTGAATAACTACTATCCCGAAGATTGAGAATCACCAGATCGATGCTCACCTGCTGGTCGCGCCAGTAAGTGTGCGCGCGCAGTACTTCCAGCACGAGCGGCAGTTCCGCGACATCACTGACGCGCACGAGCAGAATGGGGGCATCGCCGGAAATCCCGTACGCCCATAAACCGGGTTGACCCTTCGTATTCGCGCTCATAACGTCCGCTGAAGCCCGCAAACTTGAGTGAGGGTAGAGAAGCAGTGCAAGCACCTGCTGCATCCGCGCTAACTCAGGTGTATCCAGCTCAAGCTGCCGCAGGGCAAGTTCATTCTGACGGCGGGCAAGCTCGACTGCTCGTTCCAGCACCACCCAATCCTTGTAACGGTCGGCAAGCGCCAGCGCTTCCTGGCGTGATCGGGTCGCCAGGGTCAAATAGGCGATACTGACTCTGCCGTAGGGTTCTAGCTCAA
>DAOUEM010000554.1:0-2508 GCA_034430555.1 Anaerolineae bacterium | reverse complement strand
GCATCACCACTTCGCCCGCAAGCTGACCGTTAACCAGTGTTTCCGACAGGGGCAGGCCGGATTCATCACGCCGGCGCGCCCCTTTTTGGATCACGTATGCACCCTGCCCGTGTATGAAATCGTGGTCCGGTTGGTTATCAGGGTAGGTTATAATCTGGCCGTATTTGTGACCATGGCTTCGCGGAGTACAAACATGCTTGTACGCAGTCGCTCTTTTGACACAGCTCACAGTGATTTTGAGAAAATGTGGCGCTTCCTTCAAAAAGACTATGTCCAGAAACAGGATCGTTTTATCTGGCACTTCAGCCGCCTTGGCGATTGGAAATACGGCCTGTGGAACGAGAGGAAATACATCCCTTCCTTGTTTCGAAATCATGCCCAACTCTGGGTAGATGGCTTCGACCAGATTCTTGGCTTCGTGCTTTCCGAAGATGGGGATGACCTCTTCTTCATTTTCACCCTGCACGGCTACGAGCACCTCTATACCGAAATTCTAGAGTGGACCATCCAGCACTGGCAGCCGCGCCACGGGAAGCTGAGGGCTGAGGTGCATGAGCACCAGACCGAAGCACTGGCTGCGCTTGAGCGTAAGGGCTTCCACAATAGTGGTGCTGCTGCCACGACGCGCCTATACGATCTGCTGGCGCAAGAGAATAAAGAGATTAAATTAGGCCCAGGTTTCCAGATGGTGGATATGGTCAAGAATGGGGACTATCGGGCCAAAGCCACGTTGAACCTGAATGCCTTCGGGGATCAAGATCAAGTCAGCGCGTTCGATCTACTGAGATTTGAGTATTCACGGGAAAGTCCTGCCTATGATCCCTATCTCGATTTGTCGGTGGTGACATCAGATGGCAGGCATGTTTCGTCTTGTGTAGGATTTTGGGATCCAGCCTGCAAGGTAGCCGAGATAGAGAAGATCTGTACCCATAACCAATATCGACGTCAAGGATTGGCCGAAGCCGTGATCAGGGAGTGTTTCCGGCGATTGAGAAAACACGGGATCCAGCGGGCGTATATCACGGGGTACAGTGAAGAAGCAAATGGTTTGTATGAGAAACTTGGACCATCCATGCACAAGAAGTGGTTTCATTACGAATTGAAGGCGTAGATCGCCACGGAAAGGGGACGAGGTATGGCATTCGAACGGCTGGAATCGTACATCTTCGAGAAAATGTCGGCCAGCAAGCAGCCTGGCCTCAGCGCGGCCATCGTGCGGGAAAGTGAGGTGATCTGGGCCAGGGGCTTTGGCTTCCGCGACCTGGCGGGCGGCCTGCCGGCCACGCCGCACACGCTGTACGGCATCGGCTCGGTCACCAAGTCATTCACGGCCATGGCCATCATGCAGCTGGCGGAAGCGGACAAGCTCAGCCTGGACGACCCGGTGAGCCAGCACCTGCCGCGCTTTACCGTGCAGCCGTTCGGTGAGACGATCCGGCTGTGGCACCTGCTGACGCACACCAGCGGCATCGCGGCGCTGGCTTCCTCGGAGAGCCTGATCGACGGCCTGGTGGGGGCACGCGAGCACTGGCTGCCCATGGCCGACGCCGACGACGTGCTCACCTTCATGCAGGAGGCAGAGACGTGGGCGCTCACCCGTCCGGGCGAGCGCTGGTTTTACCTGAACGAAGGTTACCTCCTGCTGGGACGCGTGGTGGAGGTGGTCAGCGGGGAGCCTTTCGAAACCTACGTGCACAATCACATCCTGGGGCCGCTGGGTATGAGACGTACTTTCTTCCAGCGGGCCGACGTCGAGGCCGACCCGGACGCGGCCACGCCCTACCTGCTGACTCCCGACGGGGGACGGCGGGCATCCCTGCACCCCTACCGGGGTTTGGCGGCGGCGGGCGGCCTGATCAGCAATGTGCTGGACATGGCTCCGTACATCACCATGCTGCTGGATGAAGGCGCAACTTCTATCGGACGGCTGCTCAGCGCCGACTCTGCCCGGACGATGCAGACACCGCGTACCACCATGCCGCTGCAAGGCAACCCTTTCGGTGATTCGGGCTACGGCCTGGGGCTGATGAGCACGCCCGACTTCCTGGGGCGCGAGCTGATCGGGCACGGCGGGTCTGTGGGGACGTCCACGGCGCAGATGAGCTACATCCCGTCGGAGGGATTGGGCATCATGCTGCTGGCCAACGGCAGCGGCCCGATGATGGCCCTGCTGGCGATGGCCGGACTGGCGGAAGCGCTGGGCGAGGACGTGGAGACGCTGCCCTTCGTCCGCTACGAGGCCAGACTCGACGAACTGACGGGCGCCTATCGCGGCTACAAAGACACGATCCGCTACCACGTGCGGCGCGTGGGCGAGTTCCTGCACCTGGAGGAGCCGAGCAATTACGGCACCAGGACCACGATCCTGGTGGTGGAAGACCTGGGCGAATCACGCCGGCTGTTTTACACGCCGCGTTTGGAGCAGCGGCTGCCGGTCGAATTTCGGGTGGGCGAAGATGGCCGCGTGGACCTGGTCATTGAGCGCTACCTGCTGCGCCGCGTCGGGCC
>DAOUEM010000553.1:0-9760 GCA_034430555.1 Anaerolineae bacterium | reverse complement strand
GCCAAAACTCAAGCCCAGCCCGATCAAGGCCGCGCCGCCCCAGAACGCCCAGCCTCGCACCCGCTGCCACAAGGCCACCGCCGCCAGCGCCAGGCCAACGATACCGACGTACAGCGGCGACCATACACTCAGCACGCGGGGGAACAGCATCTGGATCACGTCATTCACCGGGAAGCCGTTACGCCGGGCCTCGAAACCAAAATCGATGCGGGTAGTATGCTGCAGATACTCGAAGGCCGGCAGGAGCTGCACGGCTGCCAGGATCACCGCCAGGGCCCCGATCACGGCAGCCCCTATCAACCATACGGTCCAGCGATCGCGGCGCTGAAACACGCGGTAACCCAGGTAGGCCAGCGCCAACATGCCCAGGAACCAGTTGGTCTGTGGATGCCCGGCCAGCGCACTGAGACCCAGCGCCAACCCGCTCACGGCCAGCCATGACCAGCGCACCCGGCCCGCCAGCATCGCCTCGTGGAGGCCCAACAGCAGCAGCGGCCCCCACACAACCGCTTCCAGCAGGGCCAGTTGCAAGGGCGGATAACCGGTCATAAAACCACCGTAGGCCCAGGTCAAGGCAGCGGCCAGCCCGCCGGCGATGCTGCCCGCCTGCCCGGCCGTCAGACGCCGCACCAGGATATACATCAACAGGCTGGCCAGCAGGACATGCGCGGCCATCTCCAACTCCAACGTATGATAGCGCCACTCACCGCCTATCCCGCTGAGGGCAATTGTCAGCAGACGCGGCGGGTAAAACACCGCCGACTGGGAATCTGCCAGGAAGGGCAGGCCGCCGTTGTTGTAGGGATTCCACAGCGGCACCTCGCCCTGCCACAGCCGCTCCGCCTGGTAAGCGCCGAACGCCACAAACTGGCCAGAAAAATCGCCCTCGATCAGCGAGACCTGATCGCCGGGGACCGGCGTCAAGAACTGCCAGAAAAAGGCCAGCCAGACCAGCACGAGCACCAGGATCGCCAGCGCATCCGACCGCCACCGCAGGCCGCTTCGGGTCATGGGGTCTCATCTCCTCCAGGCAGGGCGTTTACCGCCACCCGGCTCAAATACACCACGTCAGTGTTCTGCCCGCCAAAGGGCGCTAAAACCGGCAGCCGCTGGAAGACGCCCGGTTCCGGCATGGCATAAACGCCCACCTCGATCAGGTAAGCGCCCGGCGGCGTCTCCGGCGAGATCGTGAAGGTATGGGCATCGACCACCGGCTGGCCCGGCGTCCAGCCGGACGTCGGCGCGGACCCGCCGGCCGGATAAGCGTCCGATGCGCCGTAGATCGCGTTGGTTTCCCGGTCAAACACGTGGACGAACACGGTGTAGTCCCGCGCGATGGGTTCCAGCCCTTGCCAGTATAACGTGATGGTGATCGGGTCGCCGGGCAATACGTGGCGGGCGCTGACTTCGTAACCTAACAAAGCCATCAGATCGGCGAAATTGTCATAGCGTGCATTCGGCACATCATCATCCGACGCCAGGGGCCGCAAGGCAAGAGCCGCAGCCAGCGACAGCAGGCCCGTCCCATCCGGAGTCAGCAGCATCCGCTCGCCGCTGTGGAAATCATACAAACCGATGTTCAGCGCCAGTTCATCCGGTGTGTAGGCGCCGCCGGGCACATCGATTACCACGCGTTCCGACCACCCGTCGCCAGGCTGGAGCCGCTCCGTCGCTAACAGGCCATGCCCCGGATACCGGTCGCGCTGGGCGGCTATCGTGCCGGCGCTGTCGACGGCGTGGACAAACAGGCTCCAGCGCCGGGTCGGCTGTTGCAGGACCTGCCAATCCAGCGTCACTTCGATCTGGCCGCCGGGCTGCACCGCGTCGGCCTGGACTTCGTAATCCACCAACCGCAGAGTGGGAGCATCCGCGCCGGGTTCATAAAAGTCCTGGTATAGGCCTTGGACGGCCTCCTGGGTTTGGTCCAGGGGCGGCGGCAGATAGGCCGGTCGAATCCAGACGAGGGGAGTCAGGGCTGCCACGGCAAGGTAAAAACCGGCAAAACCGGCCAATACCAACCGCGACCAACGTTCACGCCAGAGCCACGCCAAACCCACCGCCAGCCACAGGCTGATCGGACCGATGGCGACGAACATCAGCCTGCCCTGCGAGGCCGGCGTGAGCGATGTCCAGCGCAGCAGCGCGCCAAACGCGATCACCGGCCAGATCAGCACCAGCAGGAGCGCTCCAAGTCGCGGCTGCCGCGCCGCCGGGACACGCTTCATCACCCTGGCCAGCAGAAAAGCCCCAAAGCCCAACAGGGCCGTCCCACCCAGCCCATTAAAGAGCGCATAAAGCACTTCTGGCAGCGGCGCGTTGACTCCGCCGAAGATGCCCCACCAGCTCCGCAGGAATGACTCGCGCTCGTTCCAGAGCTGGGCCAGACCGGGCGGCACGGCACGCCCGCCGACCATCTCGACCATGACGCTGATGCCGGTCGGGTCGCCGTACTGCTGCCAGTTCCACAGGTACCACCAGCCGGCGATCACCACCGTCAGGCCGCCGGTTATGGCCCCGCCGATCACCAGCGGCCGCCAGCTGCGCACACGCCGGCTGACGATCAACAGCATCAAGGCCACCAGCGGCACCATAAACCCGATGCTGACTTTGGACAGCAAGCCGGCTCCCACCGTCAGCCCTAACCAGACGTAGACGGAGTACCCGGGCGCGTTCTGCCGGTTCAACACACGCGCCATCTGCCAGATCATCAACCCGGCGAGCAGGCCGGACAGATTGTCGTTGTTGACCGAGCCGCCAATAAACAAAAACATAGGCAGGAAGGCGTTCAGGGCTGCGGCGCCAAGCGCCACCTCCGGCCAGTCGGGGAATACTTCCCGCCCGATCAGGAAGGTCACCAGCACCGTCCCGGCGGCCATCAGGACGGAAAGGAAGCGTGCCACATGCACGGCCAGGATCGTGCCGGTCCAGGGCAGGGATTCAAGCGCGGCATCGTGCATCACCAGGTTGATATTGCCGTCAGACCGCACCAGGCCAGAGTCGACGTGGGGGTTGAGCTGGCGCGCCGCCGCCAGGTCGGACGTGTCGATGTGCAGCGTACCCAGGGCGGCCACCATGTAATACAAGGGCGGCTGGCTGCCTTCCTGCCGCCACAACCCTGGATCAGCAGGATTCTGTACGGGCAGCCTCAAGCCAGACGTGGCGAGGCGCTGCACTAATGGGTAATGCGAAACCTCATCAGACGCCTCGAAGACAGGCGTGACGATGCTGTATACGAAGCCCAACAGCAGGTTTGTCGCCACAATCAGCAGCAGCAACCGGCGATATTTAACAGTCAACGGGCGGGTCTCCCAGACTCGGGCAGCACAATCATGGTAACGACAGCCGACTCGACTTCATAGATGCCGGGCAAGTGTACCGGAAGGTGGCGTGTTTTTCTATCCGGCGTTCGCGCCAAAAAACGTTCACCGGGGCGATTCACCCGGACAGCACAACCGATCGAACAACCGCAGGGTTTGCGCCGCGATGCGTTCCCACGTGAACTGCCCGGCCAGTTCCTGAGCACCTGCCCCAATGCGCTGCGCCAGCCGGGAGTTGGTGGCCAGGGTTTTCATGGCATCGACCAGATCGTCGACGGAATCGGCGGGAACCAGGAGCACGTTTTCACCGTCCAGCAGTTCTGGCGTGGGGACAGCGGGAAACGTCGTAATCGTCGGGCAGCCATGCACCAGGGCCGCCATGAACGTCCCCCGGCGGAAGGAAACGCCATCCTTAAAGGGCAGCACGCACAGATCAGAGGCGTACAGGTATCCGCTTACCTCTTCGGCGTTGACGTAACCGGTCCACAGCACGTGCGAGCCGATGGCCAGGTCATCGATCAGGGCATCGATCTCGCCGGCGTAGGCGACGTTGGTGGGATCGCTGGACCCGGTCCGACCACCAAGCATCAACAGTCGAAAGGGCACGCCTTCGGAAGTCGCACGCGCCAGCGCTTTCAGCAGCGTATCAACCCCCTTGCTGCTATTGAGAAACCCGAAATACGCCAGCAGCTTCTCATCCCGGCTAACACCCAGCCGTGCCCGCCACATGTCACGGTCGAAGGCCTGGCGGGGCCGGCTGTGGATATTGGAGCCGATGGGTACCTGCTGCACCCGGCCGGTTCCCATGATTTTACCGAGCTGCTGTTCATCTTCATAGTTGGTCACGATGGCGGCATCGGCATCAACGGCCAACTGGTGCACCGCCCGCCGCCGCAACGGGCCGGCTTTGGGGAAAAGGTAGGGAACGCGCAGGTCATGAAAGGTCACCACACAGGGGATTTTGCCCAGCAGCCGCGGGAGTAAATGCACCAAACCGGCCATGTGATAAGCCGCCGTCTGGTATTGCAGATTGACCACATCCAGCCGGTTATCACGCGCCCACGGACGAACATGAAACAGGCTCGACATATTCCAGTTGCGCACGCAGGCATTAACCGTGATACCGGCGTCATTCTCGCCAACGCCCGATTCGCCGGTCAGAATAAATACGTCGTGCCCCAGGGCGACGAAACTCCGGGCGATTTCACGGGTGAAATCCGCCACACCGCCCTGCATGGGCACGTACTCACCACTGATCAATCCTATCCGCACCAGTATCAGTCCTCCGCTCGCAGACCACTCCGCAGGACCGCACGATACGCCGCCGTTCGTGCCTGGCGCAGTTCTCGCTTGTGGCCCAGCCGCCCCTTGACCGACTCCAGGCCCCACTGCCACAGGTATAGCAGCAGCAAATAGAGCCGCAGGCTCTCACCCGCCAGCCAGCCATGATGTTTGCGGAAATAGCGCACTTTGCTCTGCTGGAAGTAGATGTGCCGCCAGGCGACGACTTGATCCGTGCTCTTGCCGCCGTGATGGATGATGCGGGCTGAGCCGACATAAACCGCCAGCCAGCCAGCATCCCTGGCGCGCCGGCACCAGTCAACTTCTTCAAAATACATGACATACCGCTCGTCCAGAGGGCCAATCTGCTGGTAGACCTCACGCCGGACCATCAGCGCCGAGCCTTGCATCCAATCGACATCCAGGATGGCGTCGTCCGGCTGGTCGCTGATGGTATAGCGGCGCAGCAATCCTCGGGGGGCCAGCGATTGCATCCATGTGCTTTCGAACAGCGCGACCAGGTATGACGGAAAGCGGCGGCGCGACGACTGTGTCGTACCATCGGAATTGAGGGTGTGCGGGCCAACGATGCCGACATCCGGGTGGGAGTCCAGGTAGTCGACCAACACATTCAGGGCGTCGCCGATGATCGCCGTATCCGGATTGAGCAGCATCAGGTGCCGCCCTAAAGTCGCAGCCAGCCCGATATTATTGCCCCGGGTGAAACCAATGTTTTCCGCCTGGGGCAGCACCCTCACCTGGGGGAAACGCCCCAGAACCTCCAGGCTGTGATCGGTGCTGCCCGATTCGACGACGATGATCTCCAGGGACAGGCGGTCCGTAGCCAGTGATTCTTCGCCCGGCCCGACAACGTGCACCGGTCCGGCCAGGATGCTCTCCAGGCAAGCCGCCAGCAGGTCGGCCACATTCCAACTCACGATGATGATCGACAGATCAACCATACTACCCCTCGGGCGTCACCTCACACCTGCGCCGGATTTTACCGAGTATGTGCAAGATGATCACACTTTTTTTACATTTTAACCACACAATAGGTGCAGACAACCACACTGAGAGCAATCACTCAGCACATAAACGAAAGGTTACTCTGATGAACTGGTACAAGAAATTGGGTTTAATTGTAGTCGCCATCACCGTCCTGACGATGGGCGCAGGTATCGCCTCCGCTCAGGAACCGCCCCGCGACCACGCGCGCTTCGGTGTGGAAGCGTTGATCGCCGCCCTGGCCGACCTGACCGGCCTTACCCCGCGCGAACTGCTGGTCGATCTGACCCCGGAAACGACGATAGCCGACATCGCGGCCCGGCACGGCGTCGACCCGGCGGCCACTGTCGCCCAGGCCGCCGAACGCATCACGACAGCGATGGCAGAGAACGTCGCCGCAGGCCGGATGGAACAGGCGGAAGCTGACCGCATTCTGGAAACGCTGGAAGCCGACCTGACCGACATCATGGGCCGCCCGCTGCCGCCACCGCAAGCCCGCCAGCAGAACATCCGCGAAGCCAGCGAGCGCGCCCTGTTCACCGCGATGATGGACCTCACCGGGCTGGATATGCCGGCGCTGCAAGCTCAGGCCCGCGAGCAGGGTCTGACCACCCTGGCAACCATTGTCGAAGCGAACGGCGTTTCAAGCGAGGACGTGATAACAGCCGCCATCGCCAAGGCCACCGAAGCTGCCAACCAGGCCGTCGCCAATGGCCACATGAGCCAGGCGCAGGCCGACCAGGTACTGGCCGGGCTGGAAGAGGCCTACACCAACGCCATGCAGCGCCCCTTGCCCCAGCCGCAGGAAGTCCGGCAGGCCGCCGAACGCGCCCTGATAACGGCCCTGACCGAGCTGACCGGGCTGGACATCCCGCAGTTGCAGCAGCAGGCGCGCGAACAGGGCCTGACAACCATGGCCGAAATGGCCGGCGCTAATGGGGTCACGACGGCAGCCGTGATCGCAGCCGGGATCGAAAACGCCACCGAGATAGCCACCCAGGCGGTAGCCGAGGGTCGCATGACCCAGGCCCAGGCCGACCAGATACTGGCCGGTTTGGAAGAAGCTTACACCGAGGCCGTGCAGCATCCCCTGCCCCTGCCCCAGCCACAGCCACAGCAGCAGCAGGGTCCCGCCGCCGATTTTGGCCGCACCATCCTGCAGACGGCAGCCGAACTCACTGGCCAGGTACCCGCCGACTTGCGGCAGCAGATGCGCGACGGCACGCCTCTGGTGGACATCCTCACGGCCAGTGGTGTGGACCCGGCCACCGTCGTCGATACGGTTGTCGGCCAGGTGACCGAACGCCTTGAGCAGCAGGTGTGGGACTTCATGAATCGCATCCCCACGGAGCCGGCCCCGCAGCCGCCGCCCGCCCAGTAACCAACGCAGTTGATACCACCGCCGCTCGACCCTTTGCCAGCCCGGCAAGGGGTCGTCCGCGTTTCAGACGGCCATCAGTTCCGCCTGGATGTCGCTGGTATAACGTCGTAAGCGCGGGTACTTCCAGGCAATCCAGCCGGTAAGCAGCACGGTCGCGACTCCGCCGGTGAAGATCGCCAGCGGCGTCCCGAACAGCGCCGCCACCAGCCCGGCTTCCAACTCGCCCAGCTGCGGCCCGCCCATAAAGAAGATCATGTTCACACTTGTCATACGCCCCCGCAGCCGATCGGGCGTCATGAGCTGGCGGATGGTCCCGCGAATCACGGTGGATACGGTATCGCCGGCCCCTGTCATGCCAAACAACAGGTAGGACAACATAAAACTGGTGGACAGCCCGAACAGGGCAGTGGCCGCCCCATAACTCGCGACGCTGACCAGCAGAATAAAACCTTGCCGGTAGATTTCCCTGCGCGTCGCCAGGATGGCCCCGGCAAGCACGGCCCCGACCGGCTGGGCAGTCGCCAGCAGCCCGTACCCTGCCGCTTCCAAACCCAGCACCTTGCCGGCGACAATCGGCAGCATCGTCCGGGCCGAGGAGAAAAAGGTCGCGAAAAAGTCCAGCAGCATCGTGCTCCAGATGATTCGCGAGCCGTAGGTGAAGCGCAGCCCTTCCACCATGGCGCGCCAGCCCAACCCGGTGTGTTCAGCCGCAGCCTTACCGCGGTAGTTCATCAGCCCGATAGAGATGATGGCCGCACCGAACGAGATCGCATTGATGGCATACACCAGGCCAACGTTAAAAGCGCCCACCAGTACCCCGGCCAAGGCCGGCCCGACGACCGTCGCGCCGTACCACAGCAGCGTATTCAGGCTGACGGCATTGGCCAGGTGTTCGCGTTTGACCAGGTTGGTGACGATGGCCTGCCGGGCGGGGTTGTCGAAAGCGGCCATTGCCGCCCCGGCAGCGGTCAGGAGGTAAATGGCGGCCAGGCTCTCATTGCCGGACAAGGTAATCAACGCCAGCACCGCCGCAAAAAACGCCGAAGCTGTCTGGGTCCACAGGATCAGCCGGCGGCGATCGCCGACATCGGCCAGCACGCCGCCCACCAGCGCAAAAACGATGACGGGCAGCACGCGCACCAGGCCGAGCGCGCCCAGTCCCAGGGCATCCGCCGATAGCTGCTGCTCATGCCCGAACACCGTAAGGGCGATCATCTGGTCCTTGAGCAGGTTAAATATGTGCCAGTTCACGGCAATATGCTGCATCTCCGAGCCGATGGCCGACAGCAGTTCTCCCGCCCAGAGCAGCCGAAAATCACGGTAGTACAGCGCGGCGAAACGTCGTGGAACCGGCTGCGAGGTTGTCATGTTGAATCCCAGGAATAAAAAACCGGGAATCCTCCCGGTCCCGTTAAATATTCAATATCAGACTTCTTCCAACCGCAGGCCAAACAACCGGGCAGCGTTGGCCGACGTCTGACGGGCGACCGCGTCCAGCGTGGTCTGGCGCACTGCCGCGATCCGGTCCGCCACGTAGGACACGTAAGCCGGCTCGTTGCGCTTGCCCCGGAACGGGTGCGGCGTCAAGAATGGACCATCCGTCTCGACGAGCAGGCGGTCGGCGGGCACCTCGGCCACGACCTGGCGCAGCGCCCCGGCCTTCTTGAAGGTTACCGGCCCGGTAATCCCGATGTAGAATCCCAGTTCGAGGGCGCGTTGAGCAGCCTCCGGCGGCGCGGAAAAGGAATGCAGGACGCCCGGCCGCTCACTCAGCGGCCCTACCAGTCCATTCACCCAGGCCGCCAGCACATCCAGGACGTCATCGCTGGCCTCTCGATTGTGGATGATCACCGGCAGGCCGAGTTCCGCCGCCAGCGCCAGCTGCGCTTCGAAGGCGCGGCGCTGTTGGGGCGGTGGACTCCAATCGCGGTAGTAGTCCAAGCCGATTTCGCCAATGGCCACCACCTTATCGCGCCCGGCCAGGGCACGGATGACCTCCACCTGCCCCGGCTCGAAGCTGGCCGTGCTGTTGGGATGAATGCCCACCGCCGCGTAAACCAGGTCCTCCGCCGCGGCGAGGTCGCAGACGACGACGCTGTTTTTCACGTCAATGGCCGGGTTGATAATCGCCACCAACCCGGCGTCACGGGCGCGGCTGATCACGGACGGGCGGTCTTCGTCATATCGCTCGAAGTCCAGGTGACAGTGTGTGTCTACCAGCAGCGGCCCGGTCACGACTGGCTCGTTTCAGCCCGGTTGGCATTGGATTCCTGGAGCATCGCCAGGTCCGCCTCGACCATCATCTCGACCAGGCTGCGGAAGTGAACATCCGGCTCCCAACCCAGGACACGGCCCGCTTTACTGGCATCGCCGACCAGCAGATCGACTTCTGCCGGGCGCATGTAGCGCTCATCCTGCCCGACGTGCGCCTGCCAAGCCAGGTCAACATAACTGAAGGCCGCCTCGACCAGTTCCTGCACCGAGTGAGTCTCGCCGGTGGCGACGACGTAATCATCCGGCGCTTCCTGCTGCAGCATCAGCCACATGGCGCGCACGTAGTCCCCGGCAAAGCCCCAATCGCGGCGCGAGTCCAGGTTGCCGAGATAGACCTTGTCGGCCAGGCCAAGTTTGATCTTGGCGACGGCGTGGGTCACCTTACGGGTCACAAATTCCAGGCCCCGGCGCGGGCTTTCGTGGTTGAAGAGGATACCACTGGTGGCATGAAGCCCGTAGCTCTCGCGGTAGTTGACCGTGATCCAGTGCCCATAAACCTTGG
>DAOUEM010000552.1:0-6880 GCA_034430555.1 Anaerolineae bacterium | reverse complement strand
TGCGCAAACCGTCGCCGGGCAGCAGTTCGTCCAGCAGATTATAGGTGGTATCGTCTACCGGGGGCGCGGCCAGGACAAACGGGTCCGGCGACCAGTCGGGATTCACCTGATTCCAGGCGGTGATGCCGCCGGTGGCGCTGGGCACCAGGAGCGTCGATAGCTGGCTGAAGTTCAGGCACTCGGCGAACGTATTGGCCGGGTTGGTCACCAGGGCGACGACGTCATAGCCCAGCTGGACCTCCACCCATTCGATGTCGTTGTCGGCACAGGCCTGTTCCTCCGCTTCCGTGATGGGACGGGCTGCGTTGGCAATGTCGATCTCGCCGTTACACAGGCGGGCCAGACCGCTGTTGGTGCCGGAGATTTCCAGGCTGGCGTCAACCGCGTTGGCTTCCGTGTAAGTGTCCACCAGGGGTTCGACAATCCCGGCGACGATCCGCGAGCCATCCAGGCGGACGGTGTCTTCTTGAGCCAGGACCGTCAGCGGGACAATCAAAATCAATAAGGCCAGCAGGCTTATCCAGGCTTGACGCCGGAGATAATTCATTGGTGCGCTCCTATCTGAGTTCTTTTGGGGTTCATGGGTGCACATAGGCACCGGTCTGGTTCCTTGCTTCACAAGGGAAGATTGTACACAGTCACGGATAAATGTCCACACCAGAAGCTCGCAGCCCGTCCAGGGAAGGGCCATTTTGGCCCTGAATGGGTGATTGTGCTACAGTTGGTGACGTCAGTGCTTATCGTTAGAGGCATCGGGAAGCGGCGTTCATGCAGTTCAAATTTTACCTGTACGTACAGAAACACAACAACCGGACGTATACCGTGGTGCCGCTGCCTTTTTACGACATGGCAACGTTCGGCATCAACCTGGACGAGATCAAAAGCGACCTGACCGAAGCGCTGAAAGAACGCGTCAAAGACATTCCCCAGCATAACCTGCACAACCTGCTGGAAGCCCGTGCGCTGACCATGCACAAAGTGCGGGTCGAACTGCGCCCTATCGACCGCAAGACGCGCAAAAAACGGCGCGAGCTGGTCCGCCTGACCTTCAGTACGCTGGTCAAAAAGGACGACGACGGGCAGTTGATCGTCACCGTGCCAAAGCTGGGCCAACCACCTCTGACGTTTTATGTGTACAAGCACGAGGAATTGCAGGCGACCGCGGCGACCGAACTGGCGGCCTGGTTGGATGGGCTGGCGCTCGACCAGCTGCTGGATTACCAACATGCGCGCCGCGAAACGCTGGAAGAGCTGGAGGTTGATGTTCACATTCGTAAGCCCAAGGAGTCGGGCTTTTTTGAAGGCGGCGTGGGTGAGGCGGAACCGCGGTTCTGGGCGCTGCGCGAGGTCGGCATCAACCTGACGGCCCAGGCGGCGGAAGGGCGCTTCCGCAAGACCTATCGGCGTGATGGTATTATCGAAAACATTTTGCAGACCCTGGCCGGGATGCGCAACAACAGCGTGCTCATCAGCGGGGCCAGCGAGACCGGTAAGACCTCTGTCCTGCATGAAGTCGTACGCCGCATCCAGCGCAAGGAGTGCGACAACACGCTCCAGGATCGCGAGATATGGATGCTCACCCCGGACCGACTCATCGCCGGGGCGCAGTACATCGGCACCTGGGAGGAGCGGCTTAAGGATATCGTCGCCGAATGCCGCGAGAAGCAGCACATCCTGTTCGTGGAAGATTTGCCCGGCCTGATCGAAATTGGACGCTGGTCCAAGAGCGATCAGAACGTGGCGCAGGCCCTCAAGCCGCATGTGGAAGCCGGGGAGATCGTGCTGATGGGCGAAGCCAGCGAAGACCGCCTGCGCATGGGGGAAGGACAGGCGCCGGGTTTCATTAACCTGTTCCGCCTGCTGCGGCTGGAGCCGATGAGCGAAGATGAGACGCTCTCCGTGGCGAGTCACGTGGCGCGCGACCTGGAGCGGGAGATGGGCCTGCGCCTGGAACCGTCCTCGGTGGAGGCCGCGGTCGAACTAGCGCGGCGCTTCCTGCCCTATCGCTCTTTCCCTGGCAAGGCCATTCGCCTGCTGGAGAGCGCCGCTGCCGACAGCAAACATGAGCGCAAAGGCTTCCTGCGGCCGGTGGTCAGGCGCGAACAGGTCATCGCTACCTTTGCTGCCCAGACCGGCCTGCCGGAGTTCATCGTCGCCGACAGCGCCCGGTTGGAAGCAGACGAGGTGCTCAAGTACTTCGAGAGCTGCATTCTGGGCCAGGACGAGGCCGTGCACAGCATGGTCGACTTGATCATGACCATCAAAGCGGGCATGAATGATCCCCAGAAACCGCTGGGCACCTTTATGTTCATCGGCCCGACGGGGGTCGGCAAGACGCAAATGGCCAAAGCTCTGTCCAGCTACCTCTTTGGCGATGAAAACCGCTTGCTGCGTTTCGACATGAGCGAGTATATCGGCGCGGACGGCGTGGCGCGCCTGACCGGCGCCTTTAATACCGAGGGCGAGTTGACGCGCCAGGTTCGCGAGCAGCCGTTCTGTGTGCTGCTGCTGGACGAGTTTGAGAAGGCCGATCCGCGCATTTATGACATCATGCTGCAGGTGTTTGGCGAAGGCCGCCTGACCGATGCCAATGGGCGCACCACCTATTTCCACAACGCCATCATCATCATGACCAGCAACCTGGGATCAAACCAGCGGGCGCTGCGCTCGCCGGGCTTCGTGCGGGATGCCGCTGGCGGGGATGACGACCAGGTCCTGGAGACCCACTTCCGTTCACGGGTGGAAGATTATTATCGCCCGGAGTTTGTCAACCGCATCGATAAAATCGTCGCCTTTAAACAGTTGACCCTGCCGGCGCTGCGCCAGATCGCCGCCCGCGAGTTAGGCGAGATTCTGCTGCGTGACGGCATCACGCGGCGCAGCATCCTGGTTGAGATTGATGAACCGGTGATCGACCTGGTGCTGAAGGAGGGTTATTCGCCCATTTATGGGGCGAGGCCGCTCAAGCGTGAGATCGAACGGCTGGTTGTTTCCCGCATGGCGCGCGCTCTGGCGCAGCGTAATCCCGATGAACAGACGCTGCTGCGGATATTCGTCGAGGACGGCCAGATCGCACTCAAGATGGTGCCCATTGATGAAGCCGATCGCACCAGCAGCATCATTTTGTCCGGCGCGATGGACGGACGCGGAGCCCGGCGGACCCGGTTGGATGGGGCCGGGTTGGTGGAGGCTTTCGCCGAACTGCGCCGCCAGCTGATAGAATGGAACGAGAGCCAGACGGTCCAGCAGATGCGGGCGCAAAAGGAACGGCTGTTAAAGGCGACTTCTGAGCCGAATTTCTGGGATAATGGCGCTCGGGCGCGCGACCAGCTGGCTCGCTTTTATTTCCTCGATCGCCTGCTGCGCCGTTTGCAGCAGTTGGTGGACAAAGCCGAGTATCTGGAAGATTTTTCGATCCTCGTCAATCGCGAGCGTGACACCCGCTATCAGGCGGAACTGGCCGCCGACTATGAAGAATTCTTCAACGCCGTCAGTTACCTCAATATCGAACTGCTGACGGCCCACCTGCCACATCGTAACCAGGCGGTGATGCTGATCACGACCCTGGGCATGTCATCGACCGTGCCGGAAAAACCCCATGACGCCTGGTTCCGCCAGGTGAGTGAGGTCTACCTGCGATGGGCGGAGCGCAAGGGTTATGATCGTGAGCTTTACCTGCTGAAACCCGACGAAAAAGCGCCGGGCGCCGGGCGTTTTGCCCGGATAACGGCCGGGAACTTCCGCGAGATGCTCAAGCAGTATGCGCGGCATGATCCTGTAGACGAGATCGGCATCTTTTGCCAGGGCTCAAACGTGTTTGGTTTTCTAAAGGGCGAACGGGGTGTGCACAAAAGGGTGGGTAAGGACTCCCTGACAGAGGAGCATGCCCGTGTCCAGGTATTTGCCATTCCGGATGGCACCGACATTGAGGGCTGGTTTGCCGATTACCAGCAGATCAAGGGTGAAATCGCTGCCGGCAAACGTAAGATGCCGCCGGCTGAAAAACACAGCGTGGTCCGGACTTATGCGCTGGAACGCAGCGACCGGTACATTCGTGACATGCGGACCGGCGTGCGGTTGGCCAACGTGAAGGATTTCTTCTCCAAGGGCTTGCTGGATGAATTCATCCTGGCTTACCTGGAACAGGAAGAGAAAAGCATCGCCTGGGAAGATCGCTTCCCGAAGACATTTCCGTTTTGATCGCACGTCTTTATAAGGGGTACTTCTCAATGAGCCAGCAAGTAGACACGCGTATCGACACCTGGGCCGGGCAGATAGCCGGGCTGCCGCGTATCGTGCGGATGCTGATCGCCGGCGTGATCGCGCTGCTTTCCGCCGGTTTGGCGTCTCAGATTGGCAGCCTGGTGCTTGGGCCATCGACGATGACCAACGTCAATAGTGCCACGACTCTGCTCTTGCTGGCGGGGGCGGGCGGGCTGGTCGCCTACATTGTGGGCTGGTGGCTGTTGATCGGCTTCAGTGGGGAGCCGCACTTGCCTCCGTCCCGGCGGGCGGTCTATTTTCTGGTATATGGGGTGCTGGCCGTGGCAGCAGTCGTGATCTGGCTGGTGATCAGCTTTGTGTTCGCCTCCCTACCACCTGAGATTCCAATTTAGTCCTGGAGACCCGGTTATGAAACAATCCTGCTGGTTTGTGGTTGTGACGGTGCTGTTGCTGGCGGCCTGTAACCCCGCCCCCGACACTAGCCTTGAGCCTACTCCCGAGCTCACGGCGGAGGTTACGGCCACCCGCTTTGTTTTGACGCGCGCGCCGCTGCCGCCGACCTGGACGCCTTATGTCGCGCCGACGGCCACCCGTACCCTGACGATTACGCCGCCGCCCTTCACCGCCATGCCAACCTTCACGCTGCCGGCCAACTGCTTCGAATTTCGGGCCGAGTACGAACGGATGGAGGAGACGTTTATCCTGGGGACGGCGCCGACTCTGTACTGGACGCCTATCGAGGATGCCAGCGAATACCGGGTGGTCATCACCGATCCGGAAGGTGAGGCCGTCCTCGTTCGCTGGGTGGACAGTGACGTCGGGTCGTTCACCGTGCCGGCTGAGACGTTTGTGCTGGATGAGGATGCCATCGACCTGGCAGTTATCGTGGTTTATGGGTGGGAGGTCACGCCGGTGGACGAGACCCGCACCGGCTACTGCGACACGATTGGCGGCGAACTGATCCCGGTCCTTGATGAGAGTCCACCCGGTTCTGATGATGGCGGCGACTCCGGCGGCGGCTGAGGCCGATCATTGAGGGGCTTCACCCAGCACAAAGCGCTCGAAGGCTTCCGCCGTCCAGGGCAGTGCCGGACGGAAAAAATGCCGGTAGATCGCGTCGGCATAACAGCGAATCTCATATTGAGCGTCCAGGGCCATACGCAGCCGCATAAAGCGCATCAGGTTGTGGGCGTCGATCTTGGCGACCCAGGTGTAATACACGGCGAATCCGGGCAAAAACAGGCGGGCCATTTCCCGGGCGACGCCTTTTTCCAGCGCCTGCTCGTATAATTGGTAACCGTGTCTGTAATACTCGATTAGTTCTCGGGTGAGTGCTTCTCCTGCCGGGCCGGTGATTTCGCCTTCACTGGCCTGTTTGTTGTCGCTGGCCTGTAGGCGCCAGACTTCCGGTACGTAAAAATCATTGGGCTGAAACGGCGTATAGCGTCCACTCTGCGCATTGAAGTTCCAGGTGCGATGGCGGACCCACTGCCACCATGTCACCAGCGGTGCCCGAACCCGGAATTTGAACTCCACCATTTCGAAGGGGCTGGTGTGCCGGTGCTGGAGCAGGTAAAAGAGCAGCTTTTTGTCGGGATCGCTGCCTTTGCTTTCGCCCAGGAAGCTGACGCGCGCGGCGTTCACGATCGCCAGGTCATCGCCCATGAGGGCTTGTAATTCGATCCAGCCTTTGTCGAGCACGTCTACGCGACATCCGATCAGGTTGTCCGGTGGCATAGGCTATTTCCTTGGCTAAGAGCATCCGGGAGCAGTATAAATGCTGCCGTTACTTCGGCAACACGTAGCGGACGGCATTGATCAGGATAAACAGCAGGCGGGATGCCAGGATGGTGAGCAGCGGCATCGCCAGGAAAGCGACTACGGCCAGCATCCGGCGGCGGAAGCGGCGCCCGCGCAGGCGCTTCCCGACTTCAGCTTCGGCCAACAGCGGCATGTTCCGATCGGCGTTGGGGCCATGTGCCGCCTCGCTACGGTCGCGCAGGCCTGCCAGCGCCGCCCCGGCCTTTTCTACAGGCGCTGTTATCGTGGTGCGGATGCGCGGTGGACGGGGGTCCTCTTCACCTTCGAAGGGTGGGCGCGGCAGATAATAGACGATTCCCAGCGTATCAGCCCGCGGCCAGGCCAGGACCCCGCCGACCTGGCGATAGGGCACGCGCAGCGGACGCAGGCTGGCGGGATGGCGCAGGACCAGCGAGTCGGACTCAAGCCGCAAACCTGCCCGGCGGCGAAGCAGTTCCCGGCTGGCCCAGAACAGGGCGGGAGCGGCGAATACCAGCGCCAGCAGCCTCAGGTCATGAGCGGGCAGGAATACGACCAGCGTCAGGGTGATGGCGATGATTACCATGGCCGGCCTCAGCGAGCCGCCCGAACGGTACCGGTATGCCTGGTTTGGGCGAGGCGGTGTCGTAACCATTTGCCGGGCTAGCCGAAGTACCCCAGCGCGATCCGGACGCGGGTCTCGATGTCGTCCGGGGCGTCGCGTGGGATCGACTGGATGGCGGCCTGCGCTTCCACGATGCTGTAACCCAGCGCGATCAGCGCATCGAGCACGTCGGCGTTGACATCGTATAACCCGACGAGTTCCGACGGCCCGGCGGCGACCAGCCTGTCCTTCAGTTCAAACGCGATTTTTCCG
>DAOUEM010000551.1:0-1601 GCA_034430555.1 Anaerolineae bacterium | reverse complement strand
CCTTGGGCCAAAAGTCAGCCAACAGTCGGTCGGTGTGAACTTCAAATTCGGCCCAGGCCGGTTCCAGGTCTTTCACATCCAGTTGCTGACCAAGTTGCCGGCCGACGGCGTCGGCCACCCGCCACAGCAGCCAGTCGAGGTGCTTGGCACCCTCGTCCATCAAGTCCAGCCGCACAGCCAGGTACTCTTCCGGCAAGCGATCGGGTATCTGCCGCAGCAGGGATGATTTGCCCATCCGCGGAGCGCCAGAGAGGGTGAACACACGCCGCCCCTTGACCAGACTCTCGTGGATGGAAGCGAGGATTTCACGCCGTCCGAAGAAGAGCTTGGGGTTATCAATGGGTCGACCGGGTATGTACGGATTGACAGTGTCGGACATAGATTGCCTGTGCGCCTGGGCTCGCGTTTCTCCTGGTTCTGATACTGTCCAATGCTGATTGACAACATCAATTATACCATCAACTCGTCGTTTTGGGAAATATGAACCAAGGTGGGAGAAGAAAACATGATTCCACAATGCACACCACACGGCATGACTGAACCTTGCAACGCCCTTGGCAGAACTTGACAGCGCGGCAGAAACATGGTACAATGTCCCTGTAGGATGAAGTAAGGATCTGGATCGAACACGGAAGGATGGGCGCCCAGGCTTACGAGTCTGGACGCCTTTTTGTATGAGATGACCAGTTTGACCTTCCTCCTAACAAAAAAAGTGAGAGGTAGAAAGAAACATGTCCGAGCGAGAAACTGGAACCGTCAAGTGGTTCAACGGAGCAAAAGGCTATGGGTTCATCGAGCGCGAGGGGGGCTCTGACGTCTTTGTTCACTTCTCCGCGATCCGAGGGGACGGCTTTCGGAATCTGGAGGAGGGTCAATCCGTCGAGTTCACAGTCGAGCAGGGTCAGAAGGGGCCTCAAGCCACCGACGTGACCGTGGTGGGCTGGTAATCATGTCCAAGAACTTGTATGTTGGCAACCTGAGCTACGATACAACCGAGGACACAATACGAACTCTGTTTTCTGAGTATGGCGAGATCGAATCTGCCAACCTGATCACCGATCGCTACACCGGCCGGTCCCGGGGCTTTGCCTTTGTCGAGTTTACGACACAGGAAGCCGCCGATGCCGCCATGGAAGCGTTGAGCGGCCGGTCGGTAGACGGCCGGGAGATCAGAGTGGACAAAGCCAAGCCACGGTCCAGCAGCAGGGGCGGACAGGGCGGCGGCGGAAGGTCCCGCTGGTAGGGTTGTCACCCACGAGTGCCGAGACGTCGCCAGACGACCGGCACAATGGAACGCTGAAGCGCGGACCAGAATGACACTGGTCCGCGCCGTTTTTCGTTGGTCAGTCCGCGCCGGATGCTCGGGCTGGCTCTGCTAGCTGCGCAAGTCGGCGCCCAACTCCTTGTTGAGCTGTCCCACAATGCGCGCTACTTGCTTGGCGACAATGGCATCGCGCAGCGTCTTGTCTGGCGCCTGGAACGTTAGCGCAAAAGCCAGGCTCTTTCTGCCCTCAGGCACTGGCTCGCCCCGATAGACGTCGAAAAGCTTGGCCTCCTTGAGCAGAAACCCGCCTGTCTTGACAATGACCTCTTGCACCGTC
>DAOUEM010000550.1:0-3704 GCA_034430555.1 Anaerolineae bacterium | reverse complement strand
CCGTTATGGGAAGCTTTATTGCCTACCTGAAGGTGCAGCCGTTCATCGCCACCCTGGCAGGCATGTGGTTTGCCCGTGGTATGTGCTTTTTCATCAGCGATGATGCGATCGCCATCAGCAACAACCGCATCTATACCATTCTTGGGCAGACAAGGATCCTGATCCCGGGATTGAGCGATCCCGTTGCTCAGACGGGGGATTTTGTCTCCATCTCCGCAGTCGTCGGGATGCTCCTCTTGGTGGTGGCGATATACATCGCCCAATACACGCGCTTTGGCCGCACGATGTACGCCATTGGAGGCAATGAGGGCAGAAATGAAATATCCGCTCAACTGATGGGTTTGCCGGTAAACACGACCAAAGTGCTGGTGTACACGTTCAGCGGATTCTGCTCGGCGCTGGCAGGCGTCGCGTTGGGCATCTTTGTGCTGTCCGGGCATGGCTTGTATGCAAACGGCTTTGAGTTGGATGCCATCGCTGCAGTGGTGATAGGCGGCACGATGCTGACCGGCGGCGAAGGGTACGTGTTCGGCACGCTGTTCGGCGTGCTCGTTCTCGGCATCACGCAAACCCTGATCCAGTTCAACGGAAGCTTGAGTTCCTGGTGGACGAGAATCGTCATCGCCGCGCTGCTGCTGATGTTCATTGGCGTACAAAGTTTTCTGGCTGCCCGGAAAGGCCGTCGCCGCCGGGCGAAGGAGGTTGGTGCACCGTCGGCAGCCACGCGCAGGCGGCGACTGCTGGCATTTGGCGGCAGCGGCGCGGTGGTCTTGGTCATCGTGGCTTTGATCGTGGTCAACGTCATCCAAAACTCAGCAGGGGATGGGTCAGACGTCGGCACACCTACAACAACATCTGCCTGCGAACTTCAGCCCTACCGCCGGGATATGGCCGCAGAGTTCGTGGAAGACGGGGCGGTGGTCGTCTACGAGCGCAACGGTGGACCCCACTGCATCGACGAGCTGTACGCCATTTATCCAGATGGGCGAATCGTGGGCGGCGACGGTGTGAATACCGTCGAGAAACAAATAACGCCGGAAGAGGTGGATACATTGCTCGCAGGCATCATTGGTTATAGATGGTTTACGGATGAGATGTATGACACCTGGCATACCCCTTGCGGGCAGTGCTATGGGTACTATCTCACCGTTTCTTACGACGATCAGGAAAAGACTGTAAAAGGCGTGGATGGCGGGACGGATGCTCCGGCCGACTATTGGCAGGTCATCTCGTTGGTCAAAGGGATCGTTCCAAAATTCACCGCTGCTCCATGACAGACCTGATGACAAGGAAAAGGAATGATGAGTATCAAAAAAGCACTGATTCCAATCCTGGTATACGCTCTGCTTACCCTTGCCTGCAACTACATTGTCTTACCTGAGGACATAGATGGTCCGTCAGCCGGATCAGAAAGTTGGAGCGCTGTGGCTACAAACGTCGGCACATCCGACGCCGGAGATCTGCACGTCGACATTACCATACGAAACGATACTGGCGATTGGAGCGCCATGCAAGCCGTGGCAGATAAGCCTGCTGTGCTTCAGGCTGGCGGCAAGACCACAAACTGCGATACGGTTTTCGTCAGTTCGGGCGGCCACCGCCTGGCCCCGGGTTTCCAGATGCGGGGCTTTATTGCCGGGACAAAGGCCGAACCGGTGACCCAGCTTATCTACGTGGAGTGTGAGGGGGCAGAAGCTACCTCTGGGGCTGCACTCTCCATCGACTATATCTACTTTACCGGTCAGTATAATTACTACGAACCGGAAGCGAACAAGGGCGAGGGGAAGCTAGAGATAAACCTCGACGAGGTTGCTACGGACCTGACGTATCCGATCGCCGAACCGATGGAGGGTTTGGTCCAGAAGGTCGATATCGAAATCACCGCCATCAATGATGTAGTTCTCACCCTCACCGGTGCTGAGCGTACCGATAACGGTCTGCAATTCGCGTGGCAAACTGCCAACCCCGGCGAGTACCCCACCTATGTCCATATTGGCAACCCGCCCGTTATCGGTGAAGACGGTATCATCTATGGTCTTTATGAAACCCCGGATCTCGTGTCCGTACCAATAACCCCTGCAGGTGATAAAGCGGAATGGACGACCGAGGTCGCGGTTCCGAAGGATGTCAAAGGCTTGTACATATTGCTGAGCGCGGAGTCGGGGAAGCAGCGGCTCTATGCGAACTACGCCGTCGATGTCACCGACAGGTAGCTTCGTTTTCCAACGGGAAGGTCTCTAAACTGACGTGGTAGGGACCTCGGCCATTGACGTCCTGTAGAAGCAGGGCGTCAATGCTCTCCAGGGGAATGGGGAAAAAATAAGTACCCCCGCCGCGACTTGAACGCGGGCCACCGGCTTCGGAGGCCGGTGCTCTATCCAACTGAGCTACGGGGGCACAGACTGATTCATTCTACCACGCTCTGACCCTTCGCGCAAGTTTCCACGCTGCTGAAAAATGGCAATAGCGCAAAACTAATCCCGTGACGGGACAGGGGTTATCAGAACTCCACGCCGGAGGTGTCTATGAGAACCCCAAAGGCATCGTACCCTGATGAACGCATCATATACGAACCGGAACTGTCAGCGTATCCATACTGTAGAGGGCCAGGATTCGAACCTGGGACCTCCGGGTTATGAGCTTGTATCCTGGAGGGTATACCTCAGATCGGTGAGCCACCCATTTAAGGGGGGGGGGCTGTTCTCAGGTTGTTCAGAGCCTGACGCACTGTGATTGGCTTTATTGACAATTCGCAAAAGGCGTATTATAATGTTAGCGCTAACGTTAGCGCTAACGTTAGCACCCCCACCTAACGCTACCACATTGCGAGGGAGTTGGACACCAATGACCAAACGCATCACTATGGCCCATGTTGCCCGCGAAGCTGGCGTTTCGCTGATGACTGTTTCGCGCGTCATCAATGACAAAGAGGGTGTCAGTCAAGCCACCCGCCAGCGTATCCAAACCGTCATCGAGCGGCTGGGCTATCGTCCCAGCGACATTGCCCGCGGCCTGGTCACCAAACATACCGGTACGCTGGGTCTGGTGGTGCCGGATGTCGCCAACCCCTTTTTCTCCGAGGTGGCTCTCGGGGCGCAGCAAATGGCCTATGACGAGGGCTACAACGTTTTCTTGTGCAACACCGAGGAGGACCCCCGGCGTGAGATAGACGTGCTGCGATCGCTGGAGGAGAAGCGCGTAGATGGGGTGGTTCTGTGCAGCTCACGACTCGAAGAGATGCAACTGAAGGAGATGCTGGTGCGACACCCGGCTGTCGTGCTGGTCAACCGGCGGTTGGAGGAGAACAGCGTGGGGATGGTGTTTGTCGAGAACGAGAAGGGTGGCCGGATGGCTACCGAGCATCTTCTCAAGGCCGGCCATCGAGCCATCGGGTTTCTCGCTGGCCCTGCCTCTTCCAGCGGCGGCCGCCAGCGCGTCGCTGGTTTCCGCGCCGCCTTGGCTGACGCCGGTCTGGCGTACAACCATGACTGGGTGCGGCCTTGCTCCCCCATTGTGGAAGGAGGGCAGGAAGTGGCTTTGGAATTGCTGACCACGCACCACGAGTTGACTGCCCTCTTGTGCTTCAATGACCTGGTCGCTGTTGGTGCACTGCAGGCCTGCGCGGGATTGGGCCGCGCGGTTCCCGACAGCGTGTCGATCGTCGGCTTTGACGATATCCCCCTGGCGGCGTTGGTCACTCCTCC
>DAOUEM010000549.1:0-6529 GCA_034430555.1 Anaerolineae bacterium | reverse complement strand
CCTGGACGCGGGTGGGCTGTCCCCGGCGTAACTGCTGGTACAGGCCATGCGCGATCAATTCTTCATCTGCCTCAACCGGTGGTAACATCAGGCATGCCTTTACTCACCATAACCACTATTGCACCTGCGCATCCAGCTGGACATAAATCCGTTTAAAAATCCCACCCTTATTCTTGATTTTGGTGATCGTGATGTGCCCAACTTCAGAGGTATTGGCGACGTGGGTGCCGCCGTCAGCCTGTAAATCCAGCCCTACGATCTCAACGGTGCGCACCTCGGTGATACCCGCCGGCAGCAGGTTGATCTTGGTGCGGATCAGGTCCGGAATCTGGAAAGCCTCATCGCGGGGGAGTATCGCCACTCTGACCGGGCGGGCGGCGGCTACTTCGCTGTTGACTCGCGCTTCGATCTCTTGCGCCAGTTCTTTATCCAAACGCTCAAACTCAAAATCCATCCGCCCGCCAAGCGGTTCCATGTTACCACCGGTGACGCTCGCACGGTAGTCACGCCACACCACGCCGCACAAGATATGCATGGCCGTATGCGTCCGCATCAACTGGTAGCGACGCTCCCAATCGATCGCACCGTGGACGGTCTCACCCACCGCCGGCAGCGGTCCACCGTCGGCTATAAAATGGAGAACGCCGTCGCCCGCCTTTTTCGCCGTAGTCACGAGGGATGTCACGGCGTCGAATTCCAACGTGCCCTGGTCGGCAGGTTGCCCGCCCCCGCCAGGGTAAAAGGCGGTGCGATCGAGGACAACGGCGCGCTGCTCCTCATCGACGGCCGTAACGGTGGCGGCAAATGCCTGCAAGTAACTATCGGTTTGACATATGATCTCGGTCACGCGATTTGGTCCTTTATCCGCAGTCGCTAACCATGGGTTTTCAGGCAACCAACGATGATTCTACCCCGAAAACGAAGATTGTGGAGCATAGCCGCTGCCCAACTCACAATTATTGACAGGATATTGACACAACAAAACCCGATCGTTGGCATACCATCTTTGAACAAAACCGTTTCAAGCAGGTAACCCACCTCATTTTAGGAGACAGCTTGTAAGCTATTCGGGTGACACCCATCATTGCTCATGGTACTATTCTGGTACACAATGGGTGCGGAGTCGTCGCAAAGAGAAGCATCATGAGCAATCTTGATTTCATCCCAACGCCGGAGGAGGCCGAAGACCGGATTCGCCAGGCGGGTTTCCGTCTGACCCCTCAGCGCCAGCTCCTACTCGATTTGCTGCGATTGCAACAGACTTTTCTGGATGCCGAACAGATTTATGCCATGGCTTCCCGGCATGAAGGCGACACCAGTCTGGCGACCGTCTACCGTACATTGCAGCTTTTTGTCGATCTGGGCCTGGTGGAAGCGCGTTACCTGGACCCCGACCATAAACGCGAGTACTATCGCATTGCCGGTGGGTTGGAATACCATTACCTGACCTGCCGGGGATGCGGCGCCATGGTACCGGTCGATCCCGAGCTCATCCAGGACGTCGCCCTGGCATGGGCCAACGCGCACGGGTTAACGTTGCTAACCGCGCACGCCTGTTATACCGGCTTCTGCGAAGATTGCACGAACCAGCGCCAACAGCGCGCCGCTAAAGGTGGAGATAACGCGCAGTAAGGCTCAGACAGTGCCGGTCATTGCCGCCATGAGTCTGGCAGCCAGAACGGACAGCACTACAGGCATTTTGAACCGTTACCGGAAAGCGCCAAGGCCAGGATAAACCCAGCATATGAAAAGCAGTGTCCGCCTGGAGATGCTCATCCCATTTTTATCGCCCGTTTTCCTGGGCATGGCTCCGTTATTTGGCAAGCTGGCTTACCAGGGCGGCGCCGATCCGTTTACGGTAGCCGCCGTCAGGACCGTAATTGCCGCCGCCATCCTGTGGGCGCTGTACCTGGCCTTCTGGCGTCGCTACATCTACATCTACCCTGCCGGGTTGTTGGGCTGTCTGGTAGTCGGGACCGTCAACGGCATCGGCTCGCTCATGTATTACATGGGCCTGAACTACCTCGATGCCAGCCTGACCCAACTCCTGAACGGCATGTACATCGTGTTCGCCGTACTGCTGGCTCGTATGGGCGGACAGCATATCACCTACCGGACCAGGCTGCGGGTGGCCCTGGCGTTGATAGCCCTGCTGCTGCTGACCGGCATGTCCAGCGGCAGCCTCAACTGGCTGGGCATCGGCCTGATGCTGGGTAATGCCCTGATGTTTGCCGGCACCATGCTGCTCAGCCAGCGGGTGTTGTACGAGATGCCGGCCCAGACCATGACCCTCTACGTGCTGACCACGATGGCCGTAATCGTCACGATGGCCCGCCTGGCCTACGGCATCGTCGACCCGGTGTGGACGATATCCGGCAGCGCGATGACGGCTATTGTCGCTTTGGCCGCCAGCACCACTCTGGCCCGGCTGACCATGTTCCTGGGGGTGAAGACGCTGGGCGGCCTGCAAACAGCGCTGATCGCCATGACGGAAATCGGCCTCTCCTTGATGCTGGCCTTCTTTTTCCTGGGTGAGCGCCTGAGCGGCATCCAGTGGGTCGGCGTGGCATTTCTGGCGTCCGGTATCTTGATGATGCGCAACGAGGAAAACCCCAAAGGCGTCGCACCGAGTGCCACGCCGCTGCCCAACATGGCCGGCCTGTCGCTGTTCCATCAGATGGCTTTCGACCAGGCCTTTGGCAACGACGAGGTCGCGCTTACCCCTGACGAGCTGGAAGCCATTCGTCGCATGATGGGCGCGGCGGCCAACCAGCCGGCGCCGGCCAAACCCAACAGTCCCGACGAGTTGCCTACGGCCCCGAAAAGAGAGCAGGCAGGCGGACCAGACAGCCCGGACGAAACTCTACCGCTGCGTGCCCAATAACCGCAACCCCCTGGGCTAGTCGGCGGAAGTGCTCCCCTCAACCTGAATAACGGTGAGGAAAGCAGTCTCGCCATCCGGGTTAGCCGAGTCGCCGGCTACCGGCAGCGGTTCCTGTGTTTGCCAGGCATAGACCTTGACCCACAACTGGTACGTCCCTGGTGGCAGGTCGGGTGGTAGTTGAAGGCCGTGATTGTCGCGCACGGTTTCGCCAAGCCGCCAGGTGTTCATTGGCCGGAAGCCATCCTGCGGCGCGCGGTCGCGCTGGGCAACGACGCTCCCTTCCGCGTTGAGTACAAACAGGCCGACGTTATAATCCAGCGCCGGAGTATCCAGGGCACGCCATAACAAGGACAGCGGCACGACTTCGCCTGGATAAAAGAAAGTGCGCGCGGGGTCGCGCCCAACAAACGGCCCCTCCCGCCAGCGGGCCGCGGGCAGGTCGAAGCCGACCAGTTCGACGACCTCGCCAAAGCGAGCATCGGTGATGACTTGCGGCCAGCGCATGGCCTGGTCCGGCGGGGCACTGCTGTCCACAGCATATAGTATCAGCCTGGCCGATTCGTCTGTTTTTAGCTCCTGCACGGGGAAGTAGTGACGCGCCATGAACCACTCCACCGGCCGGACCGTAAACCCGGTGTAGGGTCCGCTGTTGTTGAACAGCCATATCCGATCCGTGTACTCCGGCAGATTGGACAGGAACACGTTGGTGCGCGCTTCAATTAACCGGTCGGGGTTCGTGTCGACGAGAACAGGCGGCATTTCCGGACTGGACTGTTCGCCGGGCGACACCTTAAGCACAAAAACGGGCACATCGCGATTACGATAGTAGTTCATCATGTATTCCTGGTAATCCGTGTTGGGCAGCACCAGGATATCGCCCGGACGGGCGCTCTCGTCAAACAAGTCCAGCACGCCGTGCAGCGCATCGAACTGGCCGAGGTAACGCGGATCACGGTAGATGCTGCGCAACCCGACCGCCACCGAGGCCGTCAGCCCGATCCCGAGTGCCAGCACGGTCAGCAGGAGGCCACGCCGCGAGATCACCGGGTGCCGGCGCCACCACCACAGGGTCAGCCCTGCCCCCACGATCACCCCTGCTGCCGTGACCGGCAGCCATAAGCCTGCGTCCTGTACGCGCACCCAGGCAAAATCTAGCGGAACCTGCCCCAACAGGCCAGGATTAATTACAAAAGGCGACTGGTCAAGATGCCAGGTGCCGCCCTCCCAGGCAATCACCCCCCGCCGGTTGAGTACTTCGAAGTACGCATCCTGCTTGGGCAGGATACTATAGAGCTGCACCCAGATACTGAGACCGGCTACCAGTACGACCGCCCACCGTCCCCACCGCGTTAACCGGCCCTGCTCAAATGCCTGTAAAATCGGCAGCACTGCCAGCAATGCCAGCGGCGTTGACGGCACCAGGTAGCGCGGTCCCCAGGATAACCCGCCAAACCAGTGCTCGTGTCGGATAACGGCATAACCGGCCACAAAAACAAACACGGCCAACAGGGGTACGGCGGCTTCGCGGTAGCGGCGGCGGCGCAGCAGGATACCCACACCAGGGATGCCCAGTAATAATATCGGTGAAAAAGCAAACAGGCTCCGGCCTGGACTGAAAAGATAGCTGGTAAAGGCATAACCCACGAACTCACCCTTACCACCGATCGACATTATCCGGAGGAGTGGATTATACGTGCGGCGCACCTGCATGACTTCCAACACCAGGCCCAATACAATCACTCCGATGATCAGCAGCAACAGGGCCACGCCCACCACCACCACCAACCGCCGCCAACCGGGCCGCGACCGCAGATCAGGGATTACCAGGCCAATAATAATCGGGATGCTCAGTAAGGCGGCTTCCTTGGTCAACAAGCCCATCAGGTAAAAGGACAGAAAGCCTGCCAACCACATCCAGCTCCGCGAGCGCCCCCACCGGTCTCGCCAGGCGTTCAGGCACAGGGCCGCAGCGAACAGCAGCACCATCGCCAAGGGTTCCCGAAAAAAAGTTTTGGAATAGGGCCAGACAATGGTCCCCAATCCGTACAACAGGGTGCCAGCGATCGCCACCCGCTCCGAATAGGCCAGCGCGCGCGCATACAGGAAAAACAGCCCGCCGCCCACTGCCGCCACCAATACATTGAGCAGCCATACGGTATGCAGCAGCCCTACACCAGGAAACCATTCCGCCAACCGGAATAACAATGCGCCGGCCAGAATCTGCATCGGCTCGGCATCGACCAGGGGCGCAGGAAAAACATCAGCCACCGGAAAACTGATCATCGTCCGGTAGCTCAAGGCCAGGTTCAACTGGATGTTCTGACGCCGGACCAGACTCTCTACCCCATCAAACAACTGAGCTTCATCGCTGGTCAGCAGGTTGCCGCTGTAAGTCATCCAGTAGACACCGGCCAGCAGTACGGTCAGACAGCACATAATCAGGATATTGCGGCGGCTCAGGAGCGGCGAAGAGGCGGTCATATTGGACATAGGCACTTTCGTATTCTGCGATTCGACTAGAAACTCCGGCTATTGTACCCGGCCCTGACCAGAAAACACGGATTCCACCGGGAGGAATACGCTGCTTCCCGCATGGAATCCGTGTAGCGTTACAGACTGGGTGGCAGTGCCGTGTTCAGGCCTCGGATTGTGAATCGGCCGGCTCATCCCTGCCGTAAAACTCGTCGTACATCGCCTCGAACCAGTCAAGCATGTCGCGGGTCTTTTCCCGGCCCATTCGACGTTTGCGGAACCGCATACCCATAGACCCCATCGGTCCCATTGATCCCATATGCCCACGCCGGTGTCCCCAGAGGCCGTGCTGCCCAGGCCCAGACTCTTTCCACTCAGGGTCCGCATAACTTTCGGTGCGAATGCTGCCATCTTCGCCCTGGATCGCGCGCCAGCTAAAGAGCACTTTCTCGCCGTTCTTATTCTTCTCGGTCATGGGGGTATTCCTCCTCATCTTCATCAGATTCCAATTCGTCCAGCATATCTTTTAAGACTTCGATGGCTTCACGCAGCTTGGGCCGCATGACGGCTTTGAGCCGCGCCAGTTCTTCTACTCCGATCTCGGTGATGGTGTAGCGACGCCGGGTTCGTTTCACCGGGTCGTCCCATTCACTCTCCACAAAACCGCGCGATTCCATTTCGTTGAGCAGTGGGTAGAGGGCGGCAGGATTGGCCAGCCCTTGCGCCTCCGTCCGTTCCTCCAGTATGGTCATGATCTCATGCCCGTATCGCGGCGACTGGCTCAATAGGTACAGCGCATACAACGGCAGCAGGCCACCGCCTTTGCTGAGCCAGGCGCTGACAAACGGATTGAACATGATGTCGCCCATGTGCCAGGGTTTGAAGCGCCGTGCCTTAAACAGCCAGTGTTCGCCCGGCGGCATCCCCATATATTCGGCAAAGTAAGCGCGCCATGCGCGGGGATCAGGCGGCAGGTCTTCACCCGCGATAGAGTCCGCCCATTCCTTCCAGAAATCCCAACGTCGTTTACGTCCGCGCCTCACAATACAAATCCATTCAGATATTATTGAACTCAACTATGTTGACATGATACAGCTTTAGCTTGGGACTGTCAAGGGCGTTTTATTAGAGAAATGTAAATACCGATGCAGGCTACGGGGATTAAACAAGCAG